>JANWXU010000075.1 GCA_025057395.1 Bacteroidia bacterium | reverse complement strand
TGAGCAAAAAGACAGGGTACTAGTAAAAAATAAAAAAAAGTAAATCTAATTACTCCGAGAATTAAACAGTCCATATTAATTCAAAATTCTAAACTAAATATATGACCTTTTTTAACATTTTAGTAAAATAAAAATAAAAAAGGTGGTCCGAGGACCACCTTATATCATCATCTATAAAATTCACGTCTAACGGAGTATTAACTTCTCTCGTTTTTCAACGCTACCCTGGGTAATCCGCACCCAATAAATACCCGCAGGTTTATCTTCTAGATCAATATACTCCTCAACAAGAGTAGAGGTTGGGAATACGTTTTTATGATATACCAAAGTACCTGTAATGGTGAAGATTTCTATTGTAATGGAATTTTGGATATTAGAAGTAGTAATACTAATCTGCGAATTACCAGAAGTTGGATTAGGATAAAGTACAGCATCAAACTCCTGAGAAACAAAGCTTTCTGCTTTAGTATTAAGAGGTGTAAAGGTTCTCGGAGCTAACCAGTTCGAAAGAACACCATTGCGCGCTGAGCAATTAGTACAGTTCGAACGAATGGTTACACCATAAGTTACACCCGCTTGTAGGTTCTCAAGCAATAGTGAACTTGATGGATGCGGTACTAATAAAGTATTCCAACTATCCGGACTATTACTTAGCGAACCATAACTAATTACATAACAAGTTACGCCACTTAGCACAGGTGTCCAAAGCACACGGGCACTGCTCGAATTTACTAACTCAACATTAATGCTACTAGGTGCAGGACAGGGTTGCTCTTGTGGTTCTCGTTCCGTAATTCCAGTTCTAATTGGCGAAAAGGGTGAGAAATTACGAACCCCACAAATACTTTGCACCCTAAATTCATAGACTGCGTTACTTGCTAACCCTGTTATTACATAGCTTGTAGAAGGAATATCATTAATGGTTTGCCATGGCTCATTACTTCCTGCTTTGCGATAGCTCAGGTTATAGCCCAGCGCTCCATTCACTGCTTCCCAACTTACGGAAAGCATACTATGAGCTTGCAAAGCAGGTTGAATTTGCGTAATGCTAGGTACTGAATTATCAGTAATGGTAATAGGTACTGCCGTTGTACATTGACCGTTAGTATAACGAATGAGGTAATTACCTGGTGCTAAGCCCCTGAATAGACCTGAAGTGTTACTAAATGGACCTTCATTGATAGAATATAATAATTGCTGACCACTTTGAGCCCTTAGCTCAACTTCTCCCGGGGTACAAGTAGCATTCTTTTGATTAATTATAACAGCCTGAGGCTGAGGATAAACTAATACCTCTACCGTCCGCTGTACACTACAAGCCCCTATTTGAGCCGTAACTGTATAAATACCTGCCTGACTAGTCCTAATATTAACTATTTGCGGCGAAACTTGAGTCACCGCAAAACCGGCAGGACCTTGCCATGTATAAGTAGGCGAGGCTGTAGCAGTTGCCGTAAGTACTAGTGTACTTCCTTCACAAATAGGAGCATTCGAACTAACAGCTAGGTTCTGCGGCGCAATAAGAATATCCACGTTAGCAACCGCAGGTGCACTTGTACAGCCATTTAAGACAGCTACTACACTGTACGCCTGGCTACCTTGTAAGGAGCTAATGCTAGGAGTTACTTGTTGCGTAGTTGCTGTAAAGTTTTCAGGACCGCTCCAGTAATAAGAAGCACCACTTTCTGCAAAGGCTCTGAGAATAAGTTCACCATTTTGACAAACTGCCCTAGGAGCAGCTATATTAGGTCTGCTAGGCCTATTTAGTACTTGAATATTGGTCGTAACCTGTTGCGAAGTACAATTTCCTTGAATTGTTACTAGAGTATATTCACCAGCTAGTGCTCCAATAGCGGGGAAAGGCGCTGGATTTTGCTGCGTTGAAACAAATCCATTAGGTCCTTTCCATAGATAGGAGGCTCCTTGTACATAAGTAGCATTGAGTACTACCGAATTTCCTTCGCAAATGGGCGAATTACTACTTACTACTGGTGCCGCAGGCGTAGGATGAATAGTTATAAACTTAGAGTTAGTTACCGTAGTACAGCTACCTACCACTGCATAAAGGGTATAGTAACCTTCAGCACTAGAGGTTACATTATTTATAGTAACGCTTTGCGTAAAGGCAGTAAAACCATTAGGACCACTCCAGTAATAATTAGCTCCCTGAATAGAACTACCACTTAGGTGTAAAGAACTTCCCTGACAAACTGGTTCATTAGTACTAATACCTGGCATTGGAGGCTGAGGTAGTACCTGCACATTCACAAACTCAGGAGCCGAAGTACACCCGTTCAAGATAGCCACTACTGTATATACGCCTGCTTTTGCAGGTGTCATATTAAATACTTTGGGCATTCGCATATTAGAAACAAAGAAATCAGGTCCTACCCAATAGTAAGCAGCCCCAGGAATAAATTGTGCGGTTAAATTAAGAGTCTGCCCTATACAAAGAGGAGCATTGCTACTAGGCTGCAATTCAGGGAATGTTGTGACCTCTACATCCAGAGTTGTCATTTCTGAGGTACAGCCATTGGCTACTGCTATTACACTGTAAACACCAGCTTGCACAGAGCTAGTTATTACTCGAGAAACTAAGGCTCCTTGAGCTGCAAAATTATCCGGACCACTCCAAATATAGGTTGCTGCACTCTGCGCCCCTGCACTAAGCTTTAACTCTTGCCCCTGGCAAATAGGTGCGTTACTACTAATACTTGGCGCAGGCGGAGTTTCATTGACCACTACTCTTACAGAAACCGCTGTGGAGGAGCAGCTTCCTGCCCTTGCTATAAGCTCATAAATTCCACTTATAGTAGTATTAGCTGCAAATCGGGAAACTTGGGCTCCACTAGCCACAAATCCATTAGGTCCACGCCAACTGTAAGTTACTCCCGCTTGTGGAATAGTGGAAAGTGATAGAGTTTGTCCTGTGCAAATTGGTGAATTAGTAAAGATGGTAGGTTGAACAGGTAGCCCTAATATATTGACATTTATCGTAGCCGGTAAAGAAGTACAGCCATTTACTACTACCACCAAAGTATAAGTACCCGCATGTGCAAAATTTACATTGGTAATGCTTAATATATTGCTTAAGGAAGTGCTGCTAAAGCCATTAGGACCTTGCCATACATAAGTAGCCTGGGCTACAACATTTGCGGTTATGTTTAAGTTGGAACCTGCACACACAGGTGAATTTGAAAATAACGAAGGACGTCCTGGCAAGGGTAACACCTCAGCCGTAATCGTACTAGGAGCAGAAGTACACCCCCGAGAAATAGCATACACAGTATAATTTCCTGCATATATAGGGCTGATATCAGGAATTTCTATCCTTATTCCTTCTGCCACAAAACCTGCTGGACCTTGCCACCAATATTGAGTCCTAGGCTGGGGCACAGTACTAAAGCTCAGAGTCTCACCTACGCAATAAGTATTCTTACCGCGAAGTACTGGAGGCGCAGGAATAGGATTTACTTGTATATGTACTCTTGCGGGAGCACTCGTACAGCCATTAGCATAAGCATAGACCTCATAAGTACCCGAAGCATTGAGCTGTACATCGCTTAGAGATAGTGCCGTAGAGCGAATAATCTCCTGATTCGGCATTTTCCAATAGTATTGTGTATTAGGCTCAATGGGTACTGCAAACAATAATTGACTCCCCACACAAACACTAGTATCTCCGCCTATAGAGGGACGATTAGGAATAGGATAAATCTGTACATCTACCCCATTCACTGTAGAAGTACAACCATCCATTATTGCCCATACTCTATAATTTCCACCGTTCAGAGAAGTAGCAGCTGGTATAGTTATAGAGTTATCAGAAGTAATATGAGTATAATTATTAGGTCCTTGCCATAGGAGAACAGCATTTTCTGTAGCAAAGGCAGTGAGTACTAAATCACTACCACTACAAAGAGGTGCGTTTGTTCGCAGAGCACTAACTACTGGAGTAGGCTTAACAGCTACGCCAATACGTGAGAATTGAGAAGTACAACCGTTAACAATTACCGCTGCGCTATAACTGCCCGCCTGTGCTAAAGAAGCCGAATTAATCACCAGTGAATCACTAGTAGTAGTAATATTCAAACCATTAGGACCTCTCCATATATACCTAGCCCCCTGTGCCCCTGAAGCTCTAATTTTTAACTGCTCACCACTACATATTTCATTTCGAGTAATAAGAGCGGGAGGCTGAGGAATAGGATAAATAATCACATTAGTAGCAGCAGTACTGGTAGTACAGCCTGTACGAGTTATTACCTCGACTTTCCAGACCCCAGCATTACTCATGATATTGGGTAGACGTAAACTTTGGCCTTCTACAATTTGATTATTCGGACCATACCATTTGTAGATAAGAGCGTCTGGAACAGTAGTAGCGAAAATGCGAATAGAATCTCTACCTAAGCAGTATGGACCAAGGTTACGCGCTACGGGCGGTTCTGGTTTTTTAGCTACATATACTAATAACTCATTAGAATAGTCTGAGGTACAGCCGTTCACAATAGCCGTAAGGTAATAGTATCCTTCATTAATAGTTTGAGCATTAAAAATTGTATCGTGCGGAACATCTTTCACTTTATAGTGAATAGGCCCATGCCAAATAAAAGTTGTTCCTGCTGGGAATGATAGATCATTTTCAACCTTCAAATAAATGTTTTCACCTTCACAAATACGCAGTGTTGGACTTGGCGAACCCCTAAATGAAATAACTGGAGATGTCACAGTAATTGGATTTACGGGGAAAGTATAAGACTGAGAATTACAATTCGCATTGGAAGCTACCACGGTATAAACCCCTGCAGCTTCTCTAGAACTTAAATTCAGCGCAATAGAAGCACTTGTACTTGTGAATCCATTAGGACCGCTCCATATAATGGACGTAGCATTATGTACCACCGCCTCTAACTGCAAAATACTATTTTTACATCCACTACCCGCACTGTTAATTGTTTCTATAAAAGGCTGTGGATGGATGGTAATTACTGCAGCAGCTCGCGTACTACTACAACCCGTTATAGGATTAAAAGCTTCTAAATAGTAAGTTGTACTCGATTGAACATGAGGTATACTGAATACGAACGGTTCTCTCGAAAGTGATAATAAATAGTCTGTAGCCTCTGCAGAATCATACAAACGCAACTCAAAATTTCCAGCACCTACTATAGCAGTTAGTGTAATAGGACCTGCTCCACATCTACTTACGTCTGCGATTCTAGGAGGAACTATTTTATCCAGAACTTTGACTACCACCGAAGCAAAGTTACTAGAACAATTTGTAACAGGATGTACTGCCTGTAAATAGAAAGTAGTAGTAGTAGTTACCAAAGGTGTTGTTAATAAAGTCTCACTTCCAATGCCGCTAACTATTGGCATATAAGCATTATCTAGTAAGAAAGCCCTAGTAGTACTTGGATTGGATTGATAAACAGTAAGGGTTACTACCCCTGGAGTACAAATTTGAATGTCAGCAGCTTGCGGTGCACTAGGCAAGTTTAATACTTCGGCTGTAGCGGAAACTCTATGACTCGAACACCCTGATGCTAAATTAACAGCCTGAAAGAAGAAAGTAGTAGTACTGCTAATTTCTGGTGTTGTAAGCTCATAGGGAGCAGAGTTATCCGTACCAAATGGTACTGTGGTGCTGATATTGAGATAGCCTACAAATGCATTTCCTGGTGCTAACGAAGTAGAAAAGACCACTGTACCCGGTCCACAACGATTAACCCCTTGCACAATAGGAGCATCTGGCATGGAGTGTATACCCACAGCTACTGGTACCCTCGGACTTTCGCATCCTCCCGTCTTATCATAAGAGGCTATCCACAGGGTAGTGTGAGTAGTAAGCCAAGGAGTTTGGATATGGTAGGGAGGAAGCTCACTTTGAGCCAAGGCAGAGGAGCCTATCGCTTGCGTATAAAGTCTTACCCCTAAGCCAAACTGATTCAACAACACAGGTGTAATAGTTAATTGCCCTATTCCACACCGTGAAACACTACGTGCAATTGGAGGTTCTGGAACTGGTAATACTTCAGCAATGGCTTCCACAGGTGAACTTAAACACCCGGTGGCGGGATCAAAAGTACGAATATAGTACCTAGAAGTAGTAGCTATATCTGTATTATATACCCATGGCACTTGCGTGAGCTTGTGTATAGGAGCTTCTGCAAATGGAGAATCATAAATAAACACTTGCTGATTTACTGTTACTCCACTCACCATAAGTTCAATATTTCCAATACCGCAGCGGGAAACAGAGGGTACAGTAGGAGTATTAGGCTTACTGTGCACATATACCCAATACTTAGACCGATTACTTTCACATCCTGTTTGTGGGTTGATAATTGAAACATAAAATTCTGTATGAGTACTAACAAGTGGTGTAATTAGTTCATAGGGCAGTACATTGTCAGAAGTAATTACATTCTGACTTACTGCAGAATCATACAATCGAACTGCCCACCCTGCTGGCAGAATAGTGCTTATAGTTAGGGTTAAGCGGCTAGGCTCACACAAAGTAACATTTCCTGCTGGTGGAGCACCCGGTAAATCGTGAATAATGATATTAGCACTTACTCTTTCACTTTCACAATTTGTACCTAATTCTTGTGTAGTAATATAAAACGTAGTATTAGTAGAAATATTAGAAAGAGGTAGGTAGTAGGGACTACCATTTAACGTAGTTATCAGTGGATTACCTCCTGTAGGTTGGGTATACAACTTAATAGCCAACGAAGTAGGCGCATACACCGTAAATGAGGCGTTTCCTGGACCACAACGATATACACTTTCCACAATCGGAAGAATAGGAGGATTATGGATAAGGGCTACTGCTGGGGTACGTTCACTTTCGCAGAAACTACCCGGTACCACACTTGCCAAATAATAAGTAGTAGTCGTAGCAATATTTGTTAAAGTAAGAAAACCGTTATTAGCAGGCGCTTTAGCTATCAAATTTCCTCCTGTTGGGGAATCAAATAAGTGAAATTCTTGACCTGCAGGATTACCCATAAAAGCTGTAAAAGTAATATCTCCTGCTCCACAGCGCCTTACAGAAGTTACACTTGGAACCCCAGGTTGGGGAACCACCCTAGCAATAGCTGCAGTACGTGTACTACTACACCTATTACGTGATACCTCCACATAGAAAGTAGTAGTAGTAGTAATCATCGGTGTAGTAAGCTCATAAGGATATTGCAAAGTTTGAGTAAGGGGTTGTCCTCCGGTATTACTCACATACAGAGAAGCTTGTAAGCCAACTGGCAACGTATGAGATAAAGAAAATACTACTGAACCAATGCCACAACGAATCACTTCAGCAACATATGGAACTGGCGGAGTCAATTCTATCTCTAATGATACAGGTACTAAAGGCGTAGAACAACCCGTAACCAAACTTCTTGCCGCAACATAATAGGTAGAATGAGTAAATACCTCTGGCGTAACCAGTTGATAAGGCGGATAGTTATCTTTTAGGATAAAATCTTCACCTGGAATTGTATATAATAACACTTCAATACCACTAGGATCCAAGTTAGTAGGTTCAATAATAAAGCTTCCTTTGCCACATCGACTAAGGGGTTGAAGTATTGGAGTACTAGGCAAAGGCAAGGGGGTTATCTTTATAGGAACTCGCTCAGATTCACAACTTTCGTTTCTCACCGCAGCATACCATGTAGCCGGGGAATCTCCTACCCTAAGTTCGAAAAGATAGGGGGCTATGTCTGATCGATATTTAGGAATACCTCCTTCGCTTGACTCGTATAAGAGTAAACTATAGTTAGGACTAGGATAGGTAATAGTTAGAGTGATAGTACCCGGCCCGCATCTCGTAGCTTCTATTGCATTAGGGGGTGCAGGAAGCTGCAAAATAGTTAATGGAACTTCTTTGCGTGCACTGCTACAGCCTGTCACATTATTGTATACTTCCGCATAATAAGTAGTAGAAGTGGAAAGATAGGGTAAGAAATAGCGATAGGGTGCTACGTCATCTGCCCAGAAATAATTCGGCGCTGAAGAAGTGGAATATAAACGAATAGTAGTACCCACTTCTTGAATAGTACTAAATTTAAGTTCTACACTGCCTGGCCCACAGCGCACTACTGGCTCGAAATTAGGAATAGCAGGTAGAGGGAATATAGTAGCTCGCACCGCAACTCTTGGACTTTCACAGCTAGGCTTAAACATCGTGTCTACACTAGCAATGTAGAAAGTAGTATTAGTAGTAATAAAGGGAGTAATTAAAAATTGATCGCTAGGTATATCTACATCAATCGGTGTGCCACCTGCTACATCCAAGTATAGCTTCGTGATATTACCTCCAAAGCTAGTTACTGTGAAAGTTAATTTACCACTACCACACCGATAACTATCTTGTACTCTGGGAACTGCGGGTGCAGGATGTACTTGTGCAATAACAGGAACACGGGGCGAAGTATTACACCCTGTACCAATCACAAAAGCTTCTAAATAAAAAGTTGTAGTAGTAGTGATTGTGGGAGTCATTAGCAGGTAAGGTTTAGAAGCTGATACACTAATAGGCTCACCTCCAATACTTTGAGTATAAAGCCTTACTCCATCACTACCATTACTTGCCGCCGTAAACGTAACCGAACCACTACCACAAATCGCTACATTACTAGAAGCCGGCATCTGGGGTAAACTATGAACAGTAATCTGCAAAGAAGAGAAAGGACTATTACAGTTACTTGTTAAACTAGCTAACCTTACATAATACTGAGTCGTTGAATTAACATCAATTTCAAAAATATAAGGATAAATAGAATCTTGAGCTATAGGTGCTTGCGCTAAAGGACTAGTGAACAGCTGCACTTTGATGTTACTTGCATAACTCGATTGTACAGTAAAAGTAACTGTTTGTGCCCCACATACGGAAATATCTCTCACTGTAGGAGCAATCAGGGATGGCTCAATTGTCACTATAACTGGAACCCTTGAGCTGGGACAGAAGTTATCTTTATTCCTTTCCACATAGAAAATGGTAGTAGTAGTAATATAGGGGGTAGATAAAGTATATTCAACAGAGTTATCTTCATCCAACGGAATATTAGCGTTCTTATCCGAATATAGCCTTACCGTTTCTCCGGCAGGTGCATTTATTGTGAATATTACACTCCCTGCTCCGCAATGTATTACATTCTGCACTTGCGGAGCAGATAACTCTGGCAAAAATTGAATACGTACTGCCTTTTTCTCACTTTCACACCCCGAAATAGCATTATAAGAAGAAATATAAAATGCAGTATTTGTAGTAATAAAAGGAGTTTCTAATTCAAAGGGAGCAGCATCATCTATTAACATGGGGGTACTACTCATAGGCTCTGTATAGAGACGAATCTCGCTTCCATAGGGGGCTTGCATATGAGCAGTAATAACTACACTCGATGGTTTACAAATGGTGATATCCGTTGCAATAGGAAGTGCGGGTTGCTCAAAGACTCGTACCTCTACTGGCACTCTTCTACTTGCACAATTAGTAAAAGAATGATAAGCTTCTAGGTAAAAAGTAGTATTAGAACTTACCAATGGAGCAACCAAATTATAAGGAGCAAAAGCAACATTAGCTACAATATCTCCTCCTGTAATTTGATTATATAGTCGATAAGATAAACCACTTTGTGGCAAGGTAGCAATTCGGAAAATAGCAGGAGAATTTGCACATGCTACACTACTCATCGATTCGGGAGCCATTGGGGGCTGGATAAATTCAATAGCTATCGGCGAACGTGAGCTCGCACACCCTAAGCTATCAATAGAACTTTCTAAATAAAATGTAGTATGGGTAGTAATAGTAGGCGTTGATATTTCAAATATGGGTCCTTTTGCTGTAGTAATAGCGGTCCCTCCGTACATCTGGGCATAAAGCTTAACTTCGTTGCCATAAGGAGCAAGTAAATTAGGAAGGAAAGTAACAACGCGCTCCCCACAAACTCGCAATTCCATAGGTAAAGGCGGTGCCGGAACAGGATAAACATTTGCTATTACTGATACTCTCTCACTAGTACAGCCAGTACTAAAATTATAAGCCTCTGCGTAATAGGTAGTAGTATTATGTATTGGACCAAGGGTAACAATTGTATTATCTCCTTCTATCTGGGCAATAACATTGGCTCCATATAATTGCTCGTAGAACCGAACCTGATTACCACCTACACCTAAAACTTTAATAGAAATATTACCCGCTCCACAGCGTCCTGTAGAAAATACAATTGGGCTCTCAGGACGTGGAATAACCGATACCGTCACTGCAGAGCGTTCACTTGTACAATTTTGAGCAAGTGTAAAGCTCTCTAGGTAGAAAATAGTTGTAGTAGTGATAAATGGTGTTTGAAAATCTACCGGCAAATTCAATGCAGAAGCTATGTGTGCCCCACCACTTGGTAAAGTGTATAACCTCACACCGTCCCCAGGAATAGAACCATGCATAACAGAAATTCTTACAGAACCAGCACCACAAATGGAAGCAGGTTGGCCTATGGGAGGTAATGGTACCGAATGAATGGTAGCAACTACAGGAATTCTCCGCCCTAAACAATTAGTATTTTCATCGTAGGCTGTCAAATAATAAGTAGTAGTCGTTGAATTATAACCACTTACTATTTCATATGGAGAATTAATTGCCGAAGAAATTAATACACCCTCATTAGATGCATCATAAAGTCGTATTTCTTTTGCCCCATTTGGGTTTACAGTAAAGGTAACCACTCCTTCGCCACAGCGGCTCACATCTGCAGATAATGGGGTCGGCGGAAGAGGTCGCACTTCTGCTACAACCGGAACCCTTTCCCCTTTGCATCCGTTTGCTAAGTTTTGTAACTCTAACCAGTAGGTAGTTGTTGCAACAAGCTGCTCAGTGGCTAACTCATAGGGTACTAGGGTAGTTGTAGCAATGGGCATCATATCTTGCTGCGTACGATACATGTGTACTGCATGCCCGGGTGCCGCAACTACACTAAACACTACTGCGCCTGCTCCGCAACGAGATACGTTCTCACTGATTGGAGGCTCGGGCTTAGGTAATATATCTACATTTACAGAGATTCTTTCTAAACTACATCCGTCTTTTTCCAACTCAACAAAGTACTGGGTGTTTCTAGTAGTATACGGAGTTTTTAGCTCATACGGTAAGGTATTATCACTAGAAACAGGAAGCCCCCCTGTAGACTGAGTGTACAATTTTACAACAAGATCATTTTCATAGGCAGGAATAATAAGATTTACTACTCCGGAATCACAACGAGAAAACAGCGGAATATTCACTGGCATAGGCAAAGACTTCACCACTGCCCTCACTAAAACACGACGACTTTCACATTGCGTTACTTCATCCACAACAGAAATATAAAAGTTTGTAGTTTCACTCACGGAAGTGGTAAGCAAATAAGGTTCACCCGCGTCTGTAACAATGGGAGCCCCCCCTATTTCGCTTGTGTATAAACGAACAGAACCTAAAGCCGGAACATTTAGTACCGTAAAAGTAACTTCCCCACTGCCACATCGACTAACTTCACTTACAAAGGGTATATCAGGCCCATTTTGTACCATTACCTCCACGGGTAGCCTTATACTCGCACAACCAGTAGCATTCTCATATCTTTCCACATAAAAAGTAGTAGTAAAAGTTACTAATGGCGTACGCAATTCATATGGTGGTAATATTGAAGTAGCTATAGGATTTCCACCCGAGGGCTGTGTATAAAGCCTAATTATATCTCCTGCTATAACATTTTGAGCAGTAAATACTACACTTTGTGGATTACATACTCTAATTGGTAAAACTGAAGGCGGTTCTGGCAATCGAATAACATTAGCTCTCACGGGTACCGCTGCACTTGTACAACCTGTTATCTGGTTCACCACATCTAAAAAGTATAAAGTTGAAGTGGTGATGTAAGGTGTGGATAAAATATAAGGAGCAAGTCCACTAGAAGTTATTTGGAATCCGTTATTAGGAGCATCTAATAAACGGATATAAGAACCTGCGGGGATACCCATACTCGCCGTAAATACAGCCACTCCTGGACCACAAATGTTAACATTCGCAGCTAATGGCATACCCGGGAGTTCTCTAATTTCAGCTATCACGGGTATTTTATCACTTATACAACCATTGAGAGTATTACGCGTAGCTACATAAAATGTAGTTGTAGCAACTATAGTTGGAGTTTCTAAAGTATAAGGGGCATTTACAGAAGTAGTAAGTACACTACTACCACTAATATCTGGGTATAACTCAAATACATAACCAGATGAATACGAACTTGGATTTACAGTAAATGTAATACTTCCCTGCCCACACCTATGCGCACCTACTACATAAGGCGCTGGTGGAGTGTTATGAATATTTACCGTCACGGGTACTCTATCGCTTTCACACCCCCAATGTGGCCCCGCATAAGCAACATAATACACATTCGTATAAGACGCATAGGGTATTGTTAGAGTATATTCTGGAGTTTCATCTACAGCAATAGGAATGCCTCCAAAAGGAACAGAATATAAGCGCATTTGATGCCCAGGTATAAAGGGAGCCAAGGCGGTAATTGTTACGGGTCCTGGCTTACACCGAGCAACATTTTGAGCCACAGGAGCCACCGGAATATTATTTACAAAGGCTACTACTTGGGTTCTACTGCTTACACAGCCATTAGTAGCACTACTTTCTAAATAAAAGGTAGTAGTAGTGGTAACGTAAGCCTCTAAAAGAAATGGATATTGATTAGCACTAGCAATAGAAACAGTAGCACTTTGGCTAGTATACAAATGAATTGAATTACCTGCAGGCAAACCCATCAGCGCTGAGAAAGTAACAAATCCTTCTGCACAACGCGTTACATTTTCAGCATACGGTAGTCCAAGCAAAGTATTAACAGTTGCTATCGCTGGCACTCTTTCGGAAAAACAACCAGTTGCAATATCAAAGTGTTCAATATAAAAAGTAGTAGTATTACTAATAGAAGGCGTTTGTAATAAATAAGGGAATACACTAGAAGTGGCTACTGGAATGCCTCCAAAGGGTTGCGTATATAAACGCATTTCAGAACTAGGCAATACAAAGTTAAGAATAGGACTAAATGTTACTGTACCTTGGCCACAACGTACAACTCCTGCAACACTCGGCTGCTCAATATTGTCATAGATTGTAGCTACTACCGTTTTTCTTAAACCTTCGCATCCAGATGCGGAATCATAAGCAGAAATATAAAAGGTAGTAGTAGTAGTAATGTAAGGAGAAATCAACTCAAATGGTGGCTGAGAGTCAACTACTATAGGTGTAGTGCTAGTAAGGCTTTCATACAACCTCAATTCAGTACCACTAAGACTACCCATTCCCGCCACAAAAGTAACTACACCAGGCCCACACCTATAGCTATCTACTACAGGAGGTAAAGTAGGAATGTTGTGTAGATTAACCACTACTGGCGTCCTTAAACTTGCACATCCTGTAAATGGAACATATGCTTCCACATAAAATGTAGTAGTTTCAGTAATAGGGGGCGCTATCATATTATACGGCGGTGCAAAAGCAATAGCTACTGCACTTCCTCCAAAAGGCTGTGTATAAAGTCTCATTTCTTGCCCCATAGGATTAGTCATTGCAGCCTGTATGGCAATAGGACCTGCTCCACATTTATTGATAGGCGGTACAGCTGGAGAACCCGGTACTGGATTTATAGTCACTGAAACAGGATATCTCTCAGATTCACAACCGGTATTTAAGTCTACGGCAGTAACATAAAAGGTGGTAGAAGTGGTTACCCACTGTGTATGCAATAGATAAGGAGTTGTAGCAGTTTGGTATAGAACTGCTCCTCCTTGGGGTTGGTCATATAAACGCATGGCATTTCCTGCAGGGGTACCCATGTTTCCTGTAAAAGTTACAATTCCAGGCCCGCAACGAGTTACTACAGAGGCAGTAGCAGTTCCTATTGCACTATGAATAGTCACAACCACCGAATTTCTTTGTGCACTAATGCATCCCCATGGTTCTTTTTTCGCTTCAATAAAATAAGTAGTAGTAGTGGTAGTATAAGGAGTTTGCAATACAAAAGTAGTGCTACTCGAGTCTACTGCTACCCCTCCAATATTCTGGGTATATAGATATACCTTATTTCCTGGAATAATACCCATAGTAGCAGTGAGGTAAACTACGCCTGCACCACAACGACTAACCGCATTAGCTGTCGGTGAAGTAGGCAAAGGAATAACTTCTGCAACTACAGGTACCTTCATACTTATACACCCAGTAGTAGGATTCTTAGAACCTACGTAAAAAGTAGTAGTAGTAGTAATGTTAGGTACCCCTAATAAAAAGGGCGCTGAAGTTGCAGTAGCAATTGCTGTATTAGAATTAGACTGCGTAAAAAGACTGATTTCGCTAGCAGTAGCGTTATTTAAGGAAGCAGTAAAGGTAACAGGTCCACTTCCGCAGCGATATAAGTTTGCTACAGAAGGAACATCAGGTAAAGCATGAATGACTACTTCTACCGCAGCTCTTGAAGAACTCGTACATCCCGTTTGACTATTAATAACTTCTAAATAATAAGTGCTCGTAGTGCTCACAAAATTAATTGGCAATAAATAAGGAAGAGTACCATCACTTGCAATAGGCACGCTTCCCAAGGGCGCATCATACAATAAGATATGTGTACCCATAGGAGCACTCATTTGAGGTGTAATTGTAACAGGCCCTGGTTCACACCGAGAAACAGTTGAAGCACTAGCTAAACCTGGTATAGGATGAATATTTATTACAACAGGTGACCTCACACTAGAGCAAGCTGCAGCGGGTGCATAACTTTCAAGATAATAAGTAGCAGTTACACTTAAAGATGGTATGGTAAAAGTATAGGGTGAAGAATTTTGTACCTGAATAGGAGTACCACCATTAGGCGTATCAAATAGCCTTAATTGCTGTCCTGCAGGTAAACCCATTTGAGCAGTAAAAGTTACTACTCCTGGTCCACATCTATGTTGGTCATACACTACAGGGGCACCCGGAATAGGAATTACGCTTACAATTAAAGACATTGAGGAATCACACCCCGTGATTGGATTAGTTACTAGTAAACTCACAATTTTATTACCTCCAAAATTCCATGAAACAACGTGGGGTCCTATACCTGATAGTGGAGTTTGTACACAGCCTGCACAATCCCACTGATAAGTAGCACTGTTAGTAGGAGTTCCTATAAACTGCAACGTTGCATTTTGCCCTTCACAAACGGCATTAGTAGCAGTAAACTTAGCAGAGGGTAAAGGATGAACAGTAATAGTTTTGGCAGTAACACCAGGCTGGCAACCACCACTATTTACTACCAGTGTTACTGTTTTTACTCCCGCACTTGCCCAACTCAAATAATGTGGCCCTGGTCCGTTCGGATTTCCTCCTACGCAGCCCCCACAATTCCAAGTATAAGTAGTAGTACCATTACCTAGAGTACCGGTGAAACTTACGGGTGTTTGATCATTAGCACAAACTACACTACTAAGGGTAAAATCGCTCACTGGAGTAGGGTGCACTGTTACAATATTCGTATGAGAGGCGACACAACCTTCTGGCGTTGTTACTACCAAAGTTACCGTTTTAGTGCCAGGAACACTCCAGGATACAGAATGTGGACCGCCACCCACGGGATTACCCCCTAAACAACCATCACAATCCCAACTGTATTGAGCTATTGGCAAAGTTCCCATATATGTTAAGGTAGCTACATTATTTAATGTAGAGGTATTTTGGCAAACCGCACTGGTAGCAATAAAAGTAGGATTAGGAGTTTGATTACACACTACTATTTCTGCACTTTGAGCAGAAGTACATCCTGCAACCCCCGGATTAACCACCGATAACGTGATGGTTTTAGTTCCTGGGGTTGCCCAGCTTAATTGATGAGGACCCACTACCGAAGCTGGGGGAGTAATACACCCATCACAATTCCATATATATGTAGCTCCGGGTTGAGCGCTCCCTACAAATGTAACAGTAGTAAAGTTATTCACCAAGGAGTTATGAGTACAAACGGGTGAAGATACAATGAAGCTACTTGTCGGGGTAGAACTTACCACAACGCTCATAGTAGCAATAGGTGAAGTACACAGAGGTTGTGTTGGATTTTCAATATACAAACTAATCGTTTTGGTACCTGGAGTTGCCCAACTTAAAATATGAGGCCCAACAGTATTTGTAGGAGGTGTAATACAACTTGCACAGTCCCAATGATAGACTGCATTAGGTCCTGCATTGGAACCTGCATAAGTTATGACTGTAGAATTATTGACTACTGAACCCTGCGAGCAGATATTAGTAGCCGAAAGTGTAAAATTTCCAGTGGGGGTTGGATTTACAGTAATTAAAACCGTAGTAGTTGGCGAAGTACAACTGGGTTGACCATTATTAACCACTGTTAAAGTTAATGTCTTCGTACCTGGCGTTGCCCAGCTCAATTGATGAGGTCCTACCGTGTTTGGATTTCCACCCTGGCAACCATCACAATTCCAAGTATATGAAGCATTAGCGGAAGCATTACCTGTAAAATTAATCGTCGAAATAATATTAGTTGTAGAAGTATTATCACAAACGCTGTTTGCAGTAAAAGTACTTGTTGGAGTAGTATTTACTGTTACTACTTGGGTGCTTATTGGAGAAGTGCAAGCAGTATTGCCACCATTTACAACAAAAAGAGTTATAGTTTTTACTCCAACAGTATTCCAACTTAGAGTATGCGCCCCAGGACCAACTCCTAGCCCACTGCACCCATCACATGTCCAATGGTAAGTTGCATTCGAACTAGCGGCTTGCCCTGTATAATTTAGAGTAACAGTTGCATTCGTAGTAGAAGGAACTGCACAAATAACATTACTACTTAAGCTGAACTGACTTGTAGGAGTAGGATTAACTGTTACCAAGACAGTATTAATTGTAGACACACACGTAGGAGTCCCTGGATTGGCAACTACCAAGGTAACAGTTTTAATACCAGCACTATTCCATGATAGCGCTATCGGACCAGGCGTAGTAGGATTGCCCCCATTACAATTATCACAATTCCAAGTGTACGTCGCCCCGTTCTGAGCAACTCCCGTGAAATTAGCTATCGTAACTGCATTAGTAGTAGAAAAGTCTACACAAATGCTATTAGCACTAATACTAAAATTACTTGTAGGAGCGGGGTTCACAGTAACCAATGCAACTGAGGTAATAGATGTACACGCAGGAGAAGAATTATTTATTACTTGCAATGTAACGGTCTTTGTACCTGGGCTATTCCAAGAAATGTTAAAGGGCCCTACCGTATTACTTAAATTCCCAATACATCCATTACAATTCCAATTAAAGGTTGCCCCTGCACTTGCACTGCCCTGAAATTGTAACGTAGTAAGATTATTGGTAGTAGAAGATAATACACAACTATTATTGGCAGCAAATGTACTTGTGGGTGTTGGCAAAACCGTCACTAAAACTGAAGTAGTTGGAGAAGTGCATCCTACAACTCCCGGATTCGTTACTGCAAGGGTTAGAGTTTTAGTACCTGATGTTTGCCAGCTCAAAGAGTGTGGCCCTTGCGTTGTGGGTGCCCCCCCTACACAACCGTCACATGACCACACATATAGAGCATTATTTGCAGCGGTACCTGTATAGCTAACAGCAGAAAGTATATTTGCTGTCGCACTATTTTCACAAATTTGAGTTGCCGTAAAAGTAGAAGTTGGCGTAGGTAAAACACTCACTAAAGCACTAGTAATACTAGATACACAAATTGGTAAAGAATTATTAGTTACTTGCAAAGTTATAGTCTTAACCCCCGTTGAATTCCAAGAGATCGTATAAGGCCCTGCTGTATTATTTAAATTACCTATACATCCACTACAAGTCCATGTGTAAGTAGCATTTGGAGCGGCGGTTCCACTAAATGTTAAAGTAGTAGTTACATTATTAATTGCCGAATTATGACAAATTACAGGGTTGGAAATGTTAAATAGACTCGTAGGAGCAGGCTCTACTGTCACTAAAACCATATGTGCTGGCGACGTACACACAGGATTACTCCCATTTGCTACCACCAATGTCAATGTTTTAACTCCAACGCTGCTCCAACTTAGCTGATGCGGACCTACACCACTCGGATTGCCCCCCACACACCCATCACAATCCCACGTAAACACACTACCCCCTACTCCATTATACACTACATTGCTTAATACATTCAAAATTGAACTATTAGCACAAACATTCGTCGCCGTAAAAACTGCCGTGGGTACACTATGTACCGTCACTAACACCGTATGCACCGTAGAAATACAAGCCGGATTGCTATTATTCTGTACCATTAACGTCAACGTCTTGGTACCCGCACTGCTCCAACTCAAACTGTGCG
>JANWXU010000074.1 GCA_025057395.1 Bacteroidia bacterium | reverse complement strand
CTTCTCCGCACAAATTAAACTCTCTAACCTGCTCAGGATCAAAAAAAACACCCATCACATCAACATGGGTAATATAAAAAGGAGACTGAAACCCCACCACATACAAATACCCATCTCGATAATAAGAGCGAGGCAGGTGACGAGTGTATTTACCATGCCAACCCCAATGGACAATAGCCTCACTCGTAAACTCTATCACCTGTCTACCATCCACACTCGTCACAGAAGTTATCAACACCGGATTATGAAAATGGTGGATAGGCAATTTCAATTCCGCTACGGTCCGATTAAAACCCCGTCATTCTGGCCTTAAATTTACAAACTTAGTCTCATTATCCAATTGATTATCATAACTTTACTAAAAAAATTTTTTTCCACAGTTCTTATTATACCTAAATAATTACCCTGTGAATTTCGTCGACCTACCAAAATGCATTTTTTACAAGGAGGTCGATGAAAAATTTCCTATTGATTATCAAACACATAAAAAATACCCCCTAAAAATTCCGCTTAAAAAGCTCCATTTTTGCAGACCTCGATGAAAAACATTTTGTTTTCTATTTGACAAAGAAATAAATAAGCAATACCCCCCCCTTAACTTACCAATCAACTTACCAATTTGCTCCACTTCCTTAATTCCTGCAAAATTTAGTTCCAACTTTAGTAAAGCCTTAATCCTTATAGCTGCAAATTATTAATTCACAATTACTAGTTTAGTAGAAAAAATCTTATATCCCAAACCTTTATCTTGAACCACTACTTCATAAACCCCCGAAGGTATAGTCCTAATGTCTACCTCCTCTTCCCAGAAAGAATCACTATTCACTTCTTTTATCAACTTTCGCAAAATTTCTACTCCACTAGCACTTACTATCTTTATCATAATTCCTTCATTACTATTACTACTATTGTAGAGTTCTGTACTATTCCAAAATAATATTATTTTTTCTCTAGCAGGATTAGGGTAGAGTAAAAAACAATTTTTATCATACAAATTCATTCGTAAATTATGCGAAGGAATAAATTCAATATAAATAGGTGTAGAAAAGTACCCCAGCCTTGCAGAGCAAGCACTGCAATTACTCTTTAAGCGAATCCCGTATTTTTTATTAGGCTCTAAGTTAGAAAGTGTAAAGTTTTTTCCAGGACTAGGAACTAAAGCTATGGCCCAGCTATTAGGATCTTGCTCTACTAAACCATATTCCAAAATGGTACAAATTGTGTTAGGTAGATTTTGCCAATGTACAGTCGCACTCTCAGCAGAAGTAATTTTTATAAAAGAATCTACCGGTGGCCCACAATAATTAGTTAGCCTAGGAGATGTCGCAGTTCGTATTAAAGACCAATCACTATACAGACCATTACTACAAATAGCTCGTACACTAAATTCATAATTCGTAGAAGCTAGTAATTGAGTAATCAGCAATTGCGTTTGTGTAATCCCAGTAATAACATTCCATTCATTATCATTTACCTTGCGGTAGCGCAGTTCATAGCGAATTGCTCCCGCAACCGGATTCCAAAATATTTGCAGACCCTGGTTAGCTGTATCCTGGAAAATATGGGTAAGAATGGGCTGCCGAACTGTCAGGTCTATAGAAAATATCTTTGTGCAGGACCCATTAGAGACTGTTAAACTATATAGCTGGGGTTCCAAGTTTTCGAATCTCCCACTTAAATTTTGTTGCTCAAAATTATAGCTACTAAGCTTATAGCTATAATTTTCTCCGCCTCCCCCTATTGCCTTCACTTGTAAGTAACCCTTTTGACAAATAGGACTTATTTTTTCAACCTCCTGGATTCGCAAAGGCTCTCGAACTTGAATTAAAGTTTGGCCCCTTACTCTTCCTGTTCTACAGGTACTAGCATCCTCAACCTGTTCAATGGTAAAAAGGTAAGAACCAGGTCCTAGGGGAGGAAGTTCAAGATAATAAGGACTAGTTAAAAATCCACTTGCTCGAACAGGTCGTACTCCATTAATTCGATAGGTAATAGCGAAAGGAGCAGTCCCCTTGAAAGAAATAGGAACTCTTATCTGACTATCTTCACAAAAAACAAGTAAAACAGAATCTAAGCTTGCCTCCGGTAATGGAAGTACTCTTAGTTCAAATTGACTCACAGCAGAAGTACATCCCGCTTGTATTCTTTGAACAGAATATATTCCAGCATTATTTGTGGTAGTGGATCCTATCCTTAGAGTATCTCCCTGATGGAAAAAGTCTCCCGGGCCGCGCCAATAGTAAGTGTTATTATCAAATGGTCTTAGACCTAAAATGAGATTTTGATTTTCACAAATTTCTATTTTGGAAGCAACATCAATCAAGGGGGGGCGGCTTCTAACTTGTACTCTTGATTTTCCCGTTGCTACTGTGCAGCCCCTTACTATACCATAAAAAGTGTAGGTGCCGGTATCGGCTTTAGTAAAAGGTGCGAATACTAAATTAGAGACGTTCATTTTTTGATTTTGTGGTGTTAGCCAAAAGGCTTCTTCTGTAGGGGGCGATACTTTTGCCCTAACCTGTAGAACATTTTGTCCTTCGCAGCCAATTACTAAGGAATCAATTTCTAAATTATATCTTTCATTAGATCTAAATTTCAAAATAAAACTTCCTGCGGCTCTAGCTTTACAACCTGTTGCATCTTGAACTTCCACAAGTTCATATACCCCGGCTTGTGCATTAGGAATGGGCACATTCAAAAGAATAGGCTGCCACGTACTAGAAGAAAAATTTGTTACTACTTGCAAAGGTGGTTGCAAGACCCCATTTACCTTGTAACGAATTAGCCAAGGAGATATTCCCTTTAAGTAAAAAGGCAAATAAGCTTGGGCTGGATTGCAAAAGTACAACTCGTTGCCATCGAAAGAAGCGCTAGGAAGTGAACGCATTTGTAGCGTAATAGTTTTATTTAATGGTGATAAACAGTCCTTGGAATCTACCAAATATTCCAAAGTGATAATTTCATTTTCAACAATGGTAAAAGATAATGTATCTTGAGCTTTTTTACATTCATATTCAAAGCTAGTTCCCTGACGTCTATAGCGCAAAATATAAGGAAAAAAATTGCCTTCGATTTGGAAAGGTACTGTAATAGAGCTTTGTGCACATCCATAAAAAGTAGTATAAGGGAGAATAAGCTGAGCCTGCGCAATTTGAACTTCCGTGGTAGCCACCTCTGAAGTACACCCTTGAACTATCGCATACACACTATAAATTCCTCTTTGAGAGAAATCAACATTAAAAAGCCAAGCGGTAGCTTCGTACGCTCTAAAATTTACAGGGCCTTGCCAAAAAAACTGTGCGCTGGAAGTAGATTGTGCCTGCAGTTGTAGTGTTTGCCCCCAGCAAGCTTGTATTTGCGGCAATGTACTTACTATAGGTTTAGGAAGTACTGTAGCGAAAATTTCAGCAGTTGCGCTACAAATTCCAGCTCGCTGCCTAACCCTGTAAATACCTTGATGAAGAGTTTGCACATTAGTAATTTGAAATTCAGCAGAGTTCGTTATCCAAGTTCCATTAGGTCCTTGCCATTCCCATAGGCTCATGGATTGCAAGCTAGAATTAGCTGAAATTCGTAAAGTTTGTCCTTCGCAAATAGGAGCATTAGTATTAAGCTGTAGTCTAGGCTTCTGTAGTACCTGAACGAATCGAGTATGTTTATTAGAAGTACAGTTCCCTAGGGTAGCCCAAACAACATAATTTCCCGAATCTATTGATGCAACACTAGGAATTATAATTTCATTACCCCTTAATATTCCGCGACCAGGGGTTTCCCAAAAAATCCCACTTGCGGTTGTAACTTCTGCTTTGAGAATAAGCTGTTCGCCAGCACATACTTGAAAAGGAGTGGATAAAGAAATAATCTTTGGAACGGCTACTATCTGTACTGGTATTTCTAAAGGGAAAGAACGGCAGTTGCCTTGCAGAGCCGTGAGGGTATAGATACCACTGACATTTGTCTGAACATTGGATAGACGCAAGGTAGGGGTAAAAAAAGTGCTATTAGAGGGTAGACGCCATTCGTAAAATACTCCTTCGATAGGAGAAACAACTTCTAGGTTTAAAATTGTACCTTCGCAAATTTGAGTATTTCCCCTGATTTGTGGTTGGACAGGGGTAGAAGAAAAAACGACAGTTGTAGTTTGTTGTGCGCTAGTACATCCTTTTTCTGAAATTACTACTAAAGAGTAGACACCTGCAAAAGTACGATGGGCAGGAATACGTAAATGTGCAAGACTACTTTCTAAGGGTCCTTGCCAAAAATATTGATATCCTTGCAAAACAGAATCTACTGTTAGAGTTATAAAGCTATTGCTCTCGCAGGTAGGAGAAGGATTAATAATCTTTGGCAGTTGGGGTTGAGGATGAACCGTAATAGTAATCCAACTCGATTGAGCTTGACATTTTCTATGAAAAGCTACTACCCTTATTTTCCATTCTCCTGGAGTAGTAGCAGCTTGCCAATGCCAGGTAGGACCCCTTCCTAAATAGTTACCCTCCTGGGTTTCCCAAAAAAATTCAGTTGCTGTAGGAAAAGCTAAGAGGTTAGATATATTTAGTTCTAGAAATTGTCCCTGGCAAACAGCAAGTTGAGAATTAGGTAGGGTAGGAGTAGGCAGACTGGGAATCACAGTAACTTGCATTATATGGGCACTAGAAGTACAATTGCTCACAATAGCAAATACTCGCCATTCCCCCTCAAAATTCGGTCCTACATAAGGAATATTTAATTCATAGTTGGGGCTAGTAATATATTCTCCATTAGGCAAAATCCATAAGTAAGTAGCTTGCTTAATGGAATCAGCTTTTAAAAATAAACTTTCGCCTTCGCAAACCGAAATAATAGAGGGTAAAGAAGTGATTTGGGGGAGTGATAAAACTTGAATTTCTAAGGGTACTCGAGCAGAAAAGCAATTCACTAGAGTATCTTGATATTGAGCATACCAAATTACATTTTGTGGAGGAGCATTTACTCTCAGAGTATAAGGGAATTGGCTAGATTGATATAATGGAATAGAAGCTAGGGGGTCTGCATAAACAAGCAGTCGCAAGCCCGGTAAAGTTATCTGAGGTTGAATAGTAAGAACATGATTTTTGCAGACTTGCAGTTGGGGTAAAATAGGAGGGGGGGGTGGGGGTACAACGTTTATCACTAAAGGTTGTACTTGAGAGCTACAAGCGGTGAAAGGATCGATCGTTTGCAAAAAATAAGTAGTGGTACTAAGTAATCCGCTGAAGGTGAAACTAGGACGAGAGCCTTGGGTTAAAGAAAGAATAGTACCCCCTACGGCTTGATCAAGCAGCGCTATGTGTACATTTTCCCCTGCAGAAGGTAATTCTATTACTAACGTTTGGTTAGGGCAAGTTGCATATGTGCTTACAGAAGGGGGGAAGGGGGAAGGAGCAACCCATAGCGGGATTCTTTCGCTTGTGCAGCCCCAGCGTGTATTTTGTGCTTCTAAATATAGCCATTTGGGATGGGTAGGAGCCGGTAACTGAAAGGTATAAGGAGCAATGGAATCTTTGGCTAATAGCATCCCCCCTACTGGCAAATCATAAACCGCAACCTGATTAGCTTGGCTAGGTGGTAGAAATACTTGCCATTCTAGGACCCCTTCTTTAGCACAAACTGTAGAATAGGGTATATAGGGGGGTAATAGTTTCTGTAAAATTTCGGCTTTTGCAATTGCTTTAGAAGAGAGGCAGCCGGTGAGATTATTTTTAGCTTGAAAATAAAAAGTAGTAGTGGTAGCAATGTAAGGAGAATGGAGTGTGTAAGGGGGCTGAGAAGTTTGAGAATAAAATTGTTCTTCATTATTACCGGTGTATAAGTAGTAAGTAAAATTAGGAGCAGGGTCTTGTATTGTAAAGATAAAATTACCGCTCGTACACCTTGCTAAGCTTGTTGCGCGGGGGGCGGAAGGCAAAGCAAGAATATCAACTAATACGGCACTTCTTGCGCTACGGCAACCAGTTTGGGTGTCTATTGCTTCCAGGTAAAAAGTAGTAGTTTGGGTAACATTAGGTAAAAATAGAGCATACGGTGCCACCCACGATTCTGCTAGTAATTCTCCCCCCAAGGTACTGTTATACAAAGCCACTTTATCGGCTAAAGGAGAGGTTAATGTTGGTAAAATCATAACTGCACCTGCGCCGCATCGGGCTACAGGACTTGCAATTGCTTCTCCAGGGGGTAAAAAAATAGTAAAAGGCACTCTAGGACTTGTACATCCCATTAACGAATTATTCACTTCCAAATAGAAAGTAGTAGTACTGCTAATACTATTATTAAAGGAAAAAAGGTAAGGTGCATTGTTATCTATTGCAATAGGCAAGCCCCCTTGATTTTGAGTGTATAAACGTATTTCGTCACCAGGAGGTACTCCCATTAGTACAGTAAATTGAGAAAAAGTATTAGCGCAAATGGAGCGCACGGGCAAAATAGGAGTTCCTGGCAAGGGGTAAATGTAAGCAATTACACTTTTTCTCTCACTATTACACTGGCTTGTAGCATGGTAGTTTTCGAAATAAAAAGTAGTAGTAGTACTTAAATACGGGGTTACAAAAGTAGCATTGGGCTGTCTGCTCACGTATATAGGGCTAAGGCTAGAAGCTGTTGTGTAGATCCGGACTTCCATATCGGCAGAGGTATTTATAGAAAAGGTAATTATTCCTTGCCCACAGCGGTATTCATCTATCACAATAGGGGGTGGTGGTCCTGGTAAGATTTCTACTCTAAAGGCACGCCTTTGGCTCACGCAGCCTGTTTGGGTATCTCGTACTTGAGCATAAAAGGTAGTAGAGGTTTCGAGAAAAGGAGAAGCAATAGCAAAAGGAGGTGTAGCAGAAAAGCCTACTAGTTCTCCTGCTCTTTCAGAATTATAAATTTCTACCTGACTTCCAAAAGGTGGGGTTAAACCAAATATAAACGTTATACTTCCTACTCCACAGCGCTCCCAATTACGAACTCGTGGAGCACCAGGAAGTGAAAATACTTGCAAGAATTGCACTACTCGAGCACTCGTGCAACCTGTTTGGGTATTATGTCCTTCCAGGTAAAAAATAGTATTTTGAGTTATAATTGGAGTAGTAAGCTTAAAGGGTCGCTCATTAGTACTAGTAGCTAGAGGGGAACCGCCCTGGGAGGCGGAATAAAGACTAATTCTATCTATAGGCACTTCTGGTGGTAAAGAGATGGTTAAAGTAGCAGCAGAAAATTGGCATATGCTTACACTTGGCATATTAGGAAGTTCGGGTATAGGGTATACAATTACCCTTGCCGTACTTCGATTACTAGTACAGCTGGGGGTAGAAGTTACATTTTCAAAATAAAAAATAGTATTGGTAGTGACATGGGCTTCAAAGGTAAAAGGAGCTTGGAGCAAGTTTGCAATCGGAATAGAACTATATTCGTTTTCATATATAGTTACTTCTTGGCTAGCCCTTAAAATAGAAAAGGTTACTCTCCCTGCTCCACAAATCTTAATATCTTCTACCAAAGGAGGCTCTAGCGGCGGAAGGATATAAGCTGTAACTCCTGCTCTTGAACTTTTACAACCAGTTACAATATCGGTGGTTCGGACCCAAAAATCGGTGGTAGTAATGACAGGGTCTATAGTAAGAGTAGTATTAGGAAGTTGAGTAGAAGCAATGATATTGTAGTTAAGGTCTAATAGTTCAAGGTGAGAAGCAAATGGGGGTGTAGGTATTAGGGTGAAAGTTATTTTACCAGGACCACATCGTGTAACGTTCGAAGTAATGGGTTGCCCAGGTGGAGTAAGAATCCGGAGGTTTATTTCTTTTTTAGTACTCACGCAGCCTGTATTTTGGTTTATTGCTTGCAGGTAAAAAGTAGCATGAGTTGTTAAAAAGGGAGTTTCTAGGGTGTAGGGCACAGTACTACTACGGGCAATAGGAATCGCATTTTCGAGGGGAGAATCATAAAGATAAATAGCTGTGGCTTCCGCATTTTCCATAGTAGGACTAAGAATAATAACTCCTGAACCGCAACGTGAAATTTCTTTTGAAATATGGGGCTCTGGTAATGGAGGAAGCAATTCTACTACTAAGGGAATACGCTGAGATTTACATCCTGTTTCTTTATGCTGGGCTTCGATGTAAAAAGTAGTAGAAGTAGAAATAACAGGCGTTTGGAGTTGATAAGGAGCTTGGGTAGTAGTAACTATGGGCACAAGATCATTAAAATTCTCATACAACTTCAAATAGTGATTATTAGCATAAGCAATAGTAAAAGTAAAGGAGCCTCTTGCGCAAGTTTTAAGTGGCGTTACCAAAGGAGGAGGAGGTAGGGGTAAAACTTCTAATACAAAAGCTAGTTTTTCACTTTCACAACCGGTGGTGGCATCAATAGTACTCAGGAAAAATGTACTAGTAGTAGTTATATTAGGCAGGGTTATAGCGTAGGGGGGCAAAGTGGTACTATCTAGCGGCACTGTGCTTGTTATACTTGAATATAGCCGGAAACCCGTACCCTGAGGCGGGGTAAAGCCTGGTAAAATTACAAAATTACCCCCTTCACATTGCCTTAGCGGGTTAAGCAGAGGAACGCCTGGCTTTTTGTAGGCTATTACTTGTACACGGCTGCTACTACATTTTGCTACAGTGTTATAGCTTTCAATATACAAGTAAGTATGAGTTTGTAAATTAGAATAGGTGAGCAAAAAGGGGATAGTTTCCGTAAAAGTAAGTAAATTTCCATCTTGCACAGCATCGTACATTCGTATCTGATTACCTGCCGGGTCTGAAGCAGTAATAGTAAAGGTAACGCTCTCTTGACCGCAGAGAACTGTATTTTGTATGATAGGAGGGGCTGGTGGTGGAAGAAAGCGTACTTGGGCTTCACTTCTAGGAGAAAGACAGAGCGTATTTTTATCTTCTAACTCTATATAAAAGGTTTGAGAAGAATTAATTGCAGAAATGGTAATGGTATTTTGAGGTAGCTCTACTGTTTGTAAGGGACTTGTAGTGGTAGCAGAGGTATAAAGTCGAATATTTCCTTCAGTTTGTTGTACGGATATAGTAAAAGTGATAGGTCCTACACCACACCTTAAGACCGAGGCAGTTTGTGGCGATTCGGGCAAAGGAATCACTTCTGCAATCAAAGGATACCTTTCACTTTTGCAACCTGTATGTGAGTCAAAACTTTCAATAAAAAAAGTGGTAGTAGTAGTTACCAAAGGAGTAGTAAGCTGGTAAGGGGCAATGTTATCATAAGCAATGGGCAGGGGAGCATTTCTATCGGAATACAGACGAAACTCATTAGCAAAAGGTAAGCTAGGCACTACTAAAAATGTAAGGGTGCCACTACCACATCTTTTTTCATTGCGAGAGATAGGCATTCCTGGTAAAGGAAGAATTTCAACGGGAAAGGGTATTCGGTCGCTACTGCAGCGCGTGGCAGGAGTATAAACTTCAACAAAAAAGGTGCTACTAGTAGTTACTTGAGGAATTAAAAACCGATAGGGAGGAAAAAAAGCCGTGGATAGCAGCTGTTGGTCAGGAGAATATAGGCGCACTTCATTTCCTGCGTCAATATTAGTTAATTCAAATGCAAGGGGGCCGGCTCCGCATCTTTGCGGTTTACTCCAATTGTAAACTTTGGAATGAAGTAAGGTAATAATAATTTCTTCTCGGCTACTTTCGCATCCTGTTTGCACATCTGTTACAGAAACATAATAGGTAGTATGAGTAGTTATGATAGGAGTGATATATTCAAAGGGCAGGGAGTGGGAAAAGAAAAAGGGTAAGGTTGCTTCTTCTTCTGAATATAGGCTAATAATAGAACCTGGCGGCAGGGGCAATGTGTAACTAATTTTTATACTTTGTGGCTTACAAATAGAAGTAGGTTCTATGGTAATAGGGGCGGGCGGCTCAATAATTTGTACTACTGAAGGGACAAACGTGCTAGAACATGAATTTTCAGAAATAGCTACTACGTAAAAGGTAGTAGTAGTGCTTACCCAAGGAATAGAAAATTGATAGAAAGGAGCAGTGGTAGTAGCTAAAATTTCTTGGCTTTCGATATCCTTTAGAAGGAGATAGTTTAGGGAAGTAGGAGTATTAGGAAGAAACGAAAAACTTACTTTGCCCGCTCCACATCTTCTAGCATTTTCAACTCTAGGCGCCGGAGGAAGAGGCATAATATTAGCCACTATTTCAGTTCTTTCGCTTTCACATCCATTTCTACTTGCTAATGCCACATAAAAAGTAGTGGTTGTTGTCAGAAAGGGAGTAGTTAATTCGTAGGGGGCTATAAAACGTGTAGCAATAGGAGGTTGGCCACTTGCTAGAGTGTATAGTTTGATGGTGTCGTTTGCTAAATTATTACTTAGCAAAGTAAAGGTAGTAATTCCTGCGCCACAGCGGTATACAGAATTGAATACAGGTGCCCTAGGTTTATCTTTAATGATTGTTTTCAAAATGCTTCTTGAGCTAGTACAATTAGTAGTAGCATTATAGGCTTCTAAAAAGAAGTCAGTATTTTGAGTAACTACCGGAGTAGTAAGCACATTGTTAAGGCTTGTACTAATGCTTGAGTTACTGCTGGGCTGAGAATATAGACGAATTTCAGTAGCATTGAGTGAAGGGAGATTTACTGAAAGGGTAAATGAAGTAGGTCCACAACTTTCGAGGATAGGGGAGGGAGGGGAGGCAGGGTTAGGATAAATAATGGCTTCTAGGGTAGTGCGAGCAGTAGTACATTGTCCAGTGCTATTTACCGCAGAAACGTAGTAAGTAGTAGTAGTAGTAATGAACGGGGTTTCCCAACTAAAGGGTTGGGTTTTAAGTTCTGCCAAAAAGGTTGCTGAAAACTCGTTTTCATAAATAAAAACACTTTGTATAGTAGGGTCAATATTGGGCCATCTAAACTGTATTCTCCCACTACCACAGCGTGCTTGTCGTTGTGGTTGCAATGAAGTAACAGGAGTAATAATATTTACTCGCAATTCGGCAGGTGCACTATTACAAAGAGTTTGAAGGTTTTGGGCAATTACATAAAAACGCGAAGTTGTCGTTATTGTAGGTGTATTCCATACCCAGGGAGGAGTAGGGATATGAGTTATTACTTGAGTAAGCAATTCATCACGAAAAATGAGTAATTGGTGGTTAGGTGGAGCTGGCCAGTTAAAAGAAAATGTAACTGAACCATCTCCACAACGGCTTAGGGCCTGGGGAGTTAAAGAAGTAGGAGAGGGTAAAATTATAGCTGAAAACTTAACTCTATCTGTAGTGCATTGGCTTTGCCTATCGATCCAAGCAAAGAAAAAATCTGTAGAGGTAGCCAAAAAAGGAGTAGATAGCTCATAGGGGGGAAAATTATCCTGGGCTATTGGCGCTTCATTGCCACTAAATTGGCGAAAGAGAGCAGCTGTATAATTCCCATTTCGGGCTAGAGAAATAGTAAAGGTAACAGTACCCTGTCCGCAACGCTGCAGGTTCATTTCTTGAGGTAATTCTGGCAAGGATACCAGCACAATAGACTGTTCAGCACGACTCGTGCTCGTACACTGGTTAGCTATATCAACTACCTCAACATAAAAAGTAGTAGAAGTAGTAATCCGGGGAAAAGTAAAAGAGTAATGTGGGGCTACTGCAGAACCTATGAAATTTCCTCCCGGGGCTTGTGTATAAAAATCTAGTTTTTGTGAAGCCGTCCCTAAAAATGTATAACTTACTGTAACCGCCTCACTTCTACATATTGAGATAGTAGGCAAAGTAGGTAAGGTAGGGGGAGAAAATATTTCCACCCGCGTTGGAACTCGTTCGCTTTGGCAACTTGTGTTAGTATTAATAGCTTCCAGCCAAAAAGTAGTGGTAGTTTCTACCCAAGGAGTAACGACTCGAAATGGAGAACCATTAGCAGTAGTATATGGAACAGTAGCGTTGGATGTTGTATATAAAGCCACTTGATTCGCCGGTACAATTCCTGTATTCACAGTAAAGGTGAATTTTCCTGCTGTACAACTTCGAATGGAGCTAGTAGTAGGATTGGAAGGAGTAGGGTGGATAGTTGCCACAACTTGTCGGAAGCTACTTGAACAGCTTGTGGAATTATCCAGAAGTTGAATGTAAAAAGTAGTAGTTGTAGTAAGGCTAGGGGGAGTAAGTAAATAAGGAAAAAAATTAGCTTGAGCAATAGGGGGTCCTCCTTGGGTAGAATGCAAATTCACTGTGTAATTACCACCCTGAAAAAGAGTTACCGTAAAGGTAACTATTCCGTTGCCACAACGGCTAACATTAGCTACCGTAAAATCTTCGGGTGAACTAACAATATGTATAGAAACACGAGTTTTAGAGGAAGAACATTGATGAGCAGTATGATAACTTTCTAAAAAATAGATACTATGGGTAGTTATGTTGCTCAAAGTAATTGAGAAGGGAGGACCGTTAAATGTGCTTATTGCTTGGGTAGCGGTAGCAGAAGTATAGAGACGAATAGAATTTGCATTTTCAATATTGCCTATCGAAAAAGAAACGTTCCCTGCCGAGCAAATTCTGATATTTTGCTCCGGCGGTAGAGCGGGAATAGGAAAAATCATTAAAGTAGCTGTAGAGCGGCTAGGACTAGAGCAATTACTTGCTGCTTTAGAAGTTTGTAAATAATAGGTGGTAGTAGTAGTTAAATTAATTAATGAATAACTCCAATTAGGGGCTGTGAGAGTGCTAATAGGGTTTGTGGCACTAGGCGAGGTATAAAGTAAAACTTGGGTTACTTCGGGGTCAGTAACAGAAACTGAAAAGCTAATACTTCCGCTGCCGCAACGGCTTACGCTAACATTAGGTAAAGGAGTAGGCGCTTGAATGTAGCGAATAGGTACTGCTACTCGTGAAGTGCTTTTACAATTCAAGGCTTTTATTTCTGATTCAAGGTAATAAGTTGTGTGGGTAGTAATGATGGGCGTATTAAATACATAATTAGGTCCTTCGCTTTCCCATATGCTTTGTGTTCCTATTAGTGAGGTATAAGCTTTTAATTGAATGGAATTATTAGTAGGGGGTAAGCTTGGTAAAATAGTAATGCTGGTATTACCACAAACTTCATAATTAGACCTATCTAGTGTTGGAGGAGGCGGCGGAGAAACCACTTCTGCTAAAGCACTTGCTCTAGAAATACTTGTACATCCTGTTTGATTATTAATAATATCGAAATAAAAGGTGGTAGTTGTACTAATCGTGGCACTTAGTTGATAAGGACTAACTGAAGTGGTAGTAATTACATTTCCACTACTAGCTAGGCTATACATTCTAACGGTTAAATTGCCTGAAGTACCTGGGGGGGGGAAGACAGTAAAAGTAACTATACCTGTACTACAACGCTGTACGCTGGTAGCAGTAGGGGGGTCTAAAGCAGGATGAACCGTAATAGTCACAGGATTGCGATTACTAATACAGCCTGTAGCGGTATTGAAACTTTCTAGGTAAAAAGTAGTAGTGGTAGAAATGTAGTTAATAGTGAATACATAAGGGGGGGCTTGTGCAGCTTGCAAAATAGTATTACTTGTAGGGCTATCGTAAAGCCGAATTACCATATTAGTGGGGGAAGAAACTAAAGCTGTAAAGGTAAAGGGACCAGCTCCACAACGTGCTAAAATAGCATTTCCTGTAGTGGGAGGAGCTGGGTTAGAATGAACAATTACTTGGGTAGTGGCAGTAGTGGTACAGCCGTTAAGTATACCTGTAAGAGTATAGGTGCCGCGTTGCGCAGCGGTAATATTATTGATAGTAAGTATATTTCCGTTTTGATTAAAATTATTAGGGCCTTGCCAAAAGTAAGATACACCTCCTTGGCTAGTTTGAGTGACATTTAGCGTCTGACCTTCGCATAGAGCTCTACTACTCGGAATGGAAAGTACGGGAAGAGGTTTAATGAATACTTGTGTGCTAAGTTGTACTACTTCTGGACAAAGAGTACCAGGCGGAGGATTTATGGTTACGCTGTAGGTACCTGAGTAGTGTGTGGTTACATTAGGAATGGTGGGAGCGCTTTGGGTAGAGGAGAATCCTTGGGGTCCTTGCCAGGAATAAGTAGAACCAGGCGCAACTTGCGAAGAAAAAAATTGCAGAGTTTGTCCTTCACATATTTGCTGACTAGGGTTAGCATAAGCAGGAGAATTGCTACTTATGCCAATATTAACATTGCTTTCGAAGACCCAATCACAGATTGAACCCGCACTTCCATCAGCTACTAGAAAATATTGCCCAATAGGTAGAATTTTAGAAACATTAACACTTCCTACACCTGCATTACAAGTTTCAAAACGTAGCTGTCCTCCACCGGGGCAATCAGGAAAGCCCCAAATGCCTAGTTGTAGAGCGCTATTTCCACCTTCGCATTCGCTTACTACTAATGTTATAGAAACGGGTTGGGGAGTGGAGGGCAATACCTCAAATTTATAAAAAACAGGATTATCCATGCTGCTCCAGATTCCGTTTCCACAAACACTTATAGGAGGACGCCAAACTCCATTGCAAGGCGTGCATATAGGACGTAACCGGTTAGAATATTGTTGACCTCGCACCAAACAAACTGCCTTATCGCAGGTAAAATTGACATCATTATTGCTAGGCAAAAAAACTTGCTTTCTTTTTTTGTTTAGTGTGGCAGTAGCTAAAGGAGAAAATTCAAATTTAACACTGATTAATTCCTTCTCACTAAAAGGAGCGGATAGTAAAAATTGAATCCAAATTGTATCACTAGGGATATACTCATTCCATGTATAAATCTGATCTAAAGGGCGGGAAATAGAAAAAATTAAATCTTGGGCAGTACAGGTGGGAGCTGAATAAAATTCTAAGCTTTGCAGCTGAGCGGGAATAGAAAAAAAACTAAATTGTATATTTCCTTTCCCGGAAGGCAAAATAAGGGCACTGTAATATTTCAGATGATTAGGAGTTTCCAGCTTAAGGTCTACTGTACTTGAGGAAATAGAAGATAAATCGAGTATAGGTGCAGATAGTGGTAAGGGGGTAATTGTTAGTTGTAGATTATTAGTTGCTTGAACTTTTTTGCCTAGCAAGAGTATTCCAAAAGCTTCAAGGAACACAAAGAGCATTCCTATCTTAAAAGCTCTCGTATGCATGATTTAAGAGTAATTTGATTATTTAATATTTTACCTAAAGAAGGCTCGAAATTTTTTAATTAAAACAAAATAAATTAAATAAACAACTACGTTAAAAAACAAAATTTGCCATTCTACACAGCGTGTGTAAAAAATAGGAAAGAGACTAAATCTAGCAACTATTGCGAAGCTAGTTAGCTAGTTTTGGGATAGGTAAAATTTTAGAGACTAAAAAGATAAAAAGAATTAGGCGGCTGATAGGTTTTTATTTATTACTAGAATTATCTAACTTTTTTCTGCAACCAAGCTAAGAGAGCATGAAGGATGTCAGGTGTAATATGGTGGCCTACGGGGAATTCATGGTAAGAAAGATTTACTCCTAAATTTTGTAGAATTTGGCGTGCATAGCGGGCAGCTTGCACAGGGATAATTTCATCTCGGGTGCCATGAGCAATCCAAACATTTTTATTAGCTAAAGTAGAGCTTTTGAGTTCTTGCACTAATTCTGGGAAAATCATTCCTCCAATAGCAGCATGGCCTACTATTTGGCTAGAGCTATGTAAAAGTAAGAAGCCCATCATAGCCCCTTGGCTAAAACCAATTACATAAATGCTTTGGGGGAGAAGTCCATTTTGTTTCAAGTAACTGTTTAAAAAACGAAGAATAGATTGGCAACTCTGCTGAGCTTGCCCATAATTCATCACTTTCCCTTGACTACTAAATTGAATTTCAAACCAACGGTAGCCGCCTGATTCATGGCGGTAAGGGGCACGCAAACTTAAAATACGATAATTTTGCGGCAATTGCTGAGCTATAAACCATAAATCTTTTTCGTCGGCTCCCATTCCGTGAAGTAATAAAATAAGGGGCGCTGTAGTAAAATTAACTTTGGGTGCTTTTTCTAGAAAAACAAGTTCATTTTGAGCAAAAGCAGAGGATAATACTCCTTTACTAAAGAAGAAAAGCAGGCAACTTATTAGCCAAAAAACAGGAAGGACTCTTTTAAGCATTATCTATTTCTTGGCATTATATACTACCTTAGGGAAGGCTTCTGCAAAGCGCTGCCAATCGAAATTCCACGGGTCAGTTTTTCTACCTGGGGCAATATCACTATGACGTAAAATTTGTTGAATGGGGTAGCGTTCACAAAGAAGTTTAGTTAATCGAAATAGTGCTTGGTATTGTTTTTCTGTAATAGGGGTGTAGTAGGAATTAATAAGTTCAATGCCTACAGAAAATTGATTAATACCCGTTCTACCGTTTGGCAGCTGCCCCTTACCAGCGTGGTAGGAAATGGCCTGTAGGGGCAGAAGCTGCCAAATATTTCCTTCTCTATCTATTATTAAATGAGCAGATACGTTGTATCTTTTGAGTAATGCTAAACAGGCGTCTACAGAAAAAGAGTCTGCAACTTCAGGATTATACATTGAATGAATGATAATCGTAGATATTTCTCTGGGCTGAGTAGGAGTAGGGTTAGGAGTACCAAAAGTAATATAGCGAGACTGTATCCACGAGGGCAGAGTATCCGGCGGGGGAATCAAAAAATCTTTTTGTGATTTTAACAAAGGAGATTGTAGGTAGAGCCAAAAAGGAAGAGCTAAAAAACAAAGGTACATAAAATGAAAAAAATTTATTCTTCAGGTACTAGTTCTTCTTCGATAGCAGGAGCTTCGGGAATAACGATAGCTTCTCCGGAGCTTAGTTTAGCACGCAGTTTTTGTTCAATTTCAGCCATTAGCTCGGGGTTATCTTTGAGTAGATTTTTTACTGTTTCTCGGCCTTGCCCTAGTTTATCGCCATTGTAGCTGAACCATGCGCCCGATTTAGTTACAATTTTATTTTCTACCGCCATGTCTAAAATTTCTCCCGCTTTCGAAATGCCTTCACCGTAGATAATATCAAATTCTGCTTGTTTGAAGGGGGGAGCTACTTTATTTTTGACTACTTTTACTCTTACGCGATTGCCGCTAACATCTACTCCATCTTTTATTTGTGCTATTTTGCGAATATCTAAACGTACCGAGGCATAGAATTTGAGGGCATTCCCACCAGTGGTAGTTTCAGGATTGCCGAAAAGAACTCCGATTTTATCTCGCAACTGATTGAGGAAAACACATACACAGTTAGTTTTGCTTACGGTACCAGTAAGTTTGCGTAAAGCCTGGCTCATAAGACGTGCTTGGAGTCCCAGCTTTGAATCTCCCATATCGCCTTCTAATTCTGCACGAGGCACCAAGGCTGCCACTGAGTCAACTACAATAATATCAATAGCGCCGGATCGAATAAGATTTTCGGCTATTTCTAATGCCTGTTCACCATAATCAGGTTGGGAAATCAGTAAATTTTCAGTGTCGATGCCTAGTTTTTCTGCATAGATAGGGTCAAAAGCATGTTCTGCGTCAATAAAAGCAGCTATTCCTCCACTCTTTTGTGCTTCTGCAATCATATGCATAGCTAGGGTAGTTTTACCCGAAGATTCAGGTCCATAAATTTCAACAATTCTTCCTCTAGGCACTCCCCCTACTCCTAGGGCAATATCTAAAGCTAGAGAGCCAGTAGAAATTACAGAAACATTTTGCTGTCCTCTATCGCTGAGCCTCATTACTACTCCCTTGCCATAGTCTTTTTCTAGTCGCTCGAGCGTGAGGGCTAATGATTTAACTTTTTCAGTTTTAGGATCTTTTTCTATTGGCATAGTAATGTTTATCAATCAAAAATCTATATAATGATACGTAAAATTTTTATTCTAAACAATAGATAAGCTCATGAGCCCAGTCTAAAACTTGCTGAACTTGCTCTTCTATAGCAAGGTGAGTAGTATCGAGCAGGCGGGCATCTTCTGCTTTTCTCAAAGGGCTTTCACTGCGGGTAGTATCCAAAAGGTCGCGCTCGTAAAGGTGGCTTTCTATTGCAGCTTTTTCTAAGTATATTCCTTGAGCTTCTAGTTCTTGCTTTCTACGTTCTACTCGTACGTCAAACTCAGCATCCATAAACACTTTGAGCTCTGCATCGGGAAAAACTACCGTACCAATATCTCTTCCATCCATAACTACTCCCTTTTGCCAGCCCAATTGTTGCTGCTGCTTAACCAAGAAAGCACGTACTTCTTTAATGGTACTTACCTTACTTACTTTTTCGCTAACAGCTAAACTACGAATTTGGTGCTCCACAAACTTGTCATTGAGGGTTACTTCATAGTTGCCCGTTTGTGGATTTCTTGCAAAACTTATTTGAATATGAGGAATTATTTGTGAAAGTAATTGTTGGTTTTGATAGTCTATGTTGTTTTCTAACAAATATAAGGTAAATGCCCTGTACATAGCGCCGGAATCTATGTACAGGTAATTAAGCTCTTGCGCCACTTTTTTAGCAGTGGTACTTTTGCCGCAGGCTGCATAGCCATCAATAGCAATGTTAATTTTTTTCACGTATGCGAATCTAGCTAATAAAATGATAGCATACAATCCTGTAATTAAATATTGCTAGAATTTAGAAGGCAAGAAGTCTATTAGGAAAACAAACAGAGTAGGCTGTGGTTTGATTCGTAGATTATAGTTAACCTTGACTAAACAAAAGTAAATTAAACTGCTTTACAAATTAATTTTGAGTAAGTTAATAGGGGGTAATGAATCTAGAAAAAAAATAGATACTGTTACTTAGCAAATTAAATGTACATCAAGTATATCGAAAGGGTTTTAGAAAAGTTGATAAATTAATTCTTTCAAAAATTTAAAAGCCT
>JANWXU010000073.1 GCA_025057395.1 Bacteroidia bacterium | reverse complement strand
ATCCAAAATACTTTTTTAGTGCACTTTGTAAATCGACTTCAGACTCGACCTTCAACTTCGATTCTTCAATTTGTGTAAACACCGTATTCAAGGCTTTACCCAATAAATTAAAGTGTAGAAAATACCTGATGCTGTAATAAACTACACTGGCCCTGCTTTTGAAGCTAGGACTAAATTTTTTAGTTAGCTAGACCTTCAAAAGCTAAAGCTAGGGTTTATTACATTCATGCAAAGTTAAAACTATTCTTTGAAAATAAAAGCTAGTTAACTCATTTTAGTTTTCCTAGGCTTCAGGCTACTCTAGTTCGAAGATATCAACAGGATTATTGATAATTTTTTTTGGAATATTGATACTTTCCTACCTTAGGTAAAAATACTACCCAAGGTAGGTGTTACCTTTAATTTGATTTAATTCACTAGGAGCTTATGATTGATTTTTTTAACGATATTTTTGGAAGCTGGTACTTTCAGAACAAAAAGCTGAGAATTATTCTGATAGTTGGGATTTTATTTTTAATATTTGTTGTGGGAATACGTGCCTGCCAAGAGAGTGAATGCAACAGAAGTTATAATGCTGCGATTCTTTTACTACAAGATGGAGAATTTAAATTAGCTAAGCAAAACTTTGAGAAGTGCCTTGAAGGAAATTATAGAGTTAAAGAATCTAAGTTGTACTTAGATCAAATAGCTAAACAAGATAGCCTACTTTCAACTTTATTTGTTCGATTGAAAAGAGAATTTCAAAAAAACTACAATTTCTTTCAAGCTAAAGCTTTACTAAGGCAGTTGAATGATACTTGTGATAGTCAAGGTTATTACTTACAATTCAAGGACTTTATTAAATTACAGCAGTTGGAATATATACAAAATTTAATTAATCAGAGAAATTTTGTGTTAGCTCGTAGTGCTCTTAATAATTTTATTGTTATGAATAATGAGGCGGGTGAGGATAATTATGAACATAATCTGAAGCTCTATAAGACTCTCCAAAATGGTGAAATACAATACATTCAAAATGTAGCTAAGCAGCAGCAATTTGGATATGCTAATCAATTAGCGTACAATTATCTAGGGTATTATAAGGATACTAGTGGCTTTCGAGAGATAATAAATTTTGTTCAGACCTATCAGAGAGAAATAGCTTTAGCAGCAGCCGCTGCCGCAGCTAGCGCCGCTGGAAATAATTACTTCTATCAAACGGATCAAACGGAGTATAGTAGTAACTATAGAAGTTATGGGAAAAGAAGCTATTCGAGTTCTAGTAAAGGTAAGCGGGGTAAAAGAAGAAGAAGGTAAAAAATTATAACTCTTGTATCCTTATTTAGTTAAGATTAGTTAAGAGCAGTATCTTATTTATGGTACTGCTCTTATGCATTTTAAAATGTATAGAGTAGATTTTGAGTAGTCTGAATTATTTTATTTTATTTTATTTTCGGCTTTTTTAGATTTGATAGTATAGTAAACATGGAATTAAAAATTGAAAGATTAAGTAAAACTTACGCAAATGGTGTGCAAGCCCTGCAAGAAGTAAGTTTAAATATTCCTGCTGGTATGTTTGGTTTGTTGGGTCCTAATGGGGCAGGAAAGTCTACATTGATGCGTATAATTGCAACTTTACAAGAACCTGATTCAGGTAGTATTTTTTTAGATGAATTAGATGTGCTTAAAAAAAAAATCAGAAGTAAGAAAAATTTTAGGCTATTTGCCTCAGGAGTTTGGTTTATACCCTAAAGTGGATGCCGAAACTCTGTTGGACCATTTCGCTAGGCTTAAAGGAATTCATAATGCTAGAGAGCGAAAAGAAATTGTAGACCACTTACTTCATAAGACTAATTTGTATGCTTTTCGCAAAAAAAATTTAGGGGGCTATTCAGGCGGAATGAAACAGCGCTTTGGAATTGCGCAAGCTCTTTTAGGCTCCCCTAAATTAATAATCGTAGATGAGCCTACAGCAGGATTAGATCCAGCCGAAAGGAATCGTTTTCACAACCTTTTAAGTGAAATAGGAGAAAATATTGTCGTGATTCTTTCTACTCATATTATTGAAGATGTGAGTAGTCTTTGCCAGAGTATGGCAATTATTAATAAAGGGAAAGTGTTGTTACAGGGTAAGCCACAAGAGGTTTTAGAGTCTTATAGAGGAAAAATTTGGAAGCGCATTATTGAAAAACATGAATTACCCACTTTTGAACAAAACTTTCATGTTATTTCTCATTTATTAGTAGGCGGTAAATTTGAAATTCATGTTTATTCAGATTCTCAGCCCGACCCAGCGTTTTCTATAGTGGAAGCTAGTTTAGAGGATGTGTATTTTAATACTGTTAAGCCCGAATAATAGCTATTAACATAACTCTTGGGCAAGACTATGTTCAGAACAATATTTCTATTTGAATTAGCTTATCGGCTGCCTCGTCCTGCTACTTGGATTTATCCTTTAATAATTTTCCTTTTAGTATTTGGTGCTACGTGTTCAGACGCTATTGTAATTGGAGGGGCTGTAGGAAATGTGCACCGGAATGCCACCACAGTGATTACTAATTATTATGCTATCCTTTCGGCTTTTGGAATGCTGATTACTTCTGCTTTGATGTCAACTTCTGTATACCGCGACTTTGAACATAACGTGCACCAACTTTATTTTACTACTCCCATAACTAAGTGGAGCTACCTAGTAGGACGCTTTACGGGCTCACTTTTGATTACAGCACTTGTTTTTTTAAGTTTACCTTTAGGTTCAATTGTAGGTTCATGGATTGCTCCTTTAGCAGGATGGATAGAGGCTGAAAAATTTGGGCCTATTATTTTAGAAGCTTATTTGCGGCCCTACCTACTGATTGTATTACCCAACATTTTTTTTAGTGGTGCTATATTTTTTAGTTTGGCTACTCTTACACGTAATTTATTGTACACTTATGTAGGTAATGTGGTTTTATTGGTTGTTTACCTTTGGAGCTTAATTGCTTTAGGAAATCTAGAAAGTAAAACCTTAGCTGCCATCTTAGATCCTTTTGCTTTAGCAACAATTACTAAAATTTTTGAGTATTGGACACCCGCAGAGGCGAATAATTTGTTATTACCCCTAGATCCTATCCTTTTATTAAACCGCGGCCTATGGCTAGCAATAGGCTTCTTACTACTAGGTTTTACTTACTATCGTTTTGATTTTTCAGCTTTTTTGCAGCCCCTAAGCAAGAAGAAAAAAGTAGAGGGGGAGGAGGCTTTAGTAACTGAAAAAATTACTAGAGAATTGCCTTCTGTTCTTCCGATTTTTACTTGGCAAGCTCAGCTAAGGAATTTATTACGACTAACAATTTTAGAATTTAAAAATATTATTAAAGAAATTCCTTTTATTGCTATAAGCCTTTGCGGGTTGTTGCTGGTGATACTCAATTCTTCACAGGCAGGGAAATTATATGGAACAGAAGTTTGGCCTGTGACTTATAAAGTACTTGATTTATTAAAAGGCAACTTTATTCTTTTTTTTCTAATTATCATTGTTTTCTATTCTGGGGAGCTAGTTTGGCGAGAAAGAACCCTAAGGCTACATCAAATAACAGATGCCTTACCTATTCCGACAACCTTATTTTTGAAAAGTAAATTTTTAAGTTTGATGGCTGCTTTAGGGGTGCTGCTTGTTGGTTTATTGCTAGTAGGAATAGGTATACAAGTTTCTCATGGCTATACACGTTTTGAACTGGGGCTTTATTTTATAGAATTATTCGTTTTGGTTTGGTTTCAACTTTTGCTATACGCTGCGCTTGCTTTTGCCATACATGTGCTAGTAAACCAGAAGTTCGTAGGTCACTTTGTAATGGTACTATTTTTCATTGCTACTTCTGTTTTGCCCCAGTTAGGGGTAGAGCACAATCTATTTTTGTATCCTCGTACTCCAGGCTACCAATATTCTGATATGAACCAATATGGGCATTTTCTACATGGTGTTTGGGCATACTATGGCTATTGGGGGTTTTTAGCTTTGTTATTATTGTTGTTGAGTCTAGCTTTTTGGATAAGGGGTACTATTAGTTCGGCAAAAGAAAGACTGCAGATAGCACTTCTTAGAATGAAAAACAAGTATTGGATGGTTGCAGCTTCTATCTGTCTTTTAGGTTTTGGTATAATGGGTGGATATATTTATTACAATACTTGTGTGCTTAATACTTTTTTTACTCAAGACGAAGAATTAGAGAAGCGAGTGGAATATGAAAAAAAGTATAAAAAATATCAAAAACTTCCACAGCCAAGAATAGTAGCTTTTCAAGGAAATATTGATATATACCCTTACGAAAGGAAAGTTCTAGCTAAAGGTGCTTTAACTCTAAAAAATACTACTGCTACTTCAATCCAGGAGGTACACTTTACATTAAATCCTAAGCAAAATATAAAATCTTTAGTATTTTCTCTGCCTGCTAAAATCAAATCTGACGATAAAGAATTGGGATATCGGATATATACGCTAAGCCAACCCTTAGCTCCGCAAGATAGCTGCTTGCTTAATTTTGAAATTGCTTTGGAATATCCAGGCTTCACCGATAGCTACCAACTGACTACAAAGATAGTAGAAAATGGTACTTTCTTTAATAATTTTGACTTCTTGCCAGCTATAGGATATGATTCAGATGCCGAAATAAGCGATAAAGATAAACGCAAAAAGTATGGATTGCCACCTAAGCCCCGAATGAAGCCCCTGCAAGATAAAGAGGCTAGAAAAAATACTTACCTTTGTTCTTATGCAGATTGGATAAATTTCGAAGCTACAGTGAGCACTTCCGCCGACCAAATTGCTATTGCACCAGGTTATTTAGTTAAAGAATGGCAGGAGGGAGATAGGAAATATTTTCATTATAAAATGGATAGACCTATTCTGTACTTTTTTTCTATTGTTTCTGCAAAATATGCTATTAGGCGAGATAAGTGGAAGGACGTAAATATTGAAATTTATTACCACCCGGGGCACGAATATAATTTGGATAAAATGATCAAGAGTATCAAAAACTCTTTAGAGTATTATACTCATTATTTTAGTCCTTATCAACATAAGCAGGTACGTATTTTGGAGTTTCCACGCTATGCTACGTTTGCCCAGTCTTTTCCTAATACAATTCCATATTCTGAGGGCTTAGGTTTTATTGCTCGCCTTAGAGACCCTAATGATATAGACTATGTTTATTTTGTAACGGCGCATGAGGTAGCGCATCAGTGGTGGGCTCATCAAGTAATAGGGGCTAATGTACAGGGGGCCACTTTACTTTCAGAAACAATGGCAGAATACTCTGCTTTGATGGTAATGCAAAGGGAGTACGGCAAAGAACACATGCATCGCTTCTTGCAGTACGAGCTTGATGATTATTTACAAGGAAGAACCGTAGAGCGTGAAAAAGAACTTCCTTTGAAATTTGTAGAAGATCAACAATACATTCACTACAATAAAGGAAGCCTTATCATGTATGCTTTGCAGGACTATATTGGTGAAGATTCTTTAAATGCTGCTCTTCGACGTTTTATTCAAAAAGTAGCCTATCAGCGGGCGCCCTTTACCACGAGTGAAGAGTTTATTGAAAATTTAAGGGAGGCAACGCCTGATAGCTTAAAATATCTTATTACAGATATGTTTGAAAAAATTACTCTTTATGCCAATAGGGCTATAAAAGCCACCGCTACTCCCTTGGAAGGAGGTAAATACAAGGTAAAACTTGAATTAGAAGTTCAAAAGTTTTATGCCGATAGTGTAGGAAATGAGAAAATGGTGCCTCTGCATGATTGGATAGACGTAGGGATTTTTGCAGAGAATATTAATGATAAGAGTGTAAAAATAAGACCCCTTTATCTGCGAAAACACCTATTTACTCAATCTAAAAATACTTTTGAGATAGTAGTGGATAAAAAACCCCTTATGGTCGGAATCGATCCCTTGAATAAATTGATTGATAGAATTCCAGAAGATAACGTAGTGAAAGTGGAATTTTGAAAAGAATTTTCTGAGCTACTTACTTTGAGAGGGAGCTACTTATATGTTATCAATATCTTAAGTAGCTCCCTATGCTTTTGTAAAGAAAGTAAGTTTTTAGTCCACATTATCGAAAATAAAAGAATTGTCTCTAAGAGAAAAGCCTCCTTGTGATTGGGGCCCCACAGAAAAACGTGAAAATCTTTGAGGCTTAGGAGGAGAAAAATCTATATCTACTCCCCTTCTTTCATAAGCTGGATGCTCATCAAGCTGTTGCAAAGTGTTAGGATTGGTAAGGTCATATTTTTGTTGGGCAATTTTTTTAATTCTATCCTCAGGATTGATACGAGCAAAACGACCCGTAGGAAATTCGGTTTTACTAGTAAGCTTTGAGGGGGGAGGCGGAGTGTTTAAGCTAGAAATAGGAGAAGTAGAAGTAGAAGAAATAAATTCCTTGGAGGACTCCTCAGTGGCTATTTCTTTAAGTTTATTAGTGGTAGGAGTTTGAGATAGAGAAGAGGGGGAAGTAGGCTGTTTAGGCGGAGCTGATTTACTAGTGGCAGTTTGAGAAGTGGGATAATGCTTTACCTCCGAAAGTAAGCTAGGAGAATTAACTTGAGCGGAGGTACTTGCTATATCGTCATTAACTTGCGCAAAGGAAGATGATGATTTCTTACCAAAGCCCGTAGCAATGATAGTAACTCCTAGAGCATCCCCCATATCGTTATTATACACTTGACCAAATATAATTCGAGCATTATCACTAGCTGCCTTTCGAATGTGTTCGCCGATAAGGTTAAATTCTTCCATAGTGAGCGAGTCTTCGGAAGCAGTAACGTTAATCAAAATGCCTGTAGCACCACTAATATCCATTTCATCGAGTAAAGGACTATTAAGTGCTTCTTCTACCGCTAATTGAGCGCGCGATTCTCCTCTTTGTACTGAAAGCCCCATCAAAGCTTTACCGCTATCTTTCATAATGGTTTGAACATCCGAAAAATCAACATTAATGAAGCCTGTTACAGTAATAATTTCTGCAATTCCCTTTACTGCATTGCATAGAACTTGGTCGGCCATGTTATAGGCGGTGCGCATATTTTCCTTGCCTTTTAGAATTTTGCTCAAGTTTGCATTTTTTATAACCAAAAGGGTATCTACGCTTTTTTTCAACTCTTCTATTCCTTGTAATGCTGTATTCATCCGAACTTGTCCTTCGAAAGTAAAGGGAGTCGTTACTACTGCAACTGTGAGAATACCCATTTCTTTGGCGGTTCGGGCAATGACAGGGGCAGCCCCCGTACCCGTTCCTCCGCCCATACCTGCAGTAATAAATACCATCCGAGTATTATTTTGTAATAGAGCGGCACGTATTTCTTCTATGCTTTCTTGGGCAGCTCTTTTGCCTACTTCAGGGTTACCGCCTGCACCTAAACCCCCTGTTAGGTTAGGACCTAATTGTATTTTATAGGGAATAGGACTTTTTTCTAAAACTTGCCTATCTGTGTTGGCAATAATGAAATCAACGCCTGTAATTCCCTGGTTGTACATATTATTCACAGCGTTTCCGCCGCCGCCGCCTACTCCGATTACTTTTACAGTAATAAGAGTAGAGCCTGATGTGGGAGTAATAAATTCCATATAATTTTAATAACTAATTATTTAAAGAATCTTTATATGAAATGGGCAAAAGAATAAAAACCATTGAAAAGTGCAAGCTTTTTTGATACTAATTAATAATGTTATTTGCACTATTGAGGGTTTTTTCGAACCAATTACGTACTTTTTCAGTAAAGCTAAGAGCCGTTCGTGAGGCTGAGCCTTTTTCACTCCCTCCGCGAAAGGGTGCATACTCCTGTTCATCATGAAGCAAGCCATATATAGTTAGACCCACTCCTGTAGCGTATATAGGATTTCTTACTTCATCTACAAGTCCTTGGGCTAATTGTTGGGTAGGGTCTCCTACGCGAGCATCTAGTCCTGTTACATATTCTACCAGCTCTTCGATTCCTTGTAAAGAAGCACCGCCACCCGTTAGTACGATTCCTGCTGTTAGTTTCTTTAAAAGCCCTTGTTCGTAGAGTTGGTAGAGTACCATTTCCATTATTTCTTCCATGCGGCATTGGATTATGCGTGTAAGAGTATGCTTGCTAATTTCTTTAGGCGGACGATCTGGTAAATGAGAGATGCTTATAATTTCATCTGCCATATTTTCCTTTACTATAGCAGCGCCATATTTTACTTTAATAGCCTCGGCATATTTAGACATTATACTACAGCCCTTTCGGATATCCTCAGTAACATTGTTGCTTCCCAGGGGAATAACAGCAGTGTGGCGAATAATTTTATCTTGAAAAACGGCAATATCTGTAGTGCCACCCCCAATATCTACAAGGCAGACACCAGCTTCCTTTTCTTCTTCAGTAAGTACGGCATAACTAGAGGCTAGAGGCTGTAAAATAAGTTGTTTAGCTTCTAAGCCGGCTCTACGTACACAAGTATAAATGTTTCTGGCAGAGGTACTTTGTGCCGTTACTACGTGGAATCTTCCTTCCAGGCGTACTCCATGCATCCCGACAGGATACTTTACTCCGTGCTCGTTATCTACGGAATAGTCTTGAGGAATAACATGGATAATATCCGTTCCCGGAGAGACGGGTGCTTTGTAAGTATCTTCTTTTAGTCTATTAAGTTCTTGTAAAGTAATTTCTCCGTTTGTGTTATTGAGTACTACAATTCCTCTTTGGGTCATGCTTCTTATATGTTCACCGGCAATGCCCACGTGCACTGCTTTGATGTCAATATTAGCTTTAATTTCAGCTTCTTTTACAGCCTCCTGGATAGCCAGCACCGTTTTTTCAATGTCAATAACAACGCCTTTCCTTACTCCCTCACAAGGCGCCTTCCCGATACCCAAGATATTGACTTTACCGTAATCATTTAATTTTCCTACTATTGCTGCAACTTTAGTAGTTCCTATATCTAAACCAACGACAATTTTATCTTTGCTTGCCATAGAGTTGTATAGATTATGTTCTTAGATTTATCTTTGTTGTATATTGTTATGATTTGATAGTCTAAATTAAAATTAATCTACGCTGTGGTATCCCTTCGAGGAGTAGCTATGATTTGATTTTTATAGCGGACATTAATACTACTATAGTAGTTCCATCCTACTTTTTTTAGTACTTTTTGATAAAAGCAATAGAGATAATAAAGTTTTTCTTTGTAAAACTCTACTTTCCCAAAAATTATTTTTGTATTGCCTACTGCTGTACAAAGTGTAATTTCTTGTTTAGGGTTAATATAAATTTCGGCAATTTGTACCCTCCATAGAGAATCTTGTTGTATATATTTTAGAAATGGAATTATTGATAGAAGTGTAGAATCCTCTATGGTACTACCCATTGGAACTTGAAAAGCTCCCATTACTAAAGGTACTCTTGCTCGAAAAGTTTCACGTGCAGGAATTACATGAGCTTCAGCGTCTATATAGAAACTAGTTGATTTTCTAGAGTTCATAATTCTTGCCAAAGGAGTACGTAACTTTATTTTTACATTAATTTCTCCATTTCTATTAAAAAAAGCGGTTGCTTTCTTCAGATATTTAAGTTGATATAATCTTTTTTCTACTTCGTTTAAGTACACATCTTTCACTCTTATTTCTTGCACATATTGTTCCAGACCAATTACATTACGTAATTCTTTTTCGCTAATATGATATTCTTCCATTTCTGATTCTATAAATAGGTTAACTTTTTCACAAATTTTGTTTTGCTGATACAATGTTCCTGCTCCTATGCTGCTGAGCAAACTCCACATTAGAACCCCCCACCCTATTTTTCTTTGCCACTTTTTCATACTTTTGGTATTGATATGCGGGGTTCTAATTTTTGTAATAATTCTGGTAAAATGCTATCAACGTTACCCGCGCCCATAGTAATAAGTACTGTAAGGGGCTGTATTTCACTTATTATTTCCTCCACCACTGTATTCAAATTTACTAATTTAGCCTGATTCTTAGGTAGATGTTGAAAAATTACGGTTTCATTTGCACCATGTTCTTTTTTTTCTCGAGCTGCGTATACGGGGAGTAGAAAAACTTTGTCAGCCATGCTTAGGGCTTGGGCAAATTCCTTTGCAAAGTCTCTTGTTCTGCTGTATAAATGTGGTTGAAAAACTACCCATAAATGATAATCTTTAAAGCAAGTTCGTACTGTTTTGAGCGTTGCTTCAATTTCTGTAGGATGGTGGGCATAGTCGTCTATTACTATCCATTCAGGCGTTTGCAAAACGACTTCCCAGCGTCTTTTTACTCCTTGATAAGTTGCTATAGCTTGATACAGTTTTGCCTTTGGTATTTCTAATGTATAAATTACGCTAAGAGCTGCACATAAGTTTTCTAGATTGTGCACACCTGGTTGTGGATAATTTACTCGGGATAGCCATTTTTGTTCAGGATGAGTGTAAAAGTCTATTTCTTGATTTGTGGCTTGCGCAGAAATGACTTCTGCATAAAATGAATCTTTGCCGTATTCCTGAATTGTAATTTGAGAACTGCTGAAAAGCTTTTTTTCAATGGTAGGGCCAATGAATAAATACCCTTGAGGAAGTATTTGATTAGCGAATTGTAAAAAGGCATTTTGGAATGCGGTAGTATTTTCATAAATATCTAGATGATCAGGATCGATGGTCGTGATAATAGCAATATAAGGGGAAAGAGTTAAGAAGGAACGATCGAATTCATCTGCTTCTACTACTAAAAGATTGCTAGAGGGATTATATACAAAGTTAGAGCCTAAATTTTGAGAAATGCCACCAATAAAAGCTGTGCAAGGAACGCCACTTGCGTATAGAAGCCAGGTAATAAGGCTTGAGGTAGTAGTTTTTCCGTGAGTTCCAGCTACTGCAATGGTTTGATAAGACTTGCTAATTTCCCCTAATACTTGTGCTCTTTTAAAGCTAGGGATTCCTAGGTTTGAGGCAGCAACACGATAAGGATCCGAGGGAGCCAGTGCAGGGGTATAAATAAACACGTCACATTTTTTTAAGAGTTCAGGCTTTACTTCATTAGTAATTAGAGCTCCCTCTTTTGCTAATGCTTGCGTGAGTGAACTTAACGAATGATCATATCCTATTACTTGTTTGCCCTGTAAAAGAAAATAGCGTGCAAGGGCACTCATTCCAATACCGCCTATTCCGGCAAAGAAAAAAGTTTTATAATCAAATAAATTCATGTTGACTTAGGAAATTACTTCTAAAATTTGATTAAGAATATTTTCCACAGCATTATTTTTCTCAAAAGAAGCCATATTTTTTTGCATTTGCGCTAAAAGGTGTGGGCGGGCAAAAACCTCTAAAATTGTTTTTTCAAGCTTATCGATTGCATCTTCATCTTTAAGAAGTAAGGCGCATCCTTTTTCTGAAAGGGAAAGCGCATTATAGTACTGGTGGTTTTCTGCAACGTTAGGAGAGGGAATTAATATGGAGGGTTTTTGAGTTGCGATGAGCTCTGCTAGGGTTATTGCACCCGCTCTTGTAATTACTAGAGATGCGCAGCTATAAGCAGCGGCCATATCATCAATAAAAGGTACTAGCACCATACCTTGTGCAGGCAAATGAATTTGAGTTTGCAGTTGAGGATAATATATTTTACCACATTGCCATAGAATCTGAATGTTAGCTCTAAGAATGTTCATATAAGCTTTTTGCATAGCTAAGTTGATAGTTCGGGCACCTAGGCTACCACCAAGAACTAAAATTACGGGCGACGTGATTGAAAACTTCCATTTTTCTAGGGCCGCTCGAGTACTTACCTTCCCTAATTCTTTTCGAACAGGATTACCTGTATAAATTCCCTGAGGAAAGTACTTTTGGGCTTGAGAATTTCCCAATAATACTTTATTGACCTTAGAAGCTAGCAAACGGTTAACTAGTCCTGGGTATGCATTACTTTCATGAATTAAAGTAGGAATTTTTTTGAGCCATAAAGCTACCTGCAAAGTAGGATAGCTAGGATAGCCACCAAATCCAATGATAACCTGCGGCTGAAAAGAGCGTATAATTTGCCAGGCCTGGTAAAATGACACTATCAACTTTAAGGGTAAAGTTATATTTCTAAAAATCTTACCCCGTTGCCAGCCGCTAATCCATACAGTTTGGATACTAAATCCTGCTTTTTTGACCCATTCTACTTCTCTGCCGCCTTGGGCTCCCACGAAAAGAACTTTCCCTTCAGGATTATATTCAATGAAATTCTGGGCGACGGCTAGGGCAGGAAACACATGCCCTCCTGTACCACCTGCTGCAATTATTAGTTTTTCTAGCTTCATTTTCAGATATTTATGCAACAACTTCTTTGGGTGGTAATAATTTTTTTTCTTCTAGGGCTTTGCGACTGATTGATAAAATAATCCCTAAGGAAAGGCTTGTAAATAATAAAGAAGTACCTCCCATGCTAATCATAGGCAAAGTAAGACCGGTAACAGGTAATAGTCCCACTGTAACTCCCATGTTTACCATTGCTTGGGCTACAATCATAAAAGTGAGCCCTAAGCAACAGAGCGAGCCAAAAATTGAGTTGCTCATCTTTAAGATAATGAGACAACGAAAAAATAAAAGAATGTATAAAAAAAGCACAGTACAGGCTCCAAAAAGAAATCCATATTCTTCAATAATGATTGCATATACGAAATCAGAATACGGGTGTGGCAAAAAATTTTTTTGTAAACTTTTACCTGCCCCTTTCCCTAGCAACCCTCCATTTACAATTGCAATATTGGCATGTTGTGTTTGATAATTAGGCTGATAATTTGGATCAAATAAGCGAGCAATATAGTCTTCGTATCGGCTTTTCCAGGTGGTACGGCGTTGTGCATTGATTCCTAAAAGTGTAACTACGAGAATGCCAATTAATATGGTTACCAGAATATAACGCAAGGGAGCGCCTGCAAAAAAAAGTAGTGCTAAACTACATCCAAATATTAAAATAGCAGTACTTAAATTGGTTGGGGCAATAAGAGTACAAATGCCTAGAGTTATTGCTACATTGGTAGCATACGTTTTCAAATTTTTAGGAGTACTTGGGGGATTACCAACGGCAAAACTTCTTGCGATATATAAAATAAGGCTAAATTTTGCTAAGTCAGAAGGTTGAAAAGACTGTCCTAATACATTGATCCAACGGCTTGCTTTATTAATTTCATATTCTTGGCCCTGAAACAAAGTATACAATAATAGGATAAATGACGCAATTAGTAAAAGTGGGCTAATACGAGCCCAAATTTTGAAATCAAGCCAGTGTACAATATACATAACTCCTAAGCTCATAATGATGAGCAGAGTATGTTTAAGAAAATAATATTCTGTATCCCCGCCTTGGTATTTGAAGGCAAGGGTACTTGTAGAGCTATATACAGCTAGTAAGCTAATTAAAGATAAAAAGAATACAATAAACCATGTACTTAGGTCTCCCTTAAACTTAAGCATAATAAAAGCTGGGTAATCAAATTTTGGGTTTTTATAAGTAGCTTACTTTTTTCTTCACTGCTAGTTCTTCAGCTCCTTTCAAAAGCTCTCGCCTGTTTTTATTGGAGGCAAAACTATGTAACAAAGAACTTATAAAGAATTATAAGTTTGGCACACGCATTTATTTTTTAAGCTAACCCTAGTGTTATCTATATGATTATGAATTATTTGCTGTAGTAAATTCATGGTATTTATAATTTTTCCCCCTCATAGGGCTGCTGTAATTCGAATTTTTGTGAAAAATAAATCTAAGCAAAATATTGTTTTTCAAAATTCATTGCCTTATTCCTAGTACTCTTTGTATAATTAATAATAATTTTTTGTAGGCTAAACTTTATGGCTCGGTATCCTATTTTTATTTAAATTTTAAGTAGATCTAAATATGAAAAACAAAGTAATAAAAAGTATAATATTTTCTTTTAATTCAACTAAAATTTAGATAAAAATGAACGAGTTATAGATTTATTCCCGGGGCCAATACGTAAATCAAAAATTCCTTATTTTTGCTAAAAAGCATACAAAATGGAAGCAAAAGTACGGGTGGGCATTAATGGTTTTGGAAGGATTGGCCGACTAGTAACAAGAGTTTTTTTGCAAAAGTATAGAGACAGGGTAGAAATTATACAGATTAATGATTTGACAGATACTACGACCTTATCGCACTTATTCAAATACGACTCAGCTCACGGTATTTTCAATGGTTCAGTTGGGGCAGAATCTAACTTTTTACTCATTGATAATGTAAAGATTAAAACTAGTTCTTATTCTAGTCCAGACCACATTCCTTGGAGTGAGCAGGGAGTGGATATTGTATTGGAGTGCACGGGCAAATTTAACGAAGCAGATAAGGCTCGATTGCACTTGAAGGCGGGCGCTAAAAAAGTCATACTATCTGCTCCAGGAAAAGGTGCAGTGGATGCTACTATTGTTCGCGGCGTAAATGATAAGTCTTTAACCCCTGCCATGCAAATAATTTCGAATGCTTCTTGTACAACTAACTGTTTAGCCCCAATGGTGAAGGTCTTAGATGAAGCCTTTGGGGTAGAAAGGGGCTTTATGAATACTGTTCATGCCTATACTGCGGACCAGCGCCTTCAAGATGCGCCCCACAAAGACTTGCGGAGGGCGCGCGCCGCTGCTGCAAATTTAATTCCTACTACAACTGGTGCTGCTAAGGCAGTGGGTCTAGTACTTCCCCATTTAGCAGGCAAACTCGATGGCTTTGCTGTCCGAGTGCCTGTTATAAATAGCTCGCTAGTAGATTTAACAGTGGAACTTAAAAAAACTACTACTGTAGAAGAAATCAATTGCTGCTTTGAAAATGCTGCCAAGCATGAATTAGCTGGAATTCTAGAGTATTGTGCTGAACCCATTGTTTCTTCTGATGTTATAGGTAATTCTCATTCCTGTATCTTCGATGCTCTTTCAACTATGGTGTTGGGGGGAAACCTGGTGAAAGTAGTAGGATGGTATGACAATGAATGGGGCTTTTCTTGTCGTCTTGCAGAATTATTAATTCAAGTTTCTGAGTTATAAAATTTTAGAAAAAATTGCAGTCTCTACGAAATGCTCACCTTGCAGGAAAGAGGGTGGTTATTCGGGTAGATTACAACGTACCCTTAAATGAGAGTCTTCAAATTACAGACGATTCTCGCATTCGAGCTAGTTTGGCTACCATTAGTTACGTTTTGGAAAATGGAGCGAGCGTAGTTTTATTATCTCACCTAGGAAGGCCTCAGGGAACGCCCGATCTTAAGTATAGCTTGCGTCCTGTAGCTTTGCATCTTAGTCGATTGTTGCAAAGGCCTATTCGTTTCATAGAAAATTGTGTTAGTTACGAGGCTCAAGAGATATGCAGAAACTTACAGCCAGGCGAAGTAGTACTTTGTGAAAATATTCGTTTTTACAAAGAGGAGACAGCGGGAGATTTAAAGTTCGCAGAACAGCTTTCCAAATTAGGAGATATTTTTGTTAATGATGCTTTCAGTGTATCTCATAGAGCTCATGCTTCCACCACTACTATTGCTCAATTTTTTGAAGAAAAATTTGCGGGTTTTTTATTAGAGGCGGAAATACAAAATGCCAATCGGATTCTAAAAAACTATCAACTTCCTTTTGTAGCCTTAATTGGGGGCGCCAAGGTTAGTGATAAAATTAAAGTAGTGGAAAATCTTTTAGAAAGGGTAACTCATTTGTTCATTGGAGGAGCCATGGCCTATACCTTTTTGAAAGCTCAGGGCTATCATATAGGAAAATCTCGAGTAGAAGAGGCGTCTTTATCTATAGCTCAAGCTATTTTAGAAAAAGCTAGTCAACAAAACGTTCAACTTATTTTACCACAGGATTCTGTAATTGCACTTTCTCTAGAACCAGCCGCTCATACTCAAGTGGTTGCGAGTACGGTTATTCCAGAAGAGTGGATAGGAGTGGATATTGGCCCTGCTGCTATTTCTCAGATACAAAATGTATTGGAGGGTGCGAAAACGATTTTATGGAATGGCCCCATGGGCGTATTCGAGATTCCCGAGTTTGCAAAGGGAACTCTAGCCCTTGCAAACTTAATAGCTGCTCAAACGCAGAAAGGAGCTTTTTCCTTGGTAGGCGGAGGAGATTCTGTAGCGGCGCTTACTCAAAGTGGACTTACGGATAAAATATCTTATGTTTCAATGGGGGGGGGGGCTTTGCTTGAATATTTAGAGGGTACCATTTTGCCAGGCATTGCTTCTTTGGAAACGTAAAATGAAATTGGTAAATTGAGTTACTTTTAAAATTCAAAAAGTAATGATAAAAGTAGGGGTAATAGGCGTAGGGCATATTGGTAGAATGCATTTGCAGCAACTACAGGGTCTTACAGAGTATTATGAGGTAGTGGGGTTTTATGACCAGTCCAAAGAACGCTCTGTAGTAGTAGAGCAGGAAACGCAGGTAAAGGCTGCGAGTACTATTGAAGAGCTGATGGCAGGTGTAGAAGCACTGGTGATTGCAACTCCCACTTCCTCTCATTTTTCCATTGCTGCGCAGGCTATTCGACAGGGGAAACACGTATTTATAGAGAAACCTATTTGTGCTACGCTAGAACAAGCTAGAGGAATTTGTGATTTAGCTTTTGAGGCCGGCGTTAAGGTGCAGGTAGGACAAGTAGAGCGTTATAATCCTGCTTTTTTAGTCCTTCAAAAAACTCAGGAATTAGCTCCTATGTTTATTGAAGCACATCGCCTAGCAACCTGGAAGCCGCGGGGTGTGGATGTTTCTGTGGTATTAGACTTAATGATTCATGATATAGATTTAGTTCTTTCAATTGTAAAATCGGGTATTAAGCGCATTCATGCAAATGGGGTTGCCGTTGTTTCTAATAGTATAGATATTGCTAATGCGCGACTTGATTTTTTCAATGGCTGTGTGGCTAATCTTACTGCCAGTCGTATTTCTTTGAAGCCTATGCGTAAAATGCGTTTTTTCCAGCGTAATGCTTATATTACTCTAGACTTCCTTGAAAAAAAAGTAGATATTATTACTATAAGTGAAACGCCACCTTCTTCTCCCCAGAATGAGGTGATTAGCTATGATTTGAATGGTATTACTAAATATTTGTTCACTACCTCCCTTTCCGTTCCTAGTACCAATGCAATTGCCGAGGAACTTAAAGATTTTGCTCTATGCATAGCACGAAATACTGAACCCAAAATTTCGGCTCATGAAGCGACAGCTGCTCTAGAGGTTGCTCTAGAAATAGTGGAAAGGATTGCTCAGCTGCAAGAGGTAGAATGAAAAGTTGTAGAAATGCTATTAGTGCTGGTATCCTTGCTTTTTGGATTGTTACTGTTGCTACTAGTTGCCAAAAAGACACATTTTCGCAAGTTCCCTTTTATTGTAAAATTGAAAGTCCTTTACTTATTTGGGAGGGAGACACGCTACAGGGTTTTATTCCAGATGGATGGGTTTTTCAAGGGGCTACTTTAGTGGGCGCTTTTAGCTTACCCAAGGTTATTCCTTTATTAGACTATTCGCCTAAGCCTATTATGATAGGAGGGGGTATTTGGGAAAATAACGACCCTGCCTATCGCAAAATTTATCCATTCTGGCAGTTTTATCTACATTCGATTAGCAGTCCTCCTAAGCCCTTAGATACTCTTCATGTTCAGCCTATATTCTATTACTTTGCTGACACTGCCTATCGTATCCCTTTCCATGAGAATTTTGAAGCTCCCGACCTTAAATTAATTCAGTTTCGAACTCGTAATGATTCGGTAATTTTGCGAAGGGTAATTAGTTTTTTTAATAATACTACTACTCGGTGCGGGTATGCTGCTTTTGATTCCACGGCGCGGGTTTTGGAAATAACAAGTCAAGATTTTTTTGATATCCCCCTGAATAATGCTCAAAGTGCATGGTTAGAAATAATGTTTCGCGGTAATATTAAATTTGGTATAAGCCTGCTACGCAGGGAAGGGGGAATGAGTATAATAGCCCCTTTAATTTTGCCTACTTATACAAGCTTTCAAAAAGAAAAATGGCAAATGGCTTATTTTTACTTATTTCCTCTTATTCAGAATTTAGGGAAAGGCCCCTATAAGCTCTATATTTTAGCACAGGCGGACGGGAATTTTAGAGAGCTTTTTATAGATAACGTGAGAGTACTCCACTTTCGATAAATTAAGTTAATAAGACTAAAAAACGAAAAAATTGAAACGCCTACGCTATTTTTACTGGGTTGTTGATTTTTTCATTGCTTTTTTAGTTTGGCTTTGCTTTTGGGTAATTCGTAAGAAATATATTGAAGTAAATCCCTATTGGCTTTTTGATGTTGTTACTGCTTTTAAGCCAGCTGTTATCAGTGTATTTTGGGTTTTTTTATACTGGCTCATCGGCCTATATGATCAGCCCTACAGAAATTCTCGCCTTCGGGAAGTTGGCTTATTGTTACAGATTACTCCTGTGGGGGTAATTATTATCACTTTCTTATCTTTTTTAGATGATCCTATTCAAAATACACAAGCTTTGCGCGGCATGGCTCTAGCTTATATTGGTCTTCAATTTTTTGCTGCTGCCTCAGCACGTGTAGCCTTATCTACTAGCATAAAGAAAAAAATAGCTCAGGGCCAGTTAGGCTTTCGAACCGCTATTATTGGGTGTGGTAAGCGGGCGTATGCATTATGGCAAGAGATAAAGAAGAATAATCCGGAATTTCACATTCAAGGCTATTTATGTTTACCTGAAAATACCCAAAATTATTTTGTGGGTTTAATGAAACGTTTTGGCCCTCTAGAAGAACTAGCTCAGATTATTAAAAATCGAAAAATTGAGGAGCTAATTATAGCCCCTGAAAAGAGTGATCATGAACAACTTGTGAAGTTATTAGGAGTTTGCGAGGCTACTAATGTAAAAATTTACATAGACCCTGATCTTTTTGATTATATGATTGGCAATGCCAAAGTGAATTCTGTATTAGGCGCCCCTCTGATTGAAGTTTCTGCTAGTTTGATTCAGCCCTGGGAAGCTTTTTGTAAGCGCTTGTTAGATATTGTCT
>JANWXU010000072.1 GCA_025057395.1 Bacteroidia bacterium | reverse complement strand
GCAGCGATTTTATTCTTAAGGATAGTGCACTCGCTACTTTTCAACAATTTTGGGCTAACCCTAGCTATGGAACCCCCAAATTACCTGGAGTCTTCACTCAATTTCAGTGGTCTGATTGTGAATTCTTTTTACTCGATAATCGCTACTATCGAACCGCTAATTTTAGTAAAACACAACCCTCACCTGCTATTTTAGGCAAAGAGCAGCTGGATTGGCTCATAAATGCCCTAGTGAATAGTAAAGCAAAATTCAAATTTATTGCAATTGGCGGGCAGGTACTCAACACTGCTGCTAAATACGAAACCTATATTCACGTAGCCCCCCAAGAAAGAGAAGAATTGATTGGGAGAATTCATAAGGAAGATATAAAAGGCGTAATTTTTTTAACAGGGGATAGGCACCATTCAGAAATTAATATATTAAACGAGAAAGGATACTACCCGATTTATGAATTCACAATTTCTCCCCTAACTTCGGGAACTGCAGATAAAATTGACGAAACTAATACTAACCGTATTGAGGGTTCCTTAAAATTACATAGAGCCTTTGGAATTATTGATGTGTTTACCCAAGGCCAAGGGCGCATGATTCAATTGACAATCTATAATGCTAATAACCAACTAAGCCTTTTGCATGTAGTCAAGGAGTCTGATTTTATAAGGCGATAGGAGTTATTATTAGTCAATCACAATACCAATAACCAGAATATCATCTGTTTGTACACAGTCTCTTTTCCACTCTTCTATAAAAGTTTGGAGGCTAGCCTCTTGGTCTTCAGGGCTCTCTAAATGAAGAGCCGCTAGAATTTCAATAAAAGAGCGCTTATTAAGCTTCTTTCCTTTTTCCCCGCCGAATTGGTCTGTGAAACCATCAGTAAAGATATACAAGGTATCGCCCTTTTGTAACCCTTTTTCTATTATTTGAAATGAAAATGGCTGAGAGTTATCTTTTCCCAATGAAAAGCCAATAGTCACTTTATCAGGGGTCAATTCCTCAACCTGCCCATTGCGTATAAATACCACAGGACGATTAGCACCCGAATATTGTAATTTTTTCTCTTGCAAATCAATTCGGCAAATTGCTAATTCCATTCCATCTTGCAAAGGTGGCTGATTTTCCTTACCCTGCAAATGTAATAGAAGCTTACGATCTAGCTCTTTAAGAATCAACCCCGTATCTAATATTTTTTCTATATTTACTATTTCATTAAGCTGAGAGGAGCCTAAAACAGACATAAAAGCTCCCGGTACCCCATGCCCTGTACAATCTACAGCAGCTAAAAAGAAATATCTATCTACTTTCGTGAACCAATAAAAATCACCGCTAACCACATCTTTAGGTTGGTAAAGGATAAAAGACCGTGGAAAATAGGTTTTTAGTAAATTTTTATCAGGAAGTAAAGAAATTTGCATACGCTGGGCGTAAAGCAAACTATCCATGATATCTTTATTTTTCTCTTCGATGATTTGCTTTTGCTCTTCAATTTCTTGGGTACGCTGCAACACTCTTTGTTCTAGGCTAGAATACAACAGAGCATTATCGATCGCTATTGCGGCCTGTCGTAATAAAACTGAAAAAAAGTGCAAGCGAGTTGGCTTAACTATAATAGACTTTTGGGTGTGATATAAAAATAAAATACCTATAATCTCTGTTTGTTTAATTAAAGGGGCTGCAAAAATAAATTTAATCTTATTTTGCTGAATAAATGAGTTATTTTTAACCATTTCATGCCGAAATGCTTTTTCCAATATTAAAATTTCGCGGGTCCTAAAGATATGACTAATTATCTCAGCAGGCAGTTGTGGAATAATATCTTCTAAAGAAAGCACCTGCAAAGGAGCCTGGGCGCCATGTTTTATAAAAGAAGAAACCAAGCTAGTACCTTCAAAAAGCAAAAAAATACCCTGCGTGCATCCTGTAAGTTGAAGAGATATACTTAATAGCTTATCTATTAGCTGGTGCAGATGAATCTCCTGCGAAACTTCTTGTACTGCTGTATTAAGCTCTTCTAGTATTTTAAGACGTTCTTCTAGTTCTAGCTCTTGCATGTAACTAAGGGCCGCCTGCTCAACAGTCATTACCAAGTCTTTAGCATCCCAGGGCTTAGCGATATAGCGATATAAACGGGCCTTATTCACAGCATTCCCTACTGCCTCTGCTGTTGCCTGCCCCGTTAGCAGTATTTTTCGAATTTCTGGCTTGCGCTGATGAACTTGGATTAAAAATTCATCTCCCTTCATTTCGGGCATTAGCTGGTCTGAAATTACAACAGGTACTTCAATCCCCTGCTGCAAAACATCATCTAATACCAATAGTGCCTCCTTACCGCTCTCGGAAATTTCTATTGAATATTTTTCGCCTAGCTCAAATTTTAATTCATCGCGCAAACCATTTAAAACTGACTTTTCATCATCGACGCATAGAATAATAGGCTTCTCCACGTAATTCTAACTTAATTATTTTATTGTAATTTTACTATAAGCCATAATAATAATAAATTTATAAAAATTTTTTTACTTCCGTTATAATATTATCTTCTTCCCAAGGCTTGCGAATAAAAACTTGTAAATTGGCATTTTTGCGAGCATGCTCAATAGCTGCCTCGTCTGCATACCCTGATAACATGATAATTGCAATATTAGGATAACGACTATGAATTTCTACCAGTAAATCGTTCGTTCTATCGGGAGGCATTAGCCAATCAGCAATCACAACCTTTACTTCAATATTCTGCTCACTCAAAATATTTAATACCTCTCTAGCTTCAGATATAGTTTGGACAGCCTCTATAGTGTAATCATTTTTGAAAGCACTTCTAAGCTGATCCATTAAGCTATTCAATACAGTCTTATCATCGTCTATTAACAAAATAACCGGCTTTGCCATAAGGGTAATAAGGGTAAAAGGATAAATAAATAATACACCTCTTTTATTACTGCAAAAATAAGTTTTTATAAAAATAAATCAGTAAGCCAAAGTGTTCTATCTTATAATCAAGTTGGAATACATTGTGATTACAAACACCTAACAAATAAAAATTTAAGTTCGAAGGATTGTGTAAGTAATTTAGAAATCATAACTTCATAGCTAATAAAAAATGAAAAGCCAGACATAAGAAAAACCTTAAGTTACCCAGGAAATATGTTTTTCTTTCTCATACTTTTATTTTATTACAACAATTGTTTAAGTCAAAATACTCCTAAGCGATTCGCCTACACGGGAGGAGTTCGTTTGGCTACTATTTCTACGCAGGACTACAACGCATTCGGTATCAGTAGTTACATATATACAGGGGATACAATAGCCAAAATAATCCTTCAACTCGACAATTACCGTCCTAGTACTATAACTGCGGGGATAGAAATGGCCCTCTACTACCACCTTACTCCTAAAATAGGCATTGGAGCTGGTTTTAACCTTACGGGCGGCCACCACTTACTTCAATTCAACTTTCATATACCCGCTAGAATCCAAATACATCAAATCAATCGATTTCAATTCTTTCTTGTGCCCCAATTAGGAATGAGCACTTATACCACCTTTATTGGTAAGGTGTATGAATTACCACCGCATCACTATCGTACTCCCCTGTATTTGCGCGAGGGAACGATTGAAGAAAACTCTAGCCTCTCTCTGTCTCAATTCGGCGGGACAGTAGGGGTAGGTATACAAACAGAATGGGGACTGGGTTCATTATTAGGACTTTTTGCTAATCTAAGTTTTTGTTATGGTTTTAACGCTATCATGCAAATTCAAGTAGATAATCGCACCAATAATTTGGATTGGAGAACTTTTTATATACCTCTAAATGCCAGGGAAATTGTTAAGCCTAATACTATCCATAGAGCGGCAATAGACCCTACAATGACTACTTTTCCTATTTCGTTTAGCCTAGGGGCTAGAGTAAATTTAGGTAAAGCTATTCGTTAAAAGATTTAATATCCATAACTTCTATTCGCAAAAAAACAGGAGGGCTTTTCTTTACAAGAAGCCAACCTGTTTTTTACTAAAACCAAAGTTTTCGATTAATAATTATAATTAATCATCAATCCAAGTAATTACAAGAGGTTTTGCCAATTGATAAGAACATTTATTTTTATTTCTTTTTATCATCTACCTCCTCATATTCCACGTCTGTTACGTTGGAGCCACTACTTTGCCCACCATTAGAGGATGTACCTGAATAGGTTCCGCTGCTACTGCTTTGGCTATACATTTCTTGTGAGGCTCTTTGCCAAACTTGCGTTAGATGTTCAATTCCAGTTTTAACCCGATTAATATCCTTTGCCTTATAAGCATCTTTTAATTCTGCAAGTGCTTTCTCTAGCGCTTCCCTATTAGCAGCAGAGATTTTGTCTCCGTACTCTTTTAGCTGTTTTTCAGTATTAAATATTAGATTATCAGCTTCATTGAGCTTATCTACTTCCTCTTTCTTTCTACGGTCTTGCTCAGCATAGCGTGCAGCTTCTTCCTTCATTCTTGCAATTTCCTCTTTGGTTAAGCCGCTAGAGGCTTCAATTCGAATGTTCTGAGACTTACCCGTAGCCTTATCCTTAGCCGTAACACTTAATATGCCATTAGCATCAATATCAAAAGTAACTTCTATTTGTGGCACACCTCGAGGCGCAGGCGGAATACCATCCAAATGGAAGCGCCCCAAAGTTCTATTATCTGCTGCCATAGGTCGCTCCCCTTGTAGAACATGAATTTCTACCGAGGGTTGGTTATCAGAAGCAGTAGAGAAAATTTCTGTCTTTTTGACAGGTATTGTAGTATTAGCTTCTATAAGCTTAGTAAAGACTCCTCCTAGAGTTTCTATTCCTAAAGAAAGGGGCGTTACATCCAAAAGTAAAACTCCTTGTACATCTCCTGAAAGTACCCCTCCTTGTACAGCTGCCCCCAGCGCTACTACTTCGTCTGGATTTACAGACTTATTAGGTACCTTTCCGAAAAATTTCTCTACCATTTCTTGCACCTTCGGAATACGAGTTGAACCTCCTACTAAAATTACTTCATCGATATCCGAAGGTTGTAATTTGGCGTCTCGCAATGCCTTGCGGCAGGGTTCCATGCACCGTTGAAAAAGTTCGTCGGCCAGTTGTTCAAACTTTGCTCTTGTAAGGGTAGCCTCCAAATTTTTGGGACCCGAACTATCATAAGCAATATAAGGTAGATTGATTTCTGCAGTAGTATTACTAGAAAGTTCAATTTTTGCCTGCTCAGCTGCTTCTTTCAAACGTTGAAGTGCTGTAGGCGATTGCCGCAAATCAATGCCATGTTGCCGCTTAAATTCATCAGCTAACCAATCGATAATTACTCTATCGAAGTCATCCCCTCCTAAATGAGTATCTCCATTGGTAGAAAGTACTTCAAATACACCGTCTCCTAACTCCAAGATAGATATATCAAAGGTTCCGCCTCCTAAGTCGAAAACTGCAACTTTAAGATTTTTGTGTTTCTTATCCAGCCCATACGCCAAAGCTGCTGCTGTCGGCTCGTTAACGATACGCTTTACCTCTAAGCCAGCAATTTCCCCCGCTTCTTTAGTTGCTTTCCTCTGCGAATCATTAAAATAAGCCGGAACTGTAATAACAGCTTCTTTCACCTCATGCCCTAGGTAATCTTCCGCCGCTTTTTTCATTTTCTGCAAAATCATAGCCGAAATTTCTTGCGGCGTATAAGTACGGTCTCCTATTTTTACCCGAACTGTATTATTTTCCCCCCGCACTACTTGATAAGGCACTCGGTTGATTTCATCCTTAGCCTCATCATAAGTCTTACCCATAAACCGCTTGATAGAAAAAATCGTATTTTCTGGGTTAGCAATAGCTTGGCGCTTGGCTTGATCCCCTACCTTGCGTTCGCCATCCTTAAGGAAAGCCACCATGGAGGGGGTTGTTCTTTTGCCTTCCGAATTTACGATTACAACGGGTTCATTGCCTTCCATTACGGCAACGCAAGAGTTGGTTGTTCCTAGATCAATACCAATAATTTTTCCCATATATTTTTTAGTTGCTAAAGTATTCAAAAAATTTAATTACTCCTTACTTCTTACAAACATAATACCACTCAAGTCCTATCCCTGTTTAGCTGGCAGAAAAACGAAGAAAACCAATAAATACTGACATTTTGGCAACACTTTTTACTAAATTCCATTTACTATTAATAATCAACCATTTGCACAATATATTTTCTACAGTAAACATTATTTAGAATTAAAATAAAAATAAATCTATTTTAATAAAAAATATAAAATTTTAGTTCCTTTTAATTAAATATTTTTTATTTTTACACATATAATTTCAACGAACAAACGTTCATTCCGAAAATTATTTGTCTGTTTACTATTGCTTCCTTGTTTTGGGGAATAGTAGGGATGCTAGTGGGAGTAATTATAGCAACCCAACTATTTCAGCCCGCCCTAAATTTAGGAATGCCTTATACCACTTTTGGGCGCATCCGTCCTTTGCATACGAATGCGGTAATTTTTGCGTTTGTAGGGAATGCTATCTTTGCAGGAATCTACTACTCCATACAACGCTTGCTAAAAACCCGGATGTTTAGTGATGTCTTAAGTAAAATTCACTTCTGGGGATGGCAATTAATAATAGTAGGAGCAGCCTTAACTCTACCCTTAGGAATAACCACCTCCCATGAGTATGCAGAGCTAGAATGGCCCTTGGATATCCTTATTGCGCTAGTATGGGTAGCTTTCGGCATTAATATGATGGGAACTATCATTAGGCGGAGGGAACGGCATATGTATGTAGCTATATGGTTTTACATAGCAACTTTTATAATAGTAGCGGTGCTACATATTATAAACTCAATACAACTTCCCATTTCTTTCCTCAAAAGTTATTATGTTTTTGCAGGGGTTCAAGATGCACTAGTGCAATGGTGGTATGGACATAATGCAGTGGCGTTCTTTTTAACTACTCCTTTTTGGGCTTAATGTATTACTATCTACCCAAAGCAGCAGAACGTCCCGTTTATTCCTATTCGCTTATCTCTCATTCATTTTTGGACACTCATTTTTGTTTACATTTGGGCTGGGCCGCACCATTTGCTTTATACCGCTCTCCCTGATTGGGCACAATCGTTGGGCACAGTCTTTTCAGTTATGTTAATAGCACCCTCGTGGGGAGGAATGCTCAATGGACTGCTAACCTTAAGAGGAGTTTGGGATAAGGTAAGAGAAGATGCTATACTTAAATTTTTAGTAGTGGGGGTAACAGCTTATGGAATGGCAACCTTTGAGGGTCCCATGCTTTCTTTAAAAGATATAAATGCAATTGCTCATTTTACCGATTGGGTAGTTGCCCATGCTCATACAGGTGCCTTAGGATGGAATGGCTTTATTACTTTCGCAATGTTCTACTGGATGATACCCCGCATGTACAACACTACCATTTATTCCAAAAAGCTTATGAATATCCATTTCTGGATTGGCACGCTAGGTATTTTATTTTATGTTATCCCTATGTACTGGTCGGGCTTCACCCAAGGACTTATGTGGAAAGAATTTACAGCCGAGGGTGTGTTAAAATATCCTAATTTTCTACAGACTACCCAAGAAATTCTTCCGCTCCATATAATTCGCGCCTTTGGGGGACTTTTATACCTCAGTGGAGTATTCATAATGGTTTATAACCTGTGGAAGACCGCTTTACAGGGTAGATTTATTGCTAACGAAGCTGCAGAAGCACCGGCTTTAGCAAAAATTTATATTCCGTCTCCCGAAAAGTACGCTTGGCATCGCTGGATAGAAAGAAAGCCTGTACAAATGCTCATCGGTTCTTTAGTAGTAATTTTGATTGGCTCAATTATAGAGCTAGTACCTACTTTTTCCATTCGTTCTAATGTACCCACCATTGCTAGTGTAAAACCCTATACTCCGCTGGAATTAGAGGGTAGAGACCTTTACATTCGCGAGGGCTGTAATAACTGCCATTCTCAGATGGTTCGCCCTTTTCGTTCTGAAACAGAAAGATACGGTGGGGAGTATTCAAAGGCAGGCGAATTTGTATATGACCATCCTTTTTTATGGGGCTCTAAAAGAACGGGTCCAGACTTACACCGCCTAGGAGGAAAATATCCAAATTCATGGCACTATACCCACATGTTAGATCCTCAAAGCATGGCACCGGGCTCGATTATGCCCGCTTATCCGTGGCTTTTTGAAAATAAAATCAACTTTGTGGCCGTAGAAGAAAAAATCAAAGCTATGCAAAAGTTGGGCGTACCCTATATTTTCTTTGGTATTGCTGCTTTGCTCATTCTCAAATGAACTAATTTAGGCATTCCTTACTTAAGCCCTAAACTACATGATGAAATTATTACCACTGATACTTCCCAAGCAGTAAATTCTAAGAGAAGCCAACCTAAATGCCATTAATTACTACTACTACTACAATAAAAATCGACAAAACACAACTACTCTAAACCACATGGATTTATATCTATATCCACCTAAAAGGTCAAGATTTTAAAGCAAATTAGTAGCATTTACATGAACCCAGGGCCCTTCTTCTTATAAAAGAGGTTGCGTTATTAGAATTTATGTGTGCTTAATTTTCGGCAGTTACAAACCGAGTAGTTAGCAAGTAAATAGAAGTAACTGAAAAATCATAAAATCTATCTTTTAAAATAGTTACCTTAAAAGTATCTGATAAATAAATGCCCCGTCTTTTCCTAAAGATAGGATAAATTAAAACTCTTAGATTTTTAGTTTTTTCATGCAAAGCATGTACACGCTCTGAATTAATCTGAATTAATAGGGCTTCAGAATTAAAATTCGAGAACGAGTGACCCAAACCAAAAAACATAAAGCTACATTCTACCTCTTGTTCTATCTACTAATGTAAATGCATTCCAACCTCTATCCACTATGAATTTTCTGATAAGAGGACAAAATAAGTTAAAAGTAAGTTACAAGCAGTAAGTTACAAGCAGACTGTGAATCCATGGTTTAGTTTAGCAATTACACGGTACCATCTTCCCCTATCTTCAAATCACCATTTTCTTTTGGAAGCTCCGTTAGTAAACTGAGTTGCTTACCTATCCGCTTTTCAAGTATTTTTTTAAGTTCAATAAGCTTTAATAAAGCTTCTACAGGAGTAATGCGATCTATGTCTATCTTTTCTAATTTTCTACGTATCTGAAGGCTTAAGTCATCTTCGATTGCAACTTTTACTGCAGTTGAGGCTACTTTACCAGAAATATTTTGCTTTGTTTCAATTTCCTTATTTTCAAATTGTTGCAATAATTCATAAGCTCTCTGAATAAGAGACTTAGGCATTCCTGCCATTTCAGCAACATGAATACCAAAGCTATGAGCACTACTCCCTGGCAATAGTTTCCTCAAAAAGACTACTTTACCATTATACTCTTGCACCGATACATGATAATTTTTTACCCGGGGCAAGTAATGAGCTAACTCAGCAAGCTCATGATAATGAGTAGCAAACATAGTTCTAGGACCCTCCTTAGGATGTTGGTGCAAGTATTCTACCAATGCCCAAGCTATCGAGACGCCATCGTACGTACTAGTACCACGTCCAATTTCATCCAAAAGAATTAAACTTCGAGTAGTAGCATTATTTAGTATATGAGCAGTTTCTTGCATCTCTACCATAAAAGTACTCTCTCCGGCAGAGAGATTATCCGAAGCGCCTACCCTTGTAAAAATTTTATCCACAATTCCAATGGTCGCTTTTTCTGCAGGCACAAAAGATCCTATTTGGGCAAGCAGCGTAATAAGAGCCGTCTGCCTTAACACAGCGGATTTACCCGCCATATTAGGACCGGTAATAATTAAAACTTGTTGTTGCTGTGTATCTAAATATACATCATTAGGTATAAAAGGAGTATCTGCCGGAAGTACCTTTTCAATTACCGGATGTCTTCCCTTTTGGATATTGATTATAGGCTCGTTAGTTAAATGGGGTCTAAAATAATTATTCTGCAAGGCAAGACGTGCCAAAGCAAAATAAACATCAAGAGCAGCTATTAGATTAGCATTTTGTTGTAAGCTCTCAATATAAGGGTTAAGTTTTTCTAATAATTCCTGATAAAGAGCTACTTCCAACTGTTGTATCTTTTCCTCGGCTGTTAAAATAAGTGCCTCTAGTTCTTTTAAGCGGGCAGTAGTATATCTTTCGCCTGTAGTAAGAGTTTGCTTTCTCTCGAAATGGGGCGGAATTTTATTTTTATGAGCATTAGTAATTTCTATGTAATAACCAAAAACCTTATTGTAACTAATTTTTAGCGAAGGAATACCACAAAGCTCAATCTCAGATTGACGGTATTCTTCTAGCTTAGTATTAGCGTTTTGATAAAAATCTCTAGCTTCATCTAACTCTTGACTTACCCCCTCTCGAATTATATTTTTAGCTTGCAAGTTGGCGGGTGGGTCTTGCATTAAATAAGTAGCTAATAAATGAATAGCTGCCGAACTATCTTGCACTTGCAAACGCCAATCTTCAAAACCTGCAAGGGGCTTAATTAACGAAAATAAACTTTCCATTTTTTCTAAAGCTACTTGCAAAAGATAACACTCTCTAGGAGTAATGCGAAACATAGCCAATTTTGCTAGCAGCCTTTCTATATCTCCAATAGACTTCAAAGTTTGCTCCAGCTGCAAGTGAATTGCCAAGCACTTAATTAAAGCCTCTACTTTATTAAGGCGGCTCTCAATTTGTGCAATTTCTTTTAAAGGAAAGGTAATCCACCGCTTCAAAAGACGCCCCCCCATAGGCGTAAGGGTATAATCTATAACTTCTATAAAAGAACGTCCATCCGGATGGGTAGCCTCAAAAAGCTCTAGATTACGAATAGTGAAGCGATCTAAAAGGACATATGATTCATCAAAAAAAATACTAACCTTAGTAATATGGCTAAGCCGATTTTGCTGATTCTGCTGTAGGTAGTATATCATTACGCCGGCAGCAATAGTACATGGCTTATTTTCTTCCAAACCAAAACCTTTTAAAGATTGTACCTGAAAGTGCTTAAGTAAGCATTCACGTGCGCTGTAATATTCAAAAAGGTAATCTTCTATACGAAAAGTATAATAATCTTGCCCAAAAACTTGACGAAAGTAATTAAGTTGACTTTTGGCTACTACTACTTCCGCCGGCTGTAAACTATGTAATATACGCTCAACTTTCTCTAGGGGGCCAGAAACACAAAAAAAATCACCCGTAGAAACGTCTAAAAAAGCTGCCGCATAAAGGGAAGAACTTTCTACATGGAAAACAGCTAAAAAATTATTAGACTTATGCTCTAATATCTTTTCACTAAGAGTTATACCCGGAGTTACTATTTCAGTAACTCCTCTCTTGACAATTCCTTTAGCAAGCTTAGGGTCTTCTAGTTGCTCGCAAATAGCTACTCTCTGTCCTGCTTTTATTAACTTAGGTAAATAAGCATCAAGAGCATGGTAGGGAAAACCAGCTAGTTCTACTTCCGCAGCAGTACCATTTCCGCGTTTTGTAAGAATAATACCTAGAATTTGGGAAGTAATAATTGCGTCTTGACCAAAGGTCTCATAAAAGTCTCCTACCCGAAAAAGAACTATTGTGCCTGGATATTTTTGCTTAATTTGGTCATATTGGCGCATTAAGGGCGTAGTACTTTTATTTTCAGAAGGCAACTTTTTGTCGGATGCTTTCATACGCTATAGAGGGGTTTTTACAAATTTCGGCATTTCTTTCCTTCTTAAAGTAAATTCTTAAAAACATATGATAAGAAATAAACAAGTCGTACTCAAATAATTATGATAATAGATGATTAAAACCAGCCTTAATATAGTCCAAAAGAAAAGTAAAAAATTCACCTACTGCGCATACTTAAATTAAACGATTTAAAATTTTCAGCATTCTTTTCATATATAAAATTAAAATCATAAAAAACTAAGACTAAAAATTTATTTTTAGTTACTTATTTGGAGAAATTTTAACGACTAATTAAACTATCAATGCCCAAAGTAAAAGATAATGCTCAGAGCAATCTTTCGGCTCTTTGGCGATATTATCTTATAGATAAAATACTACGTAAAGAGAAAAAAATTCGACTAGAAAAACTATGGCAAGAAATTCAAAATATAAATAGGCAGTCTGAGCGAAATACAACCCGCTACAGTAAAGAGACGCTGCGTAAAGACATTCAAAATATGCGTAAAATATTCAGGGCTCCTATCCAGTGCGATCGAAAAACTAACGAATACTTTTATAGCATTCCTTTTTCTTTAGAACCGCTACAAATTACCAAAGAAGAAATGGTAGCTTTAAAGCTAGTAGGCTTCGTACTGGAAAGGTTTAAGGCACTTTCGAGCCTAAGTAAAATTAATCAATTAATTAGCGAACTTCTTTCTTTTAGTGATACTCAAGAAAATTTGCGTCAAATTATTCACTTTCCTGAAATTCTTGGAAATAACCAGCTATTTTTTTGTTTTGAAGCTATCCTCAAACAGTTGATTATTAGCTTCGAGTACCAAAGCAACTATGCATTGGAAAAACTAACCCGGAGAGTAGAACCTTACTTACTAAAACTCTACGATAATGCCTGGTACCTAATAGCCTTTGATACTCAACAAAAAGCTTATCGCACTTTTCGCCTAGATAAAATGCAAAATTGCCAAATCACTGACCAACGCTTTCAATTAAGAACAGACGCCGAATTAGAAAAATATTACCAAGGAGCAATTGGCATCCTTTCTCTTAACCAGCAACCGGACAACCTCATTTCTATAAAAGTACGTTGCTTCCCTGAGGTTTCGCACCGCTTTGAAGGACTTTTAAGGAATCAACATATTCCCTTTAGCCGAAAAATTGAAGATAACTTCTTTTACTACTCCTTTCAAGCCCTTTATAATCACGACCTGCTCATTACTTTCTTAAAGCTAATGGAAAAAATTGAAATTTTAGAACCTCTTTTTTTAAGAGAAGAATTCAAACAAAAAATAAAAAAACTATATGAAATATACCTATAAGTAATATCTACGCATTACTATAACTGTTGAAAATACTTAGTTCTTTTATGTTATTAAAAATACGTTTTTTCCCTTACAAAAACACTTAATTTATTTTGCTAATTTAGAACTCGTCTAAACTTTGAAAAGAAACTACCGCTTCAACATAAAAATGCTTGAATTTATATTTGGAGCAGGAATTAAAGCTACAGAATCTACCTCTCTAGCACAAAAAAAGAGGGCTTTAAACACAGTCACCCTTATATTATTTATTGCTGGTTTGGTATGGGCTGTTTTGTATGGTAGCTTAGGGTATTATTTTCCGGCAGCTGTTCCAGTAAGCTTTTTGGTACTTATCTCACTTAATTTTTTTCTATATCGTTCTTTTGCTTCCTTCGGATGGTATTTGCGCATTACCTGCGCCCTGATGCTGTTTACCCCTTTTCTTTTCCAATGGTTAATAGGTGGGTTTGAAAATGGAGGGGCAGTAGCCCTTTGGGCTGTCTTTGGACCTATTGGCATGATTGTTTTTGAAGACCGGCAAGAAAAAAAATTACAGCGCCAAGTCAATTGCTATCTCATAGGCTTTGTACTACTCCTCTTTTTTTCCTGTATATTTAACGAATTTTTCCGTAGTCGAGTAATAACTCCCCCTTTACCTTTACGTTTAGGTGCATTTTTTGTGACCCTCTCCTCTATTCCGGTAGTTATACATTTACTACTAAAAGATTATGTTCGAAGGCACATTCTCTCACAAAATCAGATTTTAGAACAACAAAATTTATTACACGATATAATTCAACAACTTCAAAAAAGAGAACACGAACTTAATGAAAGCCTAGTAGCTCTTGAAGAGGCTAAAGAAGAAATTGAAATTATGTATGAAGAATCAAGAATAATCCAAGAAAAAATTCAAGCTATTAATTCTTATCTTCAAACAATTCTTGATGGCGCCGAATATTTAATCATCGCAACAGATACCCAGGGCTATATTCGCTTATTTAATAAATGTGCAGAGCGATACTTAGAATATAAACCAGAAGAAGTAGTGGGTAAACTTACTCCTTTGGTATTCCACGATCCTTCTGAAATAAAGCAAAAACAAAAAGAACACAATATATCATCTTTAACTCTAGAAGCGCTCTTACTTTTAAATAAGCATAATAGCAGCGAATGGATTTATATCAGCAAAAGCGGAAGACGCTACCCTATGATGCTATCTTTAACCCAACTGTGGAACCCCAAAACAAATGTTTGCGAAGGATACCTTATTATGGCTTACGATAGAACCGCCCAAAAACAGTATGAACAGCTATTGAAACAAAAAAACGAAGAGCTCTTGCAGCGAGAAGAAGAACTCAGGCAAAATGTAGAAGAACTACGTGCAATACAAGAAGATTTAGCTCATAAAAATAAATACTTAGAAGATACACTGCGAGAACTAAAAGAAACTCAGCATAAGCTAGTTATTAGCGAAAAAATGGCAGCCCTTGGACAGTTAATTAGTGGTGTAGCTCATGAAATTAATACTCCGGTAAGCGCTATCTTAGCAACTTCGCGAATCATAACAGAACAATTTCACGCCTGTATCAACGATTTGCCTACAACATTAGAACTAATGGATGAAAAACAAAAAATAGAATTCTTTGCTCTTGTACAACAAAGCCTAAATCACCAAGAAAAGCTTTCTACCAAAGAACAACGGCAATACCGCAAAGAAATTGAAAGAATATTAGAAGAATTTAATTTTGAAGATACCAGAACTTTAGCAGAAGAAATGCTAAATACCTGTTTATATAAAAATTTAGAAAACTATACTTCCCTACTTTCTCATCCTCAAGCACAAGCTATCCTCTTCAAGCTTTGCCAAATAGGAAAAATACACAATGCGCTCACAAACATTCAAATTGCAGCAAATAAGGCACTGCTAGTAGTAAAAGCGCTTAGAAATTATTCGCATACGCAAAATACAGAAAGCCCTGTTACTTATGACTTAATAGAAAATATCGAGACAGTACTAGTGCTTATGGAAAATCTACTTAAACACGGTATTGAAGTTGAAAAAGAATACCATGAAATTCCTAAGCTCCTGGGCTATCCTGACCAAATAGGGCAAGTATGGGCTAATCTTATTACTAATGCTGTACACGCTATGAATGGAAAGGGCAAAATTAAAATAAGCGTGGCCCCCAAAACATCCAACACTATTGCTGTAACTATCACTGATAACGGCCCTGGCATTCCACCAGAAATACAACATAAAATTTTTGACCCCTTCTTTACCACCAAGCCGCAGGGGCAGGGCACTGGCCTAGGGCTAGATATTTGCAGAAAAATACTTGAAAAACATGAAGGTAAAATTAGTTTTACTTCAGAGCCCGGAAATACTACCTTTGAAGTAGAATTACCTCTAATGCTTAGCTAACAACTAATTCACACTAGTATTTTTTATGGAGCAATTTACAATCCTTTGTGTAGATGACGAAATCACTATCCTTAATAGTATACGTGAGGAACTTAAAACTGTACTTGATAAAAAATACCAAATTGAAATCGCACAAAGTGGAGAAGAAGGACTAGAAGTTTTAAAAGATTTACTCAATGAGGGTAACATAATACCCGTAGTAATCTCAGACCAATTAATGCCTGGAATGAAAGGCGATGAATTCTTGACTCACGTGAACCATATTGACCCCAATATCAAAAAGATTTTACTAACAGGGCAAGCTTCAGTAGAAAGTATTGGCAATGCAATTAATAAAGCTAACTTATATCGCTTTTTGCAAAAACCCTGGCACACTGAAGACCTCAAAATTACAATAGAAGAAGCAGTTAAAAGTTACATCACTAATTATGACCTCAATCAAAGGCTACTTATCTTTAAGCAACTTAATGAATTAGGGCACATCATGCTTAATGAAATAGAACCTTATGAAATGATTCGAAAAGTTTTCACGGTTATCAACGAATATTGGGGAAATTTAACTATCAAATTTTTAATTATAGAAAATCGTTATTTTACTATAGGTTTTTTCAACGAATTTTTGCAGGGCATTCCTGCCTATAGACCTATAACAGACCTAGAGTTGTTAGAAGCCCACATTCCAATGAAGATGTTTGAAAAAATTATGAGTTTCCCCCAGCCAATTATTGAAAAGAGCCCCCACCGAAATGAGCAATGGAAAGACGATACTTATTTAGAGCAAAAAAAGCCCAAAGCTATTGCTTGCTTTCCCCTTTATAAAAACCAACAAATTTCTGGCTTATTAATACTAGAGCACTACGAAAACACCAATTTTTTTGACATTCACAAAGTTGACTTTCTAAAAGCCTTCATTCAGCAATTTACTTCCGCCCTGGATAATGCGCTGCTTTATAAATACTTAGAACAAAAAGTAAAAGAACGCACCCAAACCATTGAGGAGCAAAAAAGAGAAATTTTGGATAGTATTAAGTATGCTAGAAGAATCCAAAAAGCTATTTTGCCTCAAGCTCACAGTTTGCAAAAATGGTTTCCCCAGAGTGCAATTCTTTACCTTCCTAAAGATATTGTAAGTGGCGATTTTTATTGGTTTGCCGAGGAGGAGGGGAATCTATTTATCGCTGTTGCCGATTGTACAGGGCATGGGGTACCAGGTGCATTTATGTCTGTATTAGGAATTAATACGCTTAATTTAATTGTTAAGCAAAGAAAAGTTCTAGAACCTTCCCAAATTTTAGGCGAATTACACCAAGAAATCGTTAATAGCTTACATCAAGAAGTGCCCGAAGCAGAAATTCAAGACGGTATGGATATTGCCCTCCTCCAAATAAAGCCGGATAAAAAAACTGTTATTTATGCCAGTGCAAATCGCCCTATATTACTATTTAGAAACAATGAGATTATAGAATGGCATCCTGACAAACTTGCCATTGGACATATTCGCGCTGGCGAAAAAACTAGAACTTTTCACTCGCATCTCCAACAACTACTTCCTAAAGATCGTCTATTTTTATTCACTGATGGGTATGTTGACCAGCTAGGGGGGCCCCAGGAAAAACGGCTTAAAAAAAGAGGGTTATTTGAATATCTAGAAGAAACAAATTCCGTACCCCTAGCTAAGCAAATAGAACAACTAAATCAAAAATTTCTAAATTGGAAAGGCCAGCAGCCCCAAACTGATGACGTGCTCATTCTGGCTATTGAATTTTAGCTTCCTATTTATTTTTCTAATGCCAAGGCCTACTATCACCGAGATTAAAGAAAAGATTATTAAATTTTGCTTATATCAAGAGCGCTCCCCGTGGGAAACCCAACAAAAACTACTTGCTTTAGGCTGCGACTATTCTTTAAGTCAAGAAATTCTTACAGAACTTATCTTAGAGAATTATGTTAACGAGGAGCGCTTTTGCTACGAATACGCGTATGGAAAATTTACTTTAAAAAAATGGGGACGCTTAAAAATTAGACAAGGCTTGCAAGAACATCACGCCAGCCCTAGAAATATAGAAAATGCTCTACAAAAAGCCATTGATCCTAAGCTATACGAATCCATCTTGCTCGAGCTACTTCAAAAAAAATGGCAAAGCTTACCCTCTACCTTAAGTAACTATGAAAAAAAAATCAAATTAAGCCACTATGCAGCCCAAAAAGGCTTTGAATGGGAACTCATATCAGAAGCTATCCAAAATTTCTTTTCTCAAAATTAACACTACCTAGTAGAAGTTAATATTTTAACTAATCGCAACTAAAAGAAAAGAAGAAAATTATTGTATTTTTATCCTAGCCTACCTAAAAAAGCAACAAAAATATGGGGCTTCTCAAACTTTCTCTCTGGAACTTTATTTTTGCCTTGTTTCCTTTCTTTAGTAATTCTCTATTTGGTCAAGCCTCCGATGTAAATAACTTCTTCCTACAAACTTTAAAAGAAAACCTAGAAAAAAATGTACAAGAACAAGATTGGGTATTCATCAATACCGATCGTGAATTTTACCAGCCGGGAGAAACTATATGGTGGAGCGCTTTTTTAGTAACCTCGCCTAATTTATTCCCATCTTCCACCCGACGGATTTTGCATGTACAGCTCTTAGGTAAGAAAAACTCCAAATTCGAAATTCTTCAGCACAAAATAGTTATTGCCAATAAAGGAATTGCTAGCGGTGAATTTGCACTTCCTTCTAAACTACAAAGCGGAGCCTACCTTCTTCGAGCTTATACCCTTTGGCAACTAAATAGTCAAAAACCCTCATTTTTTGAAAAAATTATTATTATTTGCCCCCAAGAACAATTTTCAAAGGTCTATCTTAATTTTGATAAACCTTACTATAAACCAGGAGATTGGCTTAAAGCTTACATTAGCATCAAAGATTCCTTATTGCAACCCTATGTTTTTACCCCTTTCAATTGCCAATTGCTTAAAGATACACTTACCCTTCTTTCTAGAACCTATACAACCAACTCACTAGGGCAACAAATTGTGCAAGTAAAAATTCCTGATATTGCTCCTTCAACAAATTACGGAATTAAAATCATTTGCTCCAAAACCCCTAATAATTACTTTTATTTTCCTATTCCGCTCCAATCTGCTGATATTCAATTGCAATTTTTTCCTGAAGGACATCGCCTGGTATCCGGCTTTGAAAATCACGTAGGCTTTAGAGCAACCACAGCCCAAGGCCAACCTATCGAAATAGAAGGTATGATTCTAGACCCTACAGGCACCTTTATCGCCTCTATAAAAACAATACAAAATGGCATAGGAAGCTTTCGCTTCACTCCCTCCGCCTTGACTAACTATCGAGTACGAATTACAAAGCCCCAGGGTATTAAACAAGAATTCATGTTACCTCGAGTACAAGAAAAAGGTACCACTTGGGAAGTTCAAACCACCAGCTCTAATATTCTTAAACTTCGTATTTTTAGCTCCCTCTCACAAAATTTAGGTATTTTGATTTCCTCTCAAGGAAAAATTTTCTTCCAAAAAAGTATTATTGCACAGACAGGCGAAAACAACTTTGCTATTCCTCTGGAAACATTGCCTAGAGGAGTAGCTCGAATATTTTTAGTCGACTCAAGCGGAAAATTTCTTGCAAGCCGCTATGTACTTGTTAACTCTAATAAAAAATTAAATA
>JANWXU010000071.1 GCA_025057395.1 Bacteroidia bacterium | reverse complement strand
GGGCTAAAATTATCTATATTTTAGTAGTAATATTTATTGTGACAGCTGTTTCTAATGGAGTAAATATTACTGACGGTTTGGATGGGTTGGCGGCAGGAACTGTAGCAATTGTAGGATTAGTATTGGGTGCTTTCGCTTATGTTTCTAGTAATTTTAATTTTTCAAAGTATCTCAACATTAGTTTCATTCCTTTAGGCTCTGAAATTTTTATTTTTGCAATTGCACTTAGTGGAGCATGTGTAGGCTTTTTATGGTATAATGCTTATCCTGCTCAGGTTTTTATGGGAGATACCGGCAGTCTAGCTTTAGGGGGGGCCTTAGGAGTAATGGCTTTAATGGTAAAAAAAGAGCTGCTTTTACCTGTATTATGTGGTATTTTTTTCATAGAGTCTTTGTCGGTGATGATTCAGGTTTCTTACTTTAAGTATACTAAGAAAAAATATGGACAAGGAAGGCGAATATTCAAAATGGCTCCCTTGCACCACCACTTTGAGCTTATGGGTTGGCACGAGGCGAAAATAGTTACTCGTTTTTGGATTATTACTGCACTACTAGGAATATTAACTCTGGTCACTTTGAAGCTAAGGTAGTGAAAAAAAGCAATTTAATTGTTGTACTAGGAGCAGGGGAAAGCGGTGTGGGAGCTGCGCTACTTGCCAAAAGCAAGGGCTTAAATGTTTTTGTTTCGGATGCTTCTATTATCAAACCGAATTTTAGAAAGGAGCTCGAAGAAAATAATATTCCTTTTGAAGAAGGGCAACATACCCTTAAGTTACTACGTGAAGCAGAGCTAGTTATTAAGAGTCCTGGTATTTCGCCCTATTTGCCCTATATACAGGATTTGTTAGCTCAAGGAATTCCTACCTATTCTGAAATTGAATTTGCTTATCAATTTGTAACTGCGGCCAAGATTATTGCTGTTACGGGTACGAATGGTAAGTCCACTACTGTGAGTTTAATTTACCACATATTAAAGCAAGCTAATTGGAATGTGCAATTAGGGGGAAATATTGGATATAGTTTTGCCCGCTTATTGTTACAGAAGGAACCCCAGTGGTACGTATTAGAAGTAAGTAGCTACCAACTAGAATTTATACAAAAATTTCGTCCTAATATAGCATTAATATTAAATTTGTACCCACACCATCTAGAAAGATATAATAATCAGCTTAGCCTATATGCAAAAGCTAAGTTTAATATTTTTAAGAATCAGGTAGCGGAGGATTTTTTCATTTATGGTTGCGATAGTCCTTTGCTTGTTCAGGAATTAGCGAAAGCGAAGTACTTATCACAGCCATTGTGTTTTGGATGGGAGCCTAGGGAAGAACTAAATGCATGGTTTGATGGAAATTCAATATGTTTTCACATGAAAAAGGATAAACCCAAAGGAGCAAAAACTATCAAAATACCAATTGATGAAGCCCAGAGCCGTAGTAAGAGTTTTATCTATAATTCCATGGCGGCGGGTCTAGTGGGCAATCTATTGGATATAAAAAAAGAGTCCATTCGAAATAGTTTTATGACCTTCGAAAATTTGGAGCATCGGCTTGAAAGAGTATGCGAGATCGAAGGTGTTGAATTTATCAATGATTCTAAGGCTACTAACGTTAATTCTGCTTGGTTTGCTCTAGAGCAAATGAATAGAAATGTTATCTGGGTAGTAGGAGGAAAGGATACAGGCACTTCAGACTTTGGAATGTTATTTCCTTTAGTTAAAGAGAAAGTTAAAGCTTTGATTTTATTGGGCAGAGAGGTAGAACGGATTGCCGAAGCTTTTTCTGGAATAGGTAAGCCTATGTTTAAAGTGGACTCAATGCAAATGGCTGTACAAAAAGCCTTTAGTTTGGCAGAAAGGGGAGAAGTGGTTCTACTTTCTCCTGCTTGTCCAAGTTTTGATATGTTTGAGAATTTTGAAGAAAGGGGAAATGCTTTTAAGGCAGAAGTCAAAAAATTACTAGCAGAGGTAGAGCTTAAAAATAATTTAAGTACTAAAAAACAAGAATAACAAAAAAAGGAAAAAAGTAAGGAAGTCGTGTTTTCTATAAATTAGGTTATCAACATTACAACATTACTTTATTTCTAGTATAACTAAACTAAACCTTTTTTTAATTGCATAATATACTTCTGATTTCTAAATTGCATGCTTGTAAGTTTAATTCATTAGTATATACACTCTTAGGAAGAGGTCGTGTAATTTTTTTTGTAATTTTGTTAGTTCAATATTAACTTGGTAAAAAAGAAATAAAATACAAAACCTTAATATTTTATTCAAATGCGAAGGAGCTTATACGCTAGATTTTTTGCCTACTGGGTGCTTTGTTGGTGCTTCTGGATTTATTGTGTAAAGTTGGGAGCACAGCCATTAACGAGTTTTAGTTTTCAAATACCCATCACTATTAATAATGTTGGCAACCCAGCTAGAACGAATTGGCAAGTTCCTATTACTGTCAATACTAGTACTCCTATTGGCTTAGGGCAAATGCAGCCAGCAGGCCAAGATATTCGTTTTGTGGATCAAAATTGCTCCAGTACCTTTCTTGATTATTGGATAGAAAGCGGTATTAATACCCCTAATACTCTTATTTGGGTAAAAGTTCCCTTTATACCTGCCAATTCTACGATTACTATATATATGTTATATGGTAATCCTAATGCCGCTGCTACCCAGTGTTTTGCCTGCGTTTTTTCTAGTTTTTTGATTGCTACGAATAATCAAGTTTTTACAAGTAATATTAATGTTGACTGGTTTGAGATACCGGCAGGGGTTAACACGTTTGTTCCCAATGGGCAGGTCTTAACTGTGAATGCCAGAGCTATTCGAATAGCCGGCTTTATTAATGGAAATGGAAGGGGATATAGTGGATCAAAAGTTTTGCCAGCTACTAATGGGGTAGGCCCTTCGCTAGGGGTAGGAGGAGGAATTGCTCCTCCCCAAGTTCAGCCAGGTAGATCGGGGGGAGGAGGTGCTTATGGAGGTATTGGTGGTTGTCAGCCCAACTATCCACCACTGCCGCTAAGTTGTGGTGGAGCTGCCTTGCCGTATGGTACTGCTACAGGTCTGGATATAGATATGGGAGCGGGGGGAGCTACAGGATCAGGTGCTATATTGGCACCCCCTAACACTAACCAAGGCGGAAATGGAGGAGGGGCTGTACATTTAGAAGCAAATTCCATTATTATAAGTGGAAAAATATCAATGAATGGTGAAAACGGCGGTGCAGAGGACCAGAACACTGACGGGGGAGGTGGTGGTGCTGGAGGAGGAATTCTCTTAAGGGCTCGTCATACAATGGTACTAGTAGGTGCTCAGCTGATTGCTCGAGGAGGAAAACCTGCTAATACAAGAGCAGGAGGAGGAAGTGGTGGAAGAGTAAAGATTTTTTACGATAGTGCTATCCCTACAGGTTACACTGTAAATGTTTCAGGGGCAGATTCATTTTTAATTCCTACTCCTAATATTCTTCCTGCAACCCCAGCTCAAAGAGGAGGAAATGGTACTTTAGCTGTGTTAAGTAATCCGGCTCAAGAACCTTTAGCCACACCAGGCACACCGCAAGCTAATTTTATACCTGGTACTCCAACAGTAAATAATGTGCAAAGATGTGGCACAGGAACGGTAGTATTTTCGGCATTTATGGGAGCGCCAGCAGGAAATGCAATGCGGCTCTATACTTTACCAAGTGGAGGCGCAGCTATAGCTACTGCAACGACGGGTCCTTCTTACCAATTATTGAGTAGTGTAATTTCTACTACTACAATGTTTTATGTGGCAGCTGTGAATAGCCCTACTTGTTTTGAAAGTAGTAGGGTTCCGGTGGTTGCTACAGTTATACCCGCTCCAGGTATACCCTCAGCACTAAATGTAAGCCGCTGTAATGCTGGCTTTGTTACATTTACTGTACAAATGGGGGTGCCCGCCGGAGATGTGATTCGGATATTTGATGCACCGGTAGGGGGTAATTTGTTAGTTACAGATGGTCTCTCTCCATATGAGTTAACTATTCCTACTCCCGTTAGCGCTACGACCACTTTTTATGTGGAGAGTTTTAACAGCTCCTTAAACTGTTCAAGTGACCGAATTCAAGTGGTTGCGACTGTAAATCAATCACCAGTAGCTCCTACTCCTCCTAATCCTGCACCCGCACGTTGCGGTCCTGGTCCCGTAGTATTAAATCCAATAGTAACACAAGGTGATCAAGTAAGAATCTACGATGCTCCCTTACCAGGAGGAAACTTAATTGGAACCGCTACATCTCCGTTTACTTTTACAGTCAACATAGCTACGAATACCAGTTATTATGTTTCTAGCTTTCAAACCATAACTGGCTGTGAGAGTACGACAAGAACTTTAATAGCAGCCTCTGTGCTACCGGTTCCAGCAACTCCTAATGTGGCCAATATTACAATATGTGCTGGCTCGGGAGGTACAGCTACTTTCACGGTAAATATGGGAGCTCCCGCAGGTAACGAGGCAAGAATTTATACACTTCCTAGTGGTACAGATGCTCCTATTGCTACGGATAATACTTTCCCTTATACGTTAGTCGTTCCCGCTAATGCTACTACTACTTACTATGTTTCTGCTGCTAATACTACCCCGGGCTCAGGTAATTGTGAAAGTCCAAGAATTCCCGTTACTGTAAGTATAGAGCCTGTTCCGGGCGCCCCTATTGCTTTTAATGCTAGTCGCTGTGGTGCAGGACAGGTTACTATTACTGCTATAATGGGATTTCCCGCCGGAACCACTATAAGGTTATGGAATCTTCCGGTGGGAGGAGTAATTATAGACTCAGATAATACACCTCCTAATTACGAGCTAACCACCAATGTTTTGGCGCCAGGCAACTATACCTTTTTTGTTGACAATTTTAATTCGGTTTCCGGGTGCGCTAGTAGTAGGGTACCTGTATCTGTTTCTGTATTCACGATTCCGCAGAATCCTACTGCTACTAATCCCCCTCCAAGATGTGGTCCGGGTATTATTAATTTCAATGGAACTTTAGGTTTTGGGGGACAATCTGCAAGGTTATGGGATGCTCCTGCAGGGGGCAATTTATTAGGTGCTTCTACGGGGCCTTCTTATAGTTTCTCAGTTTCTGTAAATACTACTACTACCTATTACCTTGCGGCGGTAGATAATTCTACGAATTGCTCAAGTAATCGAGTTCCTGTTACTTTTACGGTTAATCCAGTGCCTGGTGATCCAACCGCAAACAATGTTGCAAGGTGTGGGGTAGGTAATGTGACATTTTCTGCAAGTATGGGAATTCCTAGTGGAAGTGTTATAAACCTATATACCCAACCAGTTTCGGGCTCACCTGTGGTAGCTTCTGCCACAGCAGCACCGTTTAATTTAACGCCCGCTCCGCCTCCAGGCGTAACTACTACTTATTACATGCAAGCAGTGTTAGGTACGGGAAGTAATGCTTGTGTGAGTAATTATGTTCCTGTAATTGCAACTATCAATGAGATTCCGAGCGCTCCTGTGGTGATCAACTCTTTACCTATCACAATTTGTGCTGGTACACAAGCAACTATAACAGCAGCGTTTGGCTCAGTACCGGGCACTGAGATCCGAATGTACAATGCGCCTGCTCCAGGAGGTGCGCTTTTGGGTACTGCAACCTCTAGCCCTTACACTATAACCACTCCCGTCTTAAACCAGAACACAACATTTCATTTAGAAGCTTTCAACGCCAATACAGGGTGTAGTAGTGTATTTGGCTTAGTAAATCGTACGCCCGTTCAAATTAATGTTGTTGCTAATCCTGCTCCGCCTTCTTTAGGAGCATCTAACCAATCAATTTGTGGAAGTGGTAGCACTGTAATTCAAGGTATTACTGCTGTTGGGGCAACGGGGGTTCGTTTGTTTGATAGTCCTACGGGGGGCTCCCCCTTAGCAATAGCTACGGGCACACCGCCGTGGTCCTTAAATACGAGTGTAATTAGTGCAACAACTATATTCTATGTTGAGTCTTTTGATGGTGTATCGGGGTGTAGCAGTACAGTTCGTACTCCTATTACTATTACTGTAAATCCATTACCGGGTCCTCCCAGTGCAGCTAATGTCTCTCGTTGTGGCCAAGGAACAGTTACTTTTACTGTTAATATGGGTTCGCCTCCGGGTACTACGGTTAGGCTTTGGACGCTACCTGCTCCACCGCCGGCTCCTGCAGTAGAGACGCCTATAGCTTCTGATCCTAGTTTCCCATATTCTTTAACAGTACCTTCTCCTCCAGCCCCCTTACAGGGTAATACTAATTTCTATATAGATGTTTTTAATTCTTCAACGGGCTGCTCTAGTCCAACGAGGATTATGGTATCTGCTTTTATTAATCCGGTACCTACTGCACCTGTAGTACCTAACGTTGAGCGATGTGGAATAGGTCCGGTGGTATTTACTGCGACTATGGGTGCTGTGCCGGGTAACCAAGTTCAATTATTAGATAATCTCAACAATTTATTGGTAGTAGATAATTCTCCGCCCTATGAACTAACAGTTAATATTAATGCCAACACTCAGTTTCAGTTTCGTGTAGTAAATACTGTAACAGGATGTGTGAGTGCTTCTACTATAGCTAATGGGAACGTAAATCCTAATCCTAATCCTGACCCACCCTCAGCAGCACCCGTATCAAGGTGTGGACCCGGAGTCCTTACTTTTAGCGCACAAATGGGGAATATTCCCGGAACTCAAATAAGGGTTTATTCACAGGTAACTGATGCTACACCTATAGATGTACTAACAGGGCCGCAATACTTATTTACAACTCCTTTGATAGTAACCACTACGACGTATTACATAGAAAGTATAACCATCAATCCTAATTCTACCTGTCCGAGTACGAGGGTACCTATAGTGGCAACTATTAACCCTAACCCTGGGAATCCTACGTCCTTAGACCTAACACGCTGTGGTCCGGGTACACTTACTTTTACTGCTAATATGGGGAATCCATTAGGTAACGAAATGCGATTTTATGATGTGCCTGTAGGCGGATCTCCCTTAACAACAGATAACATAGCTCCTTATGAATTTACTACTCCTACTATAACAGCTACAACTACATATTATGTAGAAAGTGTAAACACTGTGCTTAATTGTATAAGTCAGCGCATTCCTATCGTTGCAAGTGTAAATCCGTTGCCTGGTCCTCCGGGTACGGTGAATGTTTCTCGTTGCGGCCCCGGGCCTGTTACTATATATGCTTCCATGGGTGTACCACCAGGGGATGTTATCAAAGCCTTTGATCTACCTTTAGGGGGTACAGAAGTTACCTCTGATAATACACCTCCTTATGAGTTAAATGTGTCTTTACTCGCAACCAACACTACATATTACTTGGAGGTGCAAAATAGTCAAACGGGATGCAATAGTACGCAGGGTGCTCCGCGTACACCTGTTATTATTACAATTCAACAAGTTCCTTCACCGCCGGCCACCGTATCGAATGTTTTCCGTTGTTTGCCAGGTAGTTCATCCTTTACGGTAAATATGGGCTTGATTCCAGGAGACCAAGTTAGGTTGTACTTATCTCCTACAGGAGGAAGTGCTATCGCTACAGATAATGTTCAGCCCTATAATTTGCAAACACCATTTATAACACAAACTACTACCTTTTACATAGCAGTAGCTAACTCCTTAACAGGATGTGAGAGCTCCAGAATACCGGCGGTAGCATTTATTGATCCCCCACCCAGCGCACCTACAACTTTTGATGTTTCAAGATGTGGACCAGGGCCCGTAACTTTTTCAGGCACGTTAGGCGCCATTTTAGGAGACCAGATTCGTTTATATGACGTGCCAACGGGAGGTTCTCCACTGGCAACCGACGTTATTGCTAATCCCTATACTATAACTACTCCGCCGATCAGTACTACTACTGTTTTCTATATCGCAGTGGCAAATTTGGTACTCGGGTGTGAGGGTCCGAGAACTCCCGTAACCGCAACAATTAATCCTATACCTGCTATGCCCTCCTCGCAAGATGAGGCAAGATGCGGACCGGGACCTGTAAATTTCTTTGTAGGTATGGGAGCACCGCTAGGAGACGAAATTAGGCTTTATAATACTCCGATAGGTGGAACAGTGTTATCAAGTGATAATACTTCGCCCTACGTGGTACCTTCTCCTGCAATCACCACATCCCAATTATTCTATATTTCCAGTTATGATTCCAAAACAGGATGCGAAAGTCCGCGCCTGTCTGTAACAGCAATTATAGAAGAAGCTCTAGGGCCTCCAAACGTAGCTGATGTTATAAGGTGTGGAACTGGGCCTGTTACTTTTACTGTAACTATGGGGTTCCCAGCAGGAAACGCTATGAAATTGTACAAAGACCAAATTGGAGGAGCTCCCATCCTAACAGACTTTAGCGCTCCATACGAACTACTGACACCATCAATTACCACAACCACTACATTTTATGTAGCTAGTATAAATACAACTAATGGGTGTGAAAGCAGTCGCATACCTGTGGTAGCCGTGATTAATGAAACGCCGGGTATACCAAGTGCGGCAAACGTTGCCCGTTGTGGCAGTGGGCCCGTAACTATTACTGTGTTACCTGGTACGCCAGGAGGAAATCAAATGAATGTATTTACTTCGGCTATTTCGGGTGCTCTTTTAGGTGCTGATAACACCCCACCTTATGAAATAGTGGTGAATGTCACTACTAACAGTACTTTTTATGCTGAAGCTTTTAATAATGTAACTCAGTGTGCAAGTTCGAGAATACCAGTAATTGTCACAGTGAATACGCCACCGGGTCCGCCGACTGCTAATAGTGTTACAATATGTGGTAATGGCAAGGCGGTATTTAGTGCTTCCTTTTCGGCTCCCTCGGGTAATCAAATGGTACTATACTCCGTGCCGCTGGGTGGAACTATGCTAGATTCTAAGACTCTACCTCCTTATACTCTAACTACTCCCCTAATAGGGGCTACTACACAGTTTTATATTGCTGCTCGTAATACCATAACAGGGTGTGAAAGTAATCGTACGCCTGTTACTGCGACGGTACAGCAAACACCTGGTAACCCAATTGTAACGAATCAGTCGCGCTGTGGTGCAGGTGTTGTTACTTTCACAGGAGCGATGGGCGTACCGGCAGGTAATCAAATGCGACTATATGATTCAGATATTGGGGGTAATACTGTTGCTTTTGATAATTTATCTCCTTTTGAATTGACTACGCCGGTAGTTACCTCTACAACTACTTTCTATATGACTGCTGTTGAAACTTCTACAGGTTGTGAAAGTGAAAGAATACCGGTAGTAGTAACAGTAAGCGATGCACCAGGGCCGCCGTTAGCTATTAATACTCCGCGTTGTGGGGAGGGAACTGTGATATTTAGTCCTAATATGGGCAGTCCTGCAGGTACTGTAATGCGGCTTTATGACTCTCCAGTGGGGGGAACTTTAATAGATACGGATAATACTATACCCTATAGTCTCACTACTACTGTTATAGCTAACTCTACGGTTTTCTATATCGCTGCAGCAGATGCTTCCACTAACTGCGAGAGCATTAGAACGCCAGCTTTGGCAATTGTTAATCCTAAGCCCCAACCCCCAGTAGTTCCGGCTGTTTCCAGGTGTGGAAGTGGACCGGTGGTATTCACTGCTACTGCAAGTACGGGCTCGGAGGTACGTTTATACAACGTACCTGCTGGAGGTTTTCCTATAGCCACTGATAATATTGCGCCCCTTACTCTGGAATCTCCATCAATCGCTACTACTACCAATTTCTTTATTGATGTGTTTGATGGTAACACAGGGTGCTCTAGTAATAGAATTCAAGTAACAGCAACTATCAATCCACTTCCTGCTTTACCTACAGTGGCTAATGTGACGCGCTGTAACCCTGGCCTGGTTACTTTTACAGCGGAGATGAATATTCCTGCAGGAGATGTTGTGAACTTGTACCAAACCGCTACAGGAGGATTTCCAATAGATACGGATAATGCTCCACCATATAACCTTACTACTCCTTCTCTCACCACTACTACTACTTTTTACATTTCTACTAGAATATCTTCTACAGGTTGTGAAAGTAGTCGCCTGATGGTTACTGCGGAAATATCACCTATTCCAGGTAATCCTATTGTACAAGATGCGCAGCGTTGTGGTACAGGTGTAGTTACATTTACTGTTCAGCCAGGTGCTCCCCCAGGAAACGTAATGCGACTTTTTAATGATCCTATACCAGGCTCGGGTACCCCGATTGCTACCGATAACACTGTACCTTATGAGTTAACTACTCCTTTACCATTAACTGTTAATGGTGTATTCTATGTGGAAAGCTTTAATTCTTTAACAGGATGTGCCTCCCAAAGAGTTGCGGTTAACGCAATTATCAATCCTGTACCAGCCGCTCCAGGAGCAGCTAGTGTACAAAGATGTGGTCCCGGAAGTGTAGAATTTGAGGGTATTATGAATGCACCTGCAGGAAACCGAATGTTATTATATAGCACCTCTGTAGGAGGAGCGCCCTTAGCAGTAAAGGATAATTTCCCATTTAAATTAGTTTCTCCGCCTGTAAATAGTACTCAGACCTTCTTCATTGCAAGTGCTATTGCAAGTACAGGGTGTGAAAGTCCAAGAACGCCAGTAGATGCTATTATTAATCCAGCACCTGGCATGCCGAGTGTTGCAGATGTATCTAGGTGCGGTTCAGGGGTGGTTACTTTTAGTGGGGCTATGACTATCCCCGCCGGTAATCAGATGAATCTTTACACAGTTTCTTCGGGGGGGGCTCCCATAGCTACCGATGCAGTAGCTCCTTATGAATTAACTACTCCCCCTGTAGGTAATACTACTACTTTTTACATTTCTAGCTTTAATACCGTTTCTAACTGTGAAAGTGCCAGGAAAATGGTAGTGGCTAACATAAATGATATACCTGGCTTGCCCATCATTGCCGATGTATCTCGTTGTGGAAATGGTCCTGTAACTTTTACTGCTAATGTAAGCGTTCCTACGGGGAATCAAATACTTCTATATTCTACAGCTGTAGGAGGGAGTCCTATATCTTCGGCAAATACGGCGCCATATTTCTTAACAACTAATTCGTTGGTAGTTACTACGACTTTTTATGCAGCGGTAGCTAATACTTTTACAGGCTGTGTTAGCGAAAGGCTACCGATTACCGCAATTGTTAACTCTTTGCCAGGTCAACCGATAGCCTCCGACGTGAGCCGATGTGGAAGTGGAAGTGTAACTTTTATCGCTTCTATGGGGTCTCCAGAAGGAAGCGAAATGAGGCTTTATGAATCACCCACTGCTTCAGCGCCTATACAAACCGACAATAGTTCTCCCTATGAGCTTGCTACACCAGTAATTAATGCAACAACTACCTTTTATATTTCAAGTGTTTCATCGGGTACAGGGTGTGAAAGTGCTCGAACAGCTGTGACAGCAACTATATTCCCGGCGCCTGGTACGCCTAATTCTCAGGATGTTTCGCGCTGTGGTCCTGGTTCAGTTACCTTTACTGCAACCCCTACGTTTCCTGTGGGGAATAGAATGCGGCTCTTTAATTCTCCTACGGGCACTACACCTATTGCAGTAGACGATGTGGCTCCGTATGAGTTAACTACACCTTCATTGGTAGGTACTTCTACTTTCTATATTGAAATGTTCAATACAGGAACAGGGTGTGCTAGTCAAAGGCAGCAAGTAGTTGCTGTAGTTAATCCAATTCCAGGAACGCCGACGGTCGAAAATGTGTCGCGATGCGGCCAAGGCAGTGTTATAGTAACCGCATCCATGACTCCTCCGATAGGAAGCGGAATTCGTCTATTTGATTCTCAGATAGCAGGAACACTGTTGGATACAGATAGAAGTTTCCCATTTAATTTAGTAACACCTTCTATCGGGACTAACACTACAGTATTTGCCGAAACGTTTAGTGATATTACGGGGTGCGTAAGTCCAAGGGTACCCGTAACGATTACTATTAACCAGGTGCCAGCAGCTCCTATTGTGCAAGATGAAGCACGCTGTGGACCTGGTTCGGTTACTTTTACTGCCATTATGGGTAATCCGGCAGGTAATGAAATTCGTCTATACGCTACGGAGGGTTCGAGTACTCCTATTGTAAAAGCATCTACCTCTCCCTATACCCTAGTTACGCCTGAAATTAATGCAACGACTGCATTTTCAATTTCTTCAGTAATAACGAGTACGGGCTGTGAGAGTCCTCGTACCACAGTAAATGCTATTATTAATCCTGTCCCTGGAATACCCTCGCCCCCTAATACTGTAACGGCTCGTTGTGGAAATGGTATAGTAACTTTTGTGGCTTTCATGGGGAGTCCTGCGGGTAATCAATTGAGGCTGTATCAAGACCAAACTTCTTCAGTCTTTATATCTTCAGATAATAATCCTCCCTATGAATTATCTACGGGCATACTGACCACAACTACTACGTTCTACATAGCTAGTGTTTTCACTTCTTCAGGTTGCGAAAGTCCAAGAATTGCAGTAACGGCGCAAGTAAATCCTATACCAGGTTCGCCAGTAGCTCCTACTGTTTCCAGGTGCGGAAGTGGAGTTGTAACCTTTACTGCTTCGATGACCTCTCCCTTTGGAACCGAATTAAGGTTATGGGATGCTGCAGCAGGAGGTTCGCTTATTTCTACCGATAATCAGCCTCCGTATGAGTTAACTACTCCTTCTATTGGTATTACTTCGAACTTTTTCCTAGAAAGCGTAAATACAACCACCAATTGCTCGAGTCTAAGGGTTCCAGTTACTGCAATAGTTAACTCAGTGCCAGGTCAGCCTATAGCTGCTGATGAATCTCGCTGTGGACCGGGGCCTGTAACATTTGTTGTATCACCTGGCTCTCCCCCAGGTAATGAAATGAGACTTTATGCTAGTGTTACGGATAATATTCCGCTATTTGTAGATAATTCTATTCCTTTTGAACTTGTAAGTCCTTCTATAAGTTCTACAACTACATACTATATAGAGAGTGTAAACATCAATACGGGCTGTGCTTCTCCAAGAACAGCGGTGACAGCAACTGTTAACCCGGCTATAGGTGCTCCTATCGTAGAGTCTGTTTCGAGGTGCGAAGCTGGTCCAGTTACCTTTACTGCTTTGATGGGTTCGCCGGTAGGTAATCAGATGCGACTATACAATGTTGTAGTGGGAGGAACGCCTCTTGCTACTGATAATTCCTCTCCATACACTTTAACAACCCCTTCCATAGCAGGTTCCGCTACGTTCTTTGTCGAAAGTGTTAATACTATTACGGGCTGCGTTAGCCAAAGGACTCCCGTTCTTGCCGTAGTAAATAGCTCTCCGGGTGCTCCCCTTGTTAGTGATGTGTCTAGGTGTGGACCTGGAACAGTTGAATTTACGGCTTTAATGGACGTGCCTGTAGGTAATCAGATGCTGCTTTATAGCTCACAATTTGGTGGTTCTCCAATAGCAATAGACAATGTACAGCCTTACAATTTAACTACACCACGCATTAGTGCAACTACTACGTTTTATGTAGCTGCTGTTAACACGGTAACAACTTGCGAAAGTAACAGAACACCAGTTACCGCAATTGTTAATACTTTGCCAGCTCCCCCCATTGCAGCAGATGCTTTACGCTGCGGGAACGGGCAGGTAACTTTTAATGTATCGATGGGTACGCCAGCGGGTAACCAGATGAACTTATATTTTGAACAAACGGGTGGTTCACCGGTTTCTACAGACGCAAATCCGCCCTATGAATTAACCACTCCCGTGCTTACCTCCACAACAGTGTTCTTTATTGAAAGCGAAAATACTATTACAGGGTGTAAGAGCAATAGAACTCAAGTGCAAGCCCGCGTTAGTCCCAGTCCGGGGTCTCCAACTATAGTACGAGCAGAGCGTTGTGGCCCAGGTATTGTAGAGATAATCGCTAATATGTCAGTTCCAGCGGGTGATCAGATGCGTTTGTATAACCAGCCTACTGGTAGTACGCCAATAGCAACGGTGAATAGTAATCCTTTCATTCTTAATACACCCTTTATTGTCTCTACTACTACTTTTTATTTAGCTAGTGCAAATCAAAGTTCAGGGTGTGAAAGTCCAAGAACTCCTGTTGCAGCTACGGTTAATGTGGTTCCGGGAGCCCCAATCGTGAATGATGTTTCGCGTTGTGGACCAGGGCCAGTTACCTTTACGGCCACTATGACACTACCGGTTGGAAACGTGGTAGTCCTTTATGATTCAGAATTTGGAGGAACTCCCCTAACTCAAGATGCGACATCGCCATTTACGCTACCTGTAGATTTAACTACTACTAATCAATACTATGTTTCCGTGCTTAATACCGTAACGGGTTGCGAAAGCAATCGTGTATTAGCCACAGCTACAGCCAATCCATTACCGCCTGCTCCAGTGGCTGAAAATGTTTCTCGTTGCGGAACAGGTATAGTAACTTTTTACCCACAGTCTAATGCAGGGGGTACAACTATGCGTCTCTATAATGAACCCATAGGAGGACAAGCTATCGCTACTGACCAAACTCCTCCATTTGAGCTAACAATTTCTACTCCTATTAATACAAATACCTTATTCTACCTTGAGGCTCAGAATACTCTTACGCAGTGCATAAGTCCTCGTACACCTGTCTTGGCAATTATTAATTCTATTCCAGGAGCACCCCTTGCACAAAATCAGGCGCGATGCGGCATTGGAAGTGTTACTTTTACAATGAGCTTAGGTACGCCTGCTGGTAATGAAATTCGTGTTTATTCTCAAGGAATTGGCGGACTCCCAATTGCCAACTTTGCGAGTGCACCGTTTGAATTTACTACTCTTCCCTTAGCTACTACTACTACATTCTTCATAGAAAGTGTAAATACAAATACAAGTTGTGCAAGTAGTAGAACGCCAATAGTGGCTACTATTAATCCAATTCCGGGATCTCCAGCTGTTTCGAGTGTTTCACGTTGTGGCCCAGGAGCTGTAGTGTTTACAGCTACGATGGTTCAGCCTGTAGGTAACCAGATGAAATTATATGATTCTGAAGTAGGAGGTACTCCGCTTGCTACAGCTAGTTTTTCGCCCTATACGTTACGTACTCCTGACAATCAGACAACGACCGTCTATTATATTAGTAATGTCAATACTGCAACCGGATGTGAGAGTATAAGAACGCCTGCAACTGCCACTATTAATCCAATTCCAGGTAGGGTATTTGCGCAGAATGTATCGCGTTGTGGGCCTGGCCCTGTGGTGATAAGTGCGAGCATGGGTAATCCTCCAGGAACTGAAATTCGCTTATACGATCAACCTACAGGAGGAGTAGCCTTGGCTGCGGACAATTCTTTACCTTATGAGCTTACAACTCCGTTCATCAATTCTAATTCTACAATCTACGTAGGAGCGGTAAACACTCTTTCTAATTGTGAAAGTCCTAGAACGCAAGTTCTAATTACTATACAAAGTTTGCCAGGTGCTCCTAGCGTATCAGACGTTACTAGGTGCGGTACAGGAGTAGTAACATTTACAGCTACCATGGGTTCTCCCTCGGGTAATCAGATTCGCCTGTTTACCCAAGCTACAGGGGGGGCTCCGTTAGTCACTGATAATAATCCTCCTTACGAAATTACAAGCCCAGTTATTAATACGAACACTACTTTCTTTATAGAAAGCTTTAGTACTGAGACTGGATGCGGAAGTAATCGCACTTCTGTTAACGCAGTGGTCAATCCAATACCCACCATATCATCAATTTCGAGTGATTCGCCTAAGTGCGTAGGCGATATATTGAATTTGACCGCAACGGGTACAGCAGGGGCTACCTATATATGGTCAGGACCTAATGGATTCAATGCTATAGGTCCTAATCCAAGTAGAGTTTTGACTTCTACTATGGATGCAGGTACCTATAGTGTTATAGCAATACTCAATAACTGCACTTCTGTAGTAGGGATCACGCAAGTTTTTGTGAATCCAGTTCCCCCCAGGCCAGAAGCTTCCTTCTATAATGTTTTTGGTGAAAATCGTCCTTTATGTGTTGGAGACGAACTAAATCTAAGGATAAACAACTTTAGTGAGTTTCCTGTAGGCACAACGTTCATATGGAATGGTCCTAATTCATTTACGGCTACCACGCCATTTCCTGTAAGACAAAGTATTACAACTAGCGAAGAGGGGGATTATTATGTAAGAGCGGTTGTAAATGGTTGTGTTTCTCCGAGCTCTCAACCTGTTCCTGTTGTCGTTAATAAATTACCTACGCCTCCTATTGCAACTAATAATGGTCCATTATGTGTAGGTCAGGCGCGTATTAATCTCTTTGCATCAAATGTGCCTGATGTTACTTCTTATCAGTGGACGGGTCCTAATGGTTTTAGCACTACGGGTCAAAATGTTAGCCGCCCTGTAGAGTTAATAAATGCAGGTACTTATTCCGTGACGGTTACTTCCACGGCTGGTTGTACTTCATTGCCAGCCACTACGGTAGTTACTATAAATCCGAAGCCGGGTAGACCTAATGTTACAAGTAACGCACCTGTATGCGCAGGTCAAACGCTCGTGATTACTGCCACGGGTATTCCAGGTGCTTCTTATGTGGTTCGTGGACCAGGTAACTTCTTGGTAACAGGTAATGGTCCAACTTTTAGCCGCTCAAATATGGGGCTAGGGGAAGCAGGTATTTATAGTGTTACAGCTATTCTTAACGGTTGTCCTTCTGATTCTTCTACTATTAATGTAGTGGTGAATAGTCGGCCTACGATTCCACAAGCTCTTACTAACTCCCCAATTTGTGTTGGACAGGTATTGAGGCTCTCTTCTACAGGAGGTGTCAACACGCTATATAGTTGGAGTGGACCGGGAGGATATACGGTTTCCGGTTCTGGTCCAGAATTCATAAAGCCTGGAATTACTCTAGCGGATGCTGGTGTATATACCTTGGTTTCAATAGTAAATGGGTGTACTTCCTTACCTGCAACTGCAAACGTAATTGTTAATCCAATTCCGGCGAGGCCGGTAGCCTCCTCTGATTCTCCAAAGTGTGAAAGGGGAACTTTAACACTTTCGGCTACAGGAGAGCCTAACGCAATTTTCGTATGGACAGGTCCAGATAATTTCAATGTTTCGGGGGCAGGTCCTAATTTTACTCGTTCTAATCTTTCACTAACTCATGCAGGCTTGTATTCTGTAAGAACAGTAATAGAAGGTTGCACCTCACAAACTGCAACTGTTCGAGTAGAGGTCAATCCTCTTCCTGCTCAACCGCTAGCCTTTAACGATGGTCCTAAATGTGTTGGAACTGAACTAAATCTTACGGCTATTGGGCCTAGCGGCGTCGAATATATGTGGGTGGGCCCTAATGGCTACATGGCAATGGGCGCTAATGCGGTTCGAAATCTAACTTCTTTACAGGATGGTGGAGTATATAGTGTTAGTGCAATCCTTGGTTCTTGTACTTCTGACTTTGGCACTACTAACGTTGAAGTTTTGAACTCTCCTACTACTCCTAATGTAGTTACTGATTCACCTAAGTGTGTAGGTGAGACTCTTACTTTAACTGTAGATGCGCAAGCGGGAGCTACTTATATGTGGTCGGGGCCTAATGGATTTAATCTAATTGGTAATGGGCCTGTATTTCGTCGAAGTAATCTAAGTCTTTTTGATGCAGGCTATTATAGCGTAACAGCTATGATAGGCAATTGTACTTCTGCAGCAGCAGTAGCAACCGTGCTAGTAAATCCTATACCTTCTGCTCCTACCGCTTCAAGTAATGCACCAGTTTGTGTAGGCGAGACACTTACTCTAAATGCTTTGGGTCCTGTGAACTCGACTTACCGATGGACCGGGCCTAATGGATTCATTTCTACCCAACAATCTCCATCGAGAAGTATAAGCTCTACGAGTGATGGAGGTAACTACAGTGTAGTAGCTATTTTAGCAGGATGTACTTCAGTTTCTGTGAGTGTACCAGTAGTAGTGAATCGTGTGCCGAATGCGCCTTTTGCACTGAATAATGGACCTAGATGTGTAGGTGAAACTATTGTATTAACCGCTACAGGCGAACCAGGAGTTAACTTTATTTGGACAGGTCCTAATAGCTTTGCTGCCACAGGTAATTCTCCAACGCGTAGAGCTAATTCTGTTTTCGATGCGGGTACTTACTATGTACGAGCTGTAGTAGCAGGTTGTACCTCTGCACAAGCGGGTACTACCGTGGTAGTTAATCCTATTCCTAACGGCCCATCGGCAGGGAGCAATGGACCTCTTTGTGAGGGGCAAACATTGAACCTAACGGCTTCTCAGATTCCAAATGCTATTTATTTCTGGACAGGTCCTAATGGCTTTACTTCCAACCAACAGCAGCCTACCATTCCAAATGCTACTGTAGCAAATGCAGGTACCTATAACGTCACTGCAATTGTAAATGGTTGTACCTCTTTAACTTCAGGATCAGTGAATGTGGCAATTCGCCGTAGGCCGCCGGCTCCCTCGGCTTCGAGTAATTCTCCTATTTGTAGTGGTCAAACTCTCAATTTGAGTGCTACATCTGTACCGGGTGCTACTTACGTTTGGACAGGGCAAGGGGACTTTACCTCCCAATTACAAAATCCTACTAGAACTAATACTACAGTTGCTATGTCGGGATTTTATACAGTTATAGCTATTATACAAAGTTGTACCTCGGAGCCAGCTTCTGTAATTGTAGAAATTAACCAGACTCCCGACGTTCCAAGTGTACAGAGCAATAGTCCTCTTTGTGCGGGCGAGACTCTTCAACTAAGTGCAACGGTAAGTGGTAATATTAGCACTTTTGCATGGACAGGACCCAATGGCTTCTTTGCTTCCGAGCCTAATCCTACGCGCAGCAATGTTTCGGTAGCAGAGTCAGGTATATATAATGTAATTGCTATCCTAAATAATTGTTCCTCTCGGGTGGCAATTACTAATGTTACAGTTAATCCTAAGCCTGAGCCGCCATCGGTCAATAATAACGGTCCGGTATGCGAGGGTAGAACTTTGCAGCTCAATGCTTCTACAGTACCAGGTGCAACCTATACCTGGACAGGACCGGGTGGATTTAGTTCTAGTTTACAGAGCCCAGTAATTAATAATGTTAAGCTTGAAGATGCAGGTCTGTATTTTGTAAGAACCTCGGTGGGCAATTGCTCTTCGAATGTTGTTACAACAAACGTAATTGTTAATCGTGCTGTAACTAATCTGGTAGCTAGTAGTAACTCTCCGGTTTGTAGCGGGCAAACAATTAACCTTATAGCTTCCTCGGCACCAGATGCCCTTTATTCATGGAGAGGGCCAGGAGGATTTAATTCTACAGAACAAAATCCTCGTATACTTAATGCAATGCAAATTAACTCTGGAACCTACAGCGTAACAGCTACTATTGGTAATTGTGTGTCTGAGGTTGCTACGGTAACTGTCGTAGTAAATCCAGGAGTTACGCAAACAATTAGTGCTACAAATAATGGTCCTTTGTGTGCAGGAAGGCAACTTCAACTAAATGCAACCTTAGTACCTGGTGCAACCTACACTTGGACAGGACC
>JANWXU010000070.1 GCA_025057395.1 Bacteroidia bacterium | reverse complement strand
CAGCTCCTCCTTTTGGCTTTCCGGTAGGAAGGTGCGACGCTGGAAAACTTACATTTACTATATTACGTAATTCTAATACAGGAAGCATTATTTATGTTCATCACAGTATAGATACTCCCCCTATAGATTCTCTTCTAGAAGAGCCCTACCATTACACAACTCCCTTTTTGAATCAAAGCCAAGCATATTACTTTCAAAGCTATGATTCGCCAACAGGCTGCAAAAGCCAATGGCTAAAATTAGATGCTGTTATTTCACAAATAGAAAGCTTCGAAAAAGAAGTAATTTTTTGCAATCAGGGTGGACGACTAACAGCTCAAAAGGGTAAAGTATGGAATTGGAGCACAGGCGAAAATAATTCTACAATTTTTGTTCGAAATAGTGGACTTTATGAAGTTCAGGTAAGCGACGAGTGGGGATGTAAAGCTATTCAAAAGTTTCATGTTAGGGTATTAAGGTTACAACCTCAAGATACTATATTTACCACAATAGATAACTGCATAGAAAAAGAATTATGGATTGATACTACCTCTTTACCACGACCGCTCTCTGTAAGATGGGTAAGCTTAGCAGAAAATAGCCTCTCAATTAAAGTGAAGGAGCCAGGTAATTATATGGCAATTATAGAATTCCCAACTATAGAATGTAAAATACAGCGTGTTTATAAAGTGAGTCGCCCAGACTCCTGTAATAATGCCCCCTACTTTTGGGCGCCTAATGCTTTTTCGCCTAATGGAGACTTACAAAATGACATTTGGTACATGTACTCTATCAATGTAATCCAGCATAAGTTAACCATTTTTGATAGGTGGGGAAAAATCGTATTTCAAAATAGGGCTCTAGGGAATCTTAGTCCCGAAACAAGTTATTGGGATGGTAGTTCAAGTGGGGGTCCATTACCCGAGGGAATATATATCTTCACCGTAGAAGCTGAAGATAGACTTGGTAAGTGGCACCAATTTAGGGGTACTATTACACTTTTACGATAATACTCAAGAGAAAACAAACATTGAGAATAGTGCGTCTTAAGCTTAAAGGCGCATTCTTGTTTTTGCCTAGATAGAGAAGATCGAATGTTTAAAATTAATTCCTATCCATCAATATTTTTTTGAAAAGCATTAGTTTATGTATGATATTTCTTTACTATAAAGAGAAATAGTTAACAAATTTTAACACTTTATGTTTGAAAGAAACATAGATTAATTGTATTTTAGTATTGAAATAAATGAAAATGACTCTAATCTAATTAAAACAAGTTTATTGAAAAGACTTATGGTAAGGTACATTGCAATCTTATTTTTCTCAATAGCTTTGTTTCTTCAAGCTTCAAATGTTAGGGCATGTGGAGAGCATGGTAACAACGAAACTTCTGTAATGAAGCTAGAAGTCAAAAAAATTAAGTCGGAAAAAGTAGCTAATGAATTGAAAGCCCAGCTTATGCAATTAAAAGGTGTAAAAGACGTGCAAGTAAATCATAGCTCTGGAGAAGTAGTTATTTATTATGACAAACCTCAAATGGGTTGTTGTTCTGTAATTCATTCAGCTCTCAAAGAAGGAGGGTGGAAATATAAGCTTATTTCTAATGAAGAAAAGCCTGCTTGTAAACATGGGGCAGGGCACTCACATTCTCATGCTCACTAATGGTGTTTGTAAAATAATTTGAATTAAGCCTGGCAATTTTAAGCCAGGCTTTCTAATTTTATTGCAAGGCCTATAAGCGCATAATAATGGAAAATTACCTAGCCCTAATAGAAAATATCCTTAAAAATGGAGAAGCTAGAAAAGATAGGACGGGTGTAGGCACACTCAGTATTTTTGGGCAACATCTTAAATTTAACTTAAAAGAAGGTTTCCCTCTTCTTACCAATCGAAAAATACACTTCAAGTCAATTGTAATCGAACTGTTATGGTTTATTAAGGGCGATACTAACACAGATTTTTTACATCAACATAATGTCACTATTTGGGATGAATGGGCAGATGAAAATGGAAATTTAGGCCCCATTTATGGCAAACAGTGGAGAGCTTGGAAAGCAGAAAAGCAAACCATCGACCAGCTGCGATGGGTAATTGAAGAAATTAAAAAAAATCCGCACTCTCGTCGCCTCCTAGTGAGTGCATGGAATGTGGGAGAACTAGGCCAAATGAAGCTTCCGCCTTGCCATCATAGCTTTCAATTTTATGTAAGCAAGCAAGGACTCAGCTGTTTAGTGAATCAAAGAAGTTGTGATGTCTTTTTAGGCTTGCCCTTCAATATAGCCTCTTATGCTCTCCTAACTGCCATGGTAGCTCAAGTTACTCACCTTGAAACTCACGAGCTACATTTTTTTCTAGGAGATACGCATTTGTACACTAATCATATAGAACAAGCACATTTACTCCTTAGCCGTAAACCCTATCCTTTGCCTACTATACGCCTAAATCCCGCTATCCAAAATATTGATGATTTTACTTATCAAGATATTGAACTCATCAACTATCAATATCATCCTCCTATTCATGCGCCTGTTGCTGTATGATATTTTCTATTATTGCAGCAGTTGCCCAAAACGGTGTAATTGGCTCAAAAAATCGCCTACCCTGGCATTTACCCAACGATCTTAAATACTTTAAGCAAAAAACTTTGCACCACACGGTGATTATGGGAAGGCTTTCATTTGAAAGCTTGGGTAAACCATTACCTCTTAGAAGAAACATTATTTTAACTACTCAAAAAAACTTTGTAGCACTAGGCTGTGAAATTGCTCACAGTTTAGACGATATTTTTAAGCTTACTCAAGATGAAAAACAAGAAATATTTATTCTGGGGGGAGCTAAAGTATATCAACTATTTTTAAAACTTCCACAAACACAAAATTTATATATCACGCACGTACTAGCAAGCGTTGAGGGAGACGTCTTCTTTCCTCCAATAAACTGGCACAACTGGAAAGTTCAAAATGAAATTTTTTACCCCAAAGATAACCGAAATCTTTACGATATCTTAATAAAAGAATATAAAAGATTATGAATTATACAAGGTTTTTTCTAAAAAAAATTAATATAATTAATTCAATCGGGCATAAATTTATAAATTTGTTGCTGAATATAAAGCCCTTTTAAAAAGCTTATGCTTTATTTCGTAAAATTACTCTTACAAAGAGCAATTTGTCTTATTCTTTTGCCATATACTTATTCTACAGCTCAAAACTTACCTTCCTACCTTCTTCCCCAAAATTTCCAATTTTCTGGTAACACTTTTGTCAAGAATTTTTCTAATTATGAGTATAAAGCACATCCTCAAAATTGGGGAATTGTACAAGATAAAAGAGGGCTCATTTATGTGGCTAATACTCATGGCTTATTAGAGTTCGATGGTATAAGTTGGAGAACCATAAAAAATACCATTGGAAAGTCTATTTATTCGCTCGCTTGCAATAATAAGAATCAAATATTTGTAGGCTGCAGCAATGATTTAGGAATATTGGTAGTTGATTCCCTAGGCGAGCTTGTTTACCAGAGCCTAATTCATCTAATTCCTCATGAAAAGAGAAATTTTGGCGAAGTTTGGCGTACACATGCCATTGAAGAAAAAGTCTTTTTTCAAACTTCTCAATACTTACTTATCTATACCCCTAACCAAATCAATATTATCAAGGCTGAAAAAAACAATTATTTTAGTTTAAGCTATGTAATTAACAACACACTATATGTATCTCAAGAGTACGGGCTATTCCTTTGGAATAATAAAACGCTAAGTCTTATTCCCGTCCCCCATACCCAAGATTTATACGGACTAGAAATTATTGGTCTACTCCCTCATTCGCCCTTAGAATTTTTAATAATTATGGCACAAGGGGAAAAATGGCTCATTCAACCTGGAAAACCCCGAAAAAGATGGCATTCAGAAGAAGAAATTATTCATAAAAATATTATTTATTGCCATGCTATCATGCTACAAGATAGCAGCTACCTACTAGGAACCCAAAATGGCTTAGGAGCCTTCCTCATTAATAGGAGAGGACAACTATTAGAAACATATAATAAGAGCAGCGGCTTACAGGATGAGCAAATTTATTATTTGATGCAAGATATCTTAGGGGGAGTTTGGCTGTGCTTAAATCGAGGAATTGCAAGAATTGAAGTAACTTCTCCACTCACATTTTTTAACGACATCCATAACCTTAGTGGAAGTATCTATGATATAGCATTCTTTAATGGAAAAATATACATTGGTACAAGCACGGGAGTTTATTTCAAAGAACCTTCCCAAAACGGAACAAAAAGTATTTTTCAAAAAATAGGAAAGGAGATTATTAAAAAGCAATCTTGGGCACTATGTAATACTGGTAATTACTTGCTTATCGGTACAGCTACCAGAGTTTTTGAAATTAATAATAACAATTTTTTACGAGAGTGTAGCCAAGAAGGAGCCTTTTGTTTTTGCAACTCCCGAATCCAACCTAGTATTACTTTTGGTGGAGGGCCAGGCGGAATTTCCGTATATCGCCTTTCTAGTGCGGGCTGGCAAATCATAAAAAAAATTCAAATTCCTAATAGTAGTATTAGAACCCTTATTGAAGATGAAGAGGGAAACTTGTGGGCCGGTTGTGAATATACAGGTATTTACAAAATTTCACCCAGTAAAAATTGGAATTACTTTCAAGTTAATAAGTATAATACTAAGCATGGACTACCGCCTGAGCAAGAAGCTAATATATTCTGGATAAGTAATAATATTCTTGTTACTACTCCTAAGGGAGTTTTTCGTTGGAATAAAATGCACAACAAATTTAAAATCACACTCGAACTTCTAAACGACAAAAATTTCGAACGAAGTAGAGTCTTTACGCTTTGCCAAGATAAAAACGAAAGCATTTATTATTCCACTATATTGAATAACGGTGATGAAAATATTATTCAATTACGCCATACTAATTCTGGGCCTATTATTAGAGATTTTTTATTCAAAAGAGCAGGAAACATTACTGTAAACTCTATTCGAATAGATAATTCCAATATTGTTTGGGTTTGCACGGCAGATAGAATTTTACGCTACAATCCTATCGTGCCCCATTACTTTTTAAATGCTCCCTTTCATGCCCTAGTCCGCAAAGTTTTAGTAGGCGAAAACCAAGTAGTTTTTCATGGAGCTTATTCTACTTATTCTAAAAATCGAGACTCAGCCGCTTCTCTTCAATCCACCGCCTACCCCATAACAATACTTCCTTATTCTATTTCTAACTATCTTCGCTTTGAATGCGCCGCCCCCTTTTTTGATGGTTTAGAATTTCTAGAATTCCAATATTTTCTAGAAGGATTTGATAAACATTGGAGTGAATGGTCTAGTATGCCCGTTAAGTCATATACTAATCTTCCTGAGGGTAAATATGTATTCAAAGTAAGAGCCAAAAATGCTTATGGTTTTATCAGTAAGGAAGCTAGTTATACTTTTTATATTTCCCCTCCTTGGTATCGCAGTTTGTGGGCTTACTTGATTTACCTACTCAGTGGAATAGGGTTAGTATATGGAATTGTCAAATGGCGGTCTCGCTCTCTAGAAAAGCAAAATAAAATACTTGAAGCCAAAGTTTCAGAAAGAACAATAGAATTACAAAGGGCTAATGAAGAAATTAAAACACAGAATGAAAAACTCAAAGAAGCTAACTATGAAATTTCTAGGCAAAAGAATATTTCAGAAAGTTTACTACTGAACATTTTACCACAAGAAACAGCCGAAGAGCTCAAGACCCTAGGCAAAGCTCGCACTAAGTTTTACGAATCGGTAAGTGTAATGTTTACAGATTTTAAGGGCTTTACTCTCCTAGCCGAAAAACTTTCTCCCGAAGAACTTGTAAGCGAAATTGACTTTTATTTTTCTCATTTTGATGCAATCATTGAAAAATACAAACTCGAAAAAATTAAAACTATTGGTGATGCTTATATGTGTGCCGGCGGTCTTCCTACTCCTAACAAAACCCATCCTATTGATATAACTTTAGCTGCCCTCGAAATTATTGAATTTATGCTTAGCCAACAGAAACTAAAAGAAGCACAAAATAAACCTTTCTGGCAGCTGCGGCTAGGTATACACACAGGTCCTTCGGTAGCTGGAATTGTAGGAAAGAAAAAGTTTGCCTATGATATTTGGGGAGATACAGTAAATTTAGCGAGCCGAATGGAAGCTAGTGGTGAAGTTAATAAAATTAATATTTCAGAATCTACTTATGCACTAGTTAATTCATTTTTTGATTGTCAATTCCGAGGCTACATAGAAGCAAAAAACAAAGGTAAAATTGCTATGTATTTTGTAGAAAGAATTAAGCCCGAATTCTCTTTGAACCAACAAGGTAAAATTCCTAATGACTTATTCTGGGAAAAATATCAATCTTTGCTTTAGCTATTTTTTTACATTTCTAAAAATTAGTATCTACTACATCTTTTTTCTAATATTAATACTAGTCTTAAAAATAGATAACATAAAAGCACAAAGCTGCGAATCTTTACCTCTTTTTCGATTTCATTTTCATAATGATTATCTTCGAAAAAAGCCATTAGTCGAGGCTATCCAGATAGAAGCATCCTCCATTGAAATTGATGTGTATAAAATCAAAAATCAACTCTATATTGCACATTTACCTACAGGCATTCGCCCTTGGAAAACCTTAGAAAAATTATATATCCAGCCTCTACTTTCTCTTATTAAAGATTCTACTATTATTCAAAAACGTAAAATTAAGCCCTTAACAATACTAATAGACTGCAAAACAAATGTTAGTAAAATTATTCCAACTCTCCTAAAGCAACTAACCCCCCTGCAACCCTACTTAACAATTACCTATAAATCTCAAAAAGCTGTACAACAGAGCTTATTGCAAGTTATTATTTGTCATGCTGACCCGCATTATATAAGCTCAGATTCTTCATTCTGGCTCATCGACAAACACCATGTATTCACTCCTATAGAAGAACAAGAAAGATGGAAATATGGACTACTAAGCTACAATTGGAAAAAATTCTTTAAATGGAAAGGGAAAAAAGGAGAAATGAAAATTACAGAAAAGCAACTACTCGACAAACTATTACAAAACGCACGTCTTCAAAAATTACCTGTACGATTCTACAATGCACCTGATTTTCCCACCTTTTGGAAGTGGTGTAAAGATAATAATATCGACTTTATACATACGGATAAAAGCTTGAAAAAAATAAAAAAACACACAATCCAAAACAAGCTTTAAATTTTTAGTATTTGATTAACTAAACAACAATTCTAGGACTTAAACGTAATATTAGTGCCTATGCACTTAATTCATTTTTTTAAACCATTGTGTAGACTAGGGCTAGATTTTATTGAACTCCTCTACCCTCGCTTATGTGTTGGTTGTAATCATTTATTAAGCCCTACTGAAAAAGAAATATGCTTAGTATGCCTTTCTCATTTAGAGACTTGTGACTTTGAAAAATTCCCACAAAATAATCCTCTTTACTATCGATTAGCTGGTAAAATTCCTCTTTTAGGGGCTTGCAGTTGCTTTGTATTTACCAAAAAAAGTCTACTGCAGCGTATCATCCACCAGGCTAAGTACCACAATAATCCTTATATCATGCAAACCTTAGGTATGTTTTTTGCTCAGCGCTTATTGCAAAGCAATTTTTTAGCAAATGTTTCAGAAATAGTACCTATTCCTCTACACCCTAAAAAATTAAAAAAACGAGGATATAATCAGGCAGAATATATTGCAAAAGGAATTGCCCAAGTTACTCACTTACCTATCAATACCTATTTTTTGTATCGAACAAAAAACACCGAAACCCAAACTCGTAAAAATAAAATTGAGCGCTGGAATAATGTTAAAGATGCATTTGAATGCAAGGGCACTCCCCCTAACTTGCCATTACTAATAGATGATGTTATTACTTCGGGAGCTACTACGCAAGCAGCCGCTTTTGAAATGTATAAGCACGGCTGTAAACAAATAAAAATTGCCTCCTTAGCTTTTGTAAGCTAATGAAGAAAAAAACTTTACCACTTTAAAGGTCTTATTTTTTCATAAATAAAAATTACCAAGATCCAAAAGATTATAGCAAACAACTTAAGAAAAGCAAAACCTGGCGCATTTAGCGTCTCTAAATGAGTTATTATTATAAGGTACAAAACGAAACCGAAAACTCCATACCCTACTAAACGCAAAATGCGATAAGGTATAGGGTAATACTTTTGCCCTAAAATATAACAAGCTACTGCCATAAAGCCATAACATATACTCGTAGCATAAGCAGCACCCATATATCCCCAGTAAGGAATAGTGATAATATTAAAAACTATAGTGATAAGTGCACCACTGCCTGCCAAAATAAACCCAAAATGTACCTGATTGCTAAGTTTAAACCATATGGAAAGATTAAGATAAATACCCAAGAAAAAATTAGCTAGCAAAATAAAAGGAACAGCTTCTAAGCCCATCCAATAATCAGAAGGTATTAGGGTTGATTTCATGAGCCCCCAGGCATCAAAAGAAACAATTTCGTAAGCAAATAAACTGATTACCAAAACCATTACTTGAGCAGCTATAGCATAGTAATGAAAAATTTTTGCAAAAATGATAGGAGCATCCATTTGATTAGCCTTCTTGAAAAACAATGGCTCTGCTGCGTAGCGAAATGCCTGGGTTACTAGTGTAATAAACATTCCTAATTTATAATTGGCACCATAAATACCATTCATCTCTAAACCATTAAGTCGCACGCCATGATAAAAACCCTCGGCCCATAACCTAGGTATAAGAGCTCTATCTAAAGTCTCATTGATAGCACCTGCTAAGCCAGCTAACATTATAAAAAAGCCGTAACTCATTAATTGCTTAATTTTATTTGCTCTTACAGCTGCAAAAGAGGGAGCGTTATTCCAAAGGCTTATAGCTAGTCGAACTCCCGAAGCAAGTAAATTGGCAATGAATACATAAGTTAAGTCTAATTTTAGTACTACGACAAAAAGAATATTAAGAGCTAGGGTAAGGAAAATATTCAGTAAAGCAATAGTTGCAAAACGTAAAGCTTTATTTTCATAACGTAGCTTAGCTAAGGGTAAAGCAGCTGTTGTATCCCAAAATATAACCCCCAGCATAAGTAAAACATAATGCGGCGCCTGGCTGTAGCCCAATAAAGCTAAAAGCGGCTTCTGAAAAAGTAAACCCAGCAATAAAAAAGTAAACGCTAACCCTAATACTGTGTAAAAAGCATTAGCATATATCACTTCGGCTTCTTCCTTAGAAGAAGCAAATCGAAAAAAAGCTGTTTCCAAACCAAATGTTATGATAATAAGCGGAAAAAAAGTAAGGGCATAGAGATCAGAGAAGATACCATATTCCTCTACACTAAAATGATTCACATACAAGGGTGTGAGCGCCCAATTGATGATGCGACCAATAATAGAACTTAAACCATAGATCGCTGTTTGCGATAATAACTTGCGGTAAACATTCATTTCGAAAAACCAAGGAATACCCCCGCTTCCTGCCCCCCCTAAAATAGCTAAATAAATTAATTTACAAAGAAAGCGTTAAGATAGAAGAAATGTTATTATTATTAAGAAACTAGGTACTGCATTTTTAAATACAATTGAGCAAATTTGCAATACCATGCTAAGTAAAATTTTTATCCAAAATTACGCCCTAATCGAAAAGGTAGAAATCGAATTCTCACAGGCACTCAATATACTAACAGGAGAAACCGGCGCAGGAAAATCCATCTTGTTAGGAGCCATTGGCTTAATTTTAGGTAAAAGAGCTGATGCTTCTGTAATTCTAGATCCAGAGCAAAAATGCATTGTAGAAGCCGAGTTTTGGGTAAAGTTAACACCAGAAATTATTCAAATCTTAGAACAAGCCGAAATTGAGCCTAGTGAGCATATTATACTTCGTCGTGAAATTAGTCCCAATGGCAAATCACGCGCATTTATTAATGATACTCCTGCAAACTTAAATACGCTTCGTTCCCTTACTAGCATAGTAGTAGATTTGCATAGTCAACACGAGGGCATTCAACTTATGCAAGAAGATTATCAATTAAATATTCTAGACCAATATGCAGGGCTCCAGAATGAAGTAAGCTCCTTTGCAGAAAGCTTAACAGAACTACGGAAAATAGATAAAAAAATACAGGATTTAAGACAACAAGAAGCAGAAGCCAAAAGACAAATCGACTATTACCGATTCCAAGTAGAGGAACTTCGAAAAGCCAACCTATCTATTGAAGAAGAGGAGCAAATTGAACAAGACCTAATGATTATGCAAAATGCTGAACAAATACGAGAAGTATTACTCACTAATATTAATACCTTATACGAAAGCGACCTTTCTGTTACTAACCAACTTGCCAGTATAAGCAAAGCATTAGAAAAAATTGCTAGCCTAAGCCCCGATATTAACGAAGAACTCCAAAAACTTGAAGAAGCTAGTTATCTAATAGCAGATGCAGTAAGCGGCCTACAAAGAATTGCTGACCTTACAGAATACGACCCTTCCCAACTTGCTACCCTTTCTGAACGTCAAAGTGTCTATAACCGACTCAAACTAAAATACGGCGTCCGAGAAACCAAAGAACTTTTAGCACTACAGCAAGAATTTGAGCAAAAATTAGGGCAATTCGAATCTATTGACGAAGATATTGCTGATCTGGAGAAACAAAAAAAACAAATGCAAACCGCCCTAGTACTAAAAGGATTAGAAATAGAAGCTGCCCGTAAACAGGCAGCTATTCATTTAGCAAATTCTATTAACCAGTCTCTAAAAGAGGTAGGCTTAAGTAAGGCAGAGGTTCAGATTGCAGTCGAAAGGCTACTAAACCCTAATGGTTTATTAGAAATCGAAAACCAAAAAATTCAACCCGATAGTAAGGGCATTAATCAAGTTCGATTTATGATTCGCACTAATGAGGGCCTGCCAATGGGTCCACTTTCAGCAATTGCTTCCGGTGGTGAGCTCTCTAGGGTATTACTTGCTATTAAAACTGCTCTTGCAGAAAAAATGCAGCTAGCAGTACTCATTTTTGACGAAATTGATACGGGTATTTCGGGAGAAGTGGCTATGAAAGTAGGAAAAGTTATGGAAAAAATTGCACAAAAACACCAAATTATTACCATTACTCACCTGCCGCAAATAGCAAGCCGTAAAGCAAAACACTTCTTTATTTATAAACAAATTGAAAATGGACGTACTTACTCGCGTATTCGTGTTCTCTCCACTGAAGAAAGGGTTTACGAAATAGCTAAAATGATGAGCGGCGAAAATCCTAGCAGCTTTGCTCTCCAAAGTGCCGGCGAATTAATTAATAATTAATAACTATTTGGAATCAAATTTTAGCAGAACAATATCTTTTATAAAATAAACAAGGCTGCCCTTTTAGAAGAACAGCCTTGTAGGAAACTTAAAAAAGTAGAAAATTATAAAATCAAGTAGGCTAAAGTAATAATAGCCCCAATCACCATGATTATAGCATATGTTTGTACAATTCCTGTTTGTAAGCGGCGCAAAACATTGGCAAGCACTGTAGTAACGAAACCACTTCCATTCACTGCACCATCCACTACCCATTTATCAAAAGGCATTACCCCAAATTGACTAATTAACACAAAGGGCTTTACAATAATAGCTTCGTAGAACTCATCTACGTAAAATTTATTTTCAAGCACTTTGTAGAATTTTCCAAAAAAGGCTTTAATTTTTTCATCTCCTGCCAAGTCATACTTTTTATAAATGGAATATGCCAGATACATGCCCGCAAGCCCCACTATAATAGATAAAAGAATCAAGATCCATTCAGTTGTAACAGAAGCATGAAGTTCTTGGTTTTTAACAGCATAATTTAACCAGTGGTGAGAAACCCAATTATAATGCCCATGTGCAATTACTTCGGGTAATCCTAAAAAGCCACCCACTGCTGCTAAAAAGCCTAAAATAAGCAAAGGTACCGTCATTATAGGACTTGATTCGTGAACATGAGCATCAGCAGGATAACGTTTATTTCCTCCAAATGTTAGATAAGTAAGGCGAGTCATATAAAAGGCAGTCATAAAAGCTGTGATAACCCCTATTACCCAAACAAAATAATACCATCCACTATAATGAGCTGCAGCAAATGTTTTACCTAAAATTTCATCTTTGGAAAAAAATCCTGAGGTAAGAGGAAATCCTGCAATAGCAAGCGTAGAGATAATAAAGGTCCACCCAGTTTGGGGCATGTATTTTAGTAATCCCCCCATAGTCCTTATATCTTGAGGGTCTTTTACACTATGCGAATGTTCCATAGCATGAATAACACTTCCAGAGCCCAAAAATAAACACGCCTTAAAAAAGGCATGAGTCATTACATGAAAAATAGCTGTAGAAAAAGCTCCTGCCCCTAGCGCAATAAACATAAATCCTAGCTGAGAAACTGTAGAATATGCCAAAACCTTTTTTATATCATTTTGAGCAATTGCAATAAGGGCAGCCAAAAGAGCAGTGAGAGCTCCAATTACAGCAATAAAAACAAGTACACTTTCGGCACCCGGCTGCATATATACCCCAGGACTAAGGCGGGCAATGAGGTAAATTCCTGAGGTTACCATGGTAGCAGCATGAATAAGAGCGGAAACGGGGGTTGGTCCTGCCATAGCATCGGGCAGCCACACATAAAGAGGAATTTGAGCAGATTTTCCTGTAGCAGCAATAAAGATTAAAAGTCCTACCCAAAAAGCACTTTCTCCCGATAGAGTAATTTCACTATACTTTACCGTTCCTAATTGATTATAAACAATGAAGGTGGCTACCAAAAAGGCAAAGTCTCCTATTCTATTAGCTATAAAGGCCTTCTGGGCGGCCATGGCTTTTTCCATATCCTGGTACCAGTAACCAATAAGGAAATAAGAGCAGGCGCCTACTCCTTCCCAACCCAAGAAAGTAACCACCAAATTATCACCTAGCACCAGGTTGAGCATCGCAAAAATAAAAAGATTCAAGTAGGTAAAAAATTTATAGTAGCCCGGATCATGGTGCATGTAACCAATTGAATAGAAATGAATTAAAGCACCTATGCCCGTAACAATAAGGCCCATGAGAATAGAAAGCTGGTCTAACTGGTAGCTAAAAGCCAGGTTCAAATTGCCAGTTTTCATCCAGCTTAAAATTTCAAAAGTAAGTTTATTGCCCTCAAAGCCAGCAAAAATCGCACAGAGCAGTAAAAAGGGGATGAATACAGCTAATGTTGCAATTCCGCCAATTAGTTTTTCCTGTTGGCGAAAATTAGGAGATATAAAGCCTGCTAGCCCAATAAAAGCTGCACTAAAAAAGGGAAGAAGAATAATAAGCGGTGCAAGTAAAAGTATCATAATTACCACTTAAATAAATTAACTTCTGTTACTCTAACGTTTTGACGATTTCGAAATATAGCAATTAAAATAGAAAGTCCTACCACCGCCTCTGCAGCAGCCACACACATTACAAAAAATACGAGCATGACGCCCGCAGGGTCGTTCCAATACCGCGAAAATCCTACCAGACTTAAATTTACAGCATTAAGCATCAGCTCGATACATAGAAATACAATAATTGCATTCCTACGAATGAGAACACCAATTGTGCCAATAGTAAACATTGCGGCACTTACCGCTAGATATAAATAAAGTTGCTGTTCGGTTAAGCCCATATATCAAAATTCATTTATGCTTCTTAGCAATTACAATAGCACCGATAAGGGCGGCAAGTAGAATCACTGAAATCATTTCGAAAGGGAAAAGATAGTCTGTCATAAGTGCTTTGCCAATGGGTTCAACCTTACCGTATTTAAAGTTTGCAATTTGCTCCTCTGCAGAAGAAAATTGCTGAATATCTGAGAAGGTATATAATAACTCCATTAGAAAAATAAGTCCTAATACAAAACCTGAAATCCGCCTTAAGTCCCAATGGTGCTCCTCCCTTGCTTCGACCTCTAAATTTAGCAGCATGATTACAAAAAGAAATAACACCATAATAGCACCTGCATAAACAATAATTTGTATCGCAGCGAGAAACTCGGCATGAAGGATTAAAAATAGCCCTCCGATGCAGAAAAAATTAACCACTAGCATTAGTAAGCAATATACCGGGTTGCGGTTTAATAACATTCCTACCCCACTTGCTATACCTAATACCGATAAAACGAAAAAAAATATATCGTGCAGCATTGAGCTTTACAAAATTTTAAGCTAAATTCTCATTTTCAGTGCATATTTACAAACAAAATCGATAAGAAAAACTACTGCTTTTTGACCGCAAAAAGTTGCATATATCAAGTTACTGTATTAACTTTGCAGTGTCTTAAGAACAAAGACAAAGTATAAGTAAAAACAAGCAAAGAGGGAGCATAGCTCAGTTGGTTCAGAGCACCTGCCTTACAAGCAGGGGGTCATAGGTTCGAATCCTGTTGCTCCCACTATCGTTATCTAAGTAGCCACCTTAGCTCAGATGGTAGAGCGATTGATTCGTAATCAATAGGTCAGCAGTTCGATTCTGCTAGGTGGCTCCTAGGGTATAGCTTACAATAAAAATAAGCAGGGAGCATAGCTCAGCTGGTCCAGAGCATCTGCGTCACATGCAGGGGGTCATAGGTTCGAATCCTATTGCTCCCACTTATTTATATTTATATACAATATACTTCTTACCTAAAGAACTTAGTAATTTTCTAGAACTCCATAATTTGTCTACCGTACGCTTGCTGCTACATCCTGCCATTGCCTGCGCTTAGTGATTCTTAAATCTTGTAAGGTAGGATTTTTAACGTTTAGAGTCAAGAAATAAGATTTAAATGTACCAAAAGGAGTTACCTGCAAGGTAAGTTGCCAGCAATGTAGATCGCGTGTAATAGTAAACCAAGTAGTACTTAGCTGCATACTATTAAAATCAAAATTAAAAGTATAAGTAATATTCCAATAAGTAGCTAAACGAACCGAGCCAGAAAGATTTATACTGTGGGCAATATTATGTTCTTTTAAATTAGCTTTTCCTCTATGGGCAGGGGCATGAAAGTAATTCAGCGTATAATTAGTATTTACTTGAATAGGCAATGAAAAGGGCACATATTCCTTTTCTAATAGCTTATAAGTTTCTGAATTACGCCAACTGTTTTTAGCACTTTGCTTTCTAGGTTTATTTTCTTGGGTTTGAAAGGTCGTAGCTATAGCTAAACTTGCATCACTTAAACGAAGCCAGCTTTGCCCTCGACTAATAGCTAGCTCATTAATACGACTACCATTAGCATCAAGGGCGTAAGGATCTAAGCGAGCACTTAGATTTATATTAAGCTTATTATTAAGAATATTATTTCTTGCTGTGAAATTTAGATGAGAAAGCTTAAAGCGCTCAGCAGCAGCATTATAAGAAAAACTAATGCCTAAATTATCCACTAGTACAACATAAAGGGGTTTACTTTTGGAGGTATCTCCTGGGGACTTCTTGGGGTTGACGCGCATTTGAAAATTGTTATTCAAACTAAAAGTAAACAACTGCTGCATTCCAGCACCAGGACTTCCAAAAATAGCCCCCTCATAGCGGTTGTAGGTAATGGTTTTATTAGTAAGACTATCTTGCAAAGTACCAAAATTTCCCCAAAAAGGTTTTGAAAAGTCAGGTCGAAAAGAAAAGCTTAGAGTTGGAATCATGTGGTGGCGAAAAGCCCTCGCACGAGGAGAACCCGTTTGCCAAATACCATAAATATTAGTACTCAGAGATACTCGAAATTGAAAGTCACGGGTAGTAAAAAAACCTGTATTTTCTCTTTGGGCTATTCGAACTTTATGAATAGAATCTTCAGGAAAACGAAAATTAAATTTTTCAATTCTTTTAAAGTACCAGTATTCTGTAAAAGTAGCACCAGGATTAATAACAATATACTTAAATAGGCGAAGGTTGGTATTTAAAGCCCAATTATGTACCATGCCATTGCGCATTTTACCTAACAACTGGTGACTAAAAAATAATGAATCCGGAGCTTCTAAGCGATTGGCAAATTGAGAATTATAAGTAAGATTAATAGTTTCGTACCAACGTGGCTGCCCAATTTGTACCCTGCGCTTAAATAAGAAAAGAGGATTTGCCATGGTGATAGCTAGTTCTGGAAAATTAATACTTGTAACTTGCCGCGTAAGTTCTTGGCGGTGAGTAAAATTAAGCGCCACATTCCAGCCTGCTCTGCGAAAGTGTTTATTCAAAGATACGCTAGAGGCTAAATTATTTTGAAGCAATTGATTATTATCAAAACTATTTCGCCGAAGATAATTACTGGAACCAACGCTCACATTAGCAGTTAAGTTGGTAGTAGGACTAAGACGTTGCTGATGATCCCAACGAAAAAACCAAGTTCTATTTTGACTTGCTCCCGGATCGCCTGGTTCTCCAAAATTTTGAAATGAGTAGTCCCAGCCTATACTTCCACTGGGTCCATAAAGCTTACGATAACGTAAAGTAGTCCCAATGCGATAGCCTCCTTTAGTAAATAAATCCCCTACAATTTTCAGGTCCCAATAGTCATTAATAGCCCAATAGTATCCACCTTCTCTAAAAAAAAAGCCCCTATCTTGTGCTTCCCCATAGATAGGAATTAAAATACCTGAAGCTCTAGGTTTTCGAAAAGGGAAAAAACCAAAAGGAATAATTATCGGGATGGGCACATCCAGTATAACCATATACAAAGGGCCACTAATAATTCTATCTTGGGGAATAACTTTGAGCTTAGTGCACTGAATATAGAAATGAGGATCTTCGTGGTCACAAGTTGTAAATTTACCATTACGCACAAAGTAAGAATTATCCGGGTTACGTTTAATAGTTTCCCCTATCACAATATCTCCATTTTGATTAGTTTTAGCCCAGGTAATTCTACCTTTTTGAGTTTTAAAGTTATAGGTAATTTTTTCAGCATGATACGTTTGACCTCTTTCCTTGAAAATTGGGGCTCCTTTAAGATTACCCCCTGTGTCTGTTATCCCGAAGGCGTGCATTAAATGATTATTCCATTCTACTACGGCTCTTTCGGCTTCTAACTCTGTAGTTTGATAAATAATATGAGCTTTTTTATAAAGGTATAGTATTTTAGCTTCAATATCGAATACTATGGAATCTTCAGCAGAATACTTTATAGGCGCTTTAATTTCACTACTTTTTTCTAAAGAGTCTAAAAAAAGAGTATGCGTTTCTTTAAAAATAGTGTCGTGCAAAAAAGATGAAATTTTCTTTGCTGGAGCTAACGTATCAGGCAACTGAGCATGCGAATAACCTAGAAAAAAATAAAAGCTGTAAATACCTAGAAAAAGTATTTGAAAGCGATAAGCAAGCAACAAGCTTGTGGAATAATTGATATAATAGTAATAGCTAGTATTGGACAAATTTATTCAAATTTGTTTCTTGACTCAAGCGTTTTTGTTAAGTCGTTAATTTATCTCTTCTCTTTAAGAAGAAAAGTTTATGAAAAGGCCTGCTAACTATCTGGGAATATTTTTTTTTGCATGGGTCTGCTGTTTCTTACTAGGCTCTTGGTATACGCCTACGTTTAAAAGTAATAGTTTTTTAATCGTACTAGATGCAGGGCATGGAGGGAAAGACCCGGGCTGTAGTGGCAAATTCACCCAAGAAAAAAATATTACCCTTAGTGTAGCCCAAAAATTAGCTAAATTGTTCAAAGAAAAAGACCCGAGTGTACGGATAGAATTAACGCGAGATTCTGATGCGTTTGTGGGTTTACAAGAAAGAGCCAAACTAGCTAATGCTCGAAAAGCAGACATCTTTGTTAGCATCCACTGTAACGCTAACAAAAATATAAATATCACAGGATCAGAAACTTATGCAATGGGGGTACATAAAGCAGACGCTCATTTAGATGTGATGATGGCAGAAAATTCAGTTATCCTGTTAGAAGAAGACCACCAAACTAAATACGAGGGGTTTGACCCTAAGTCTGCTGAAGCGTATATTATCTTTAAACTACAACAACACGCTTTTTTGAAACAAAGCTTAGAGTTAGCTCATAAAATAGAACATCATTTTACTACTGAAACCAAGCGACAAAGTAGGGGTGTAAAGCAGGCAGGATTTCTAGTTTTATGGAAAACTTCTATGCCTGCGGTATTAGTTGAACTCGGCTTTTTAACCAACCCTGAGGAAGAAAAATTCCTAGCTTCGCATGAAGGGCAAAGATATATAGTGAATGCAATTTATAAAGCGATCCAAGAATACCGAAAAAGCAGTTAGCAGTTTCGAGTATAAACATGGTATATGCTTTAAAAAAGCACAAAGCTAGGCTAGAGCTTTATGTTCAGCTTTAAAACCTAGCTTATGAATAACGCTATAATAATATTTATAATAATATTATAGTAAGAAATTGCAAAAACTTTGGGATTTATTCTTCTAGTTACAGTCGATAGTCCGAAGTGAAGTTCTTGTTCCTGTAAGCCTAATAAGAGTATCGCGACGCTTAGAAATAGCGCTTAGATAAGGAACTGTAGAAATAGCGGTTACTTTTTTATTTTTTGCAGTATCTACAAAACCTAGCTCTCTTCCACAGTATTCTTGAGAACCTTCCTTAATAACAGTATCTACTCTAACCACAGGGCGTGAAATAGGAGTACGCCACCAGGTAGTATCAGGCAAAGTATCGGGATCAGCATTAGTAGTATCTTTTACTAATACACCATAAGCGACCTCAAAATTAATAGCATAACGGTCTTCATCCTTAACTTTACAGTTTTTACATTTTTCGCAACCTAATACCCCCAAAGCAAATACAATCCCTAAGGGCATAATTATGTTTAGATTTATATTTTTCATAAATTTTATTTGTTTGATTGTAGATTATAGTATCCTGCACTTGTAAGAAGCGCAAGTTATAAATAATTTTAATTATATCGTGGTCTGCGCATAAAAGAAGCAGATTTTCTATGTACTTACAATTTACTATATTGGCTAGTAAATTTATTTGAACTTATTTAAAAACAGAAAGGTTTTATGCTAAACAGTAACTTTAGAACTATAATTTTTTAATTATGAAGGTATTAAAACTTACTTTATCTATTGTCGCCTTTTTTGTTGTTAACATTGCTTCTTCGCAAGAAGTAAAAATTATCCACAATGTAGCGGACCCTACTCTAGCAAATGTAGATATTTGGCTAAAAGGAGGAAACAAGCCATTACTGGATGATTTTAAATTTCGCCAAGCTACTCGATTTCTACCTATTTCCGCACTTGGAATCACAACCCCCACAAATGTAACAATTGGTATAGCGCCAGCTAATAGTACTAAGTATGATGATAAACTGGTGGAATTTACTATACGCATAGATCCTAGCCAAAGCTATTACTTGATTGCTAATGGTGTACGCCCAAACGCTGGTTTTACTCCTAACCCTGATGGAATCAGTACAGCTCCTGAAATCTTAGTAATTCCCGCTAAACGAACCAGTGGAGATAATACAGTACATATTCGAGTTCTTCATGGCGCTACTGATGTACCCGCTGTAAATATATTGAACAACAAACAAACGCCTCCCCTTATTAGTAACCTAAAATATAAGGATTTTACCCCCTGGACTCCTCTACCTGCCAGCCGCTATTTTCTAAATATAGTTCCATCCTCTACTCCATCAAGCCTGTTATTCACTTTTGAAGCAGATCTAAGTCAGGCTGAAGGTGCTGCTATATTAGTGTATGCTTCCGGCTTTTTAAACCCCAAGGCTAATAACGACCCTGAAGAAGAAAGCTATTTCACATTAATGGCTGCCCTGCCAGATAC
>JANWXU010000006.1 GCA_025057395.1 Bacteroidia bacterium | reverse complement strand
GTATCAAAGTTATGAGTGGATAGCTCCTTCTACTATGCCTTTGGAGGTGAAGCCCCATAAAGAACTTCGTTTTGTAGTAGAAATGGATATTAATCGGTGGTTTACAGAAGCGAGCAATCCTATTGATCCTATTCGAGAATCTGCTACACACTCTATTGGGGAAGGAAGACCCCTTGCTGAAAAATTAACTGCTAATATGAAAAAAAATATGGAATTTTTTTCTGAATTAGTGACTCCTTAATTTTTTGTGTATGAAATATCTCACCCTAAAAGTAATAATATGGTTAGAGATAATACTATTAGTAGGTTGTCAAAAAGAAAATATTCAAGCACCAGCACCTAAGGATGAGTTCTATTCATTGAATTTGCCACCTCATTTTCCCCAGCCAGAAATTCCAGAAGATAATTTGCTTACTAAAAACAGAGTAGAGCTGGGGAGACTTTTATTTTCAGATCCTATCCTTTCGAGAGATTCTACAGTAAGTTGTGCCTCATGTCATAAAAGTGAGCTTGCTTTTGCAGATAATCGTTCTATAAGTCCTGGTGTGCAAGGGCGATTGGGCAAAAGAAATGCACCCTCTTTGCTTTATCGTGCTTATGCTACTAGTTTGAATTGGGATGGTGGTGTTCCTACTTTAGAGTTACAAGCGCTTGTGCCTATACAAGACCATGCTGAGTTAGACATGGATTTTGGTACTCTGGTGGAGCGTTTGAAGCGCCACCCGCGTTATCCTGCTCTTTTTCAGGCAGCTTATCAAACAGAACCTAATGAGGCAGGTATTGTAAAAGCACTTGCTGCTTTTCAAAGAACGCTTATTAAAGGAACTTCTGATTATGACCGCTATCTATTAGGAGATAGCAGTGCTTTAAGTCCTTCTGCAAAGCGAGGCAAAGATTTGTTTTTTAGTGAAACAGCTGAATGTTTTCATTGTCATTCGGGGCTGTTTTTTACCGATGAGACTTTCCAAAATAATGGACTTTATGCTGAATATAAAGACCAGGGTAGGTTTTTGATAACGGGTAGGGAAAGAGACAAGGGCAAGTTTCGAGTGCCTAGCCTTAGAAACGTAGCTCTTACTGCTCCATATATGCACGATGGAAGTATACCTACTTTAGAGGCAGTTATAGAACATTACATGAAAGGAGGGGCAAAGCATCCTGCGAAGAGCCCTTTAATACGTCCTTTTACTTTAACTCCGCAACAAAAAGAAGATTTAATTAATTTTTTGAAAAGTCTTACTGATAAATAATTTCTAATATAAATGAACGTTAGCCACATTTTTGAGAAATTTTTTTTGTTAAATATAGATTCTGAAAAAAAAATAGCTACTATTACTCTTAATCGTCCTGAAAAAAATAATTTAATGAATTGGGACTTTTGGCAAGGCTTACCGCATCTAATAGAATACTTGAATGAGCATAAGCATTCTATTAAAGTAGCTATTTTTCAAGGTGCTGGCAAGTGCTTTTCAATAGGAATTGATTTTTATGATATGATGCAGCACTTAGGACCTATTTTTCAACAAAACAGTGCTGAGGGTCGCGAAAATCTGCTTCATTTAATAAGGCAAATGCAAAAAGGCTTTTTGGCTATTCATCAAAGTCCTATTGTTTTTATCGCTTCTATTCATGGGTATTGCTTAGGTGCAGGCTTAGATTTAGCTTCTGTTTGTGACCTTCGAATTGCAAGTAGTGATGCTATTTTTTCGATTCGAGAAACTAAAATGGCAATTGTAGCAGATATGGGCAGTTTAAGCCGATTGCCCTATATTATTGGAGACACGAATACTCGGTTGATGGCTTTTACAGGGAGAGACTTTGCAGCTCATGAGATGCAAGAAATGGGTTTTTTAAACATGATTATTGCCAATAGTGAAGAACTTCCTCAGGAAGCTTTGTACTTAGCATACGAAGTAAGTCAAAATTCTAGTATTACTTTAAGGGGCATAAAAGAAGTTCTCAATTATGCTCAGGAACATACTTTTCTAGAGGGCATGAATTTTGTGGCTAACTGGAATGCGGCTTTTTTAGATAGTTCTGACTTTAAAGAGGCTCTATCTGCATTTATGCAAAAGAGAAAGCCCCATTTTCAGTAATGAGTAAGGTAGCCGTTAATTCTTAGCTTTTTAGCAGTTGTTTTTTCAGCTAAACTAGCGATAATTTCTGCTATCAGCCAAACATTCTTATTACTCTCGATTTTATTTCTTAGGTTTATTTTTTAGAGCGATTTTGTGTATCTTACTATGTATCTTAAGGAGCTAGATGCGGTCAATATAGTTACTCAGCATAGTCTTTGGATAATAAAGCAAAATTTATAAAATGAACATTGAGTATATTATAGTGTATATTCCTTGTCCTACTAAAGAGAATGCCGAGAAAATTGGTTATGAGTTGGTGGCACAAAAACTTGCTGCGTGCATTAATATTGTTTCTGAAATTCAATCGAGCTACTGGTGGGAAAACAAAGTTCAGCAGGATAAAGAAGCATTATTACTTGTAAAAAGCAAATTAGCTTTGTTTTCTTCCTTAGAGCAGAAGGTGAAGGAGTTACATCCTTATAAGGTGCCTTGTATTATAGCTCTTCCTATTATTCAAGGAAATCAATCTTATTTAGAATGGATGGATAATTGCCTTAACGCTTAAGATTACGATAAGGTTAGGATGTATGCAAGGTATGCATGCTATACAAAAGATTGCTACCAATCTAATTTTAATTCCTATTATTTACGTAATAGGATGGGCTACAATTATTTTTTTTGACTACTGGCATTTACGAGAAAACCTGCTGATTGCCGTTGATCGAATTTATCCAACTATCCAGGTTTTAGAAGACCTAAAGAAAGACTTACAAAGCCATTTCAATTATCTGCAGGCAAGAGTACTTAAGGCATATGTTCCGGGATACAAACTCATATACGAGCGAGAGGGTATTTCTATAACCTCCTTACAGAGCAGAGTGCAGGAAATATACCCAGGGTTAGAAAAGAATATTTCTTTTATCAAGATTATTAATAAGTTAGAAGCTTTACAAAAATTACGAGCTTCATTTATTCAAACGCTAAATACTGCAAAAAGTGAACAACAATTTGTAGAAGCCTTAGATATTTTGCAAGATCAGGCGTTTCCTCTTTATGGAGATATTATCAGTTTAATTGATGAACTCATTCTTTTGCAAAAATCTCAATTACAAGAGCTCTATAGTGATGATATATCTTTATTAGCTGTTTTTTTGGTACCTTTTCTAGGGCTGCTAGGTTTGGGAATTATTCTTTTTTATGTTAGAAGTAGTTTGCAAAAAGATTTAGCTGCTCCAATAGTCCAATTGCATGAAGCTTTAGTCCAAAGAATTGTATTGCCTTCTCAATTTTTGGGTGAATTTCGTAACATTGCAATTCATATCAGTCGTTTAGTAGAGGAAAATAAAGAATTAGATAGAGTATTGGCTTTTTTAGCTAAGGGTAATACTAGGGCAGAATTTAAGGCTGATATCTTATCTGAAACTCAAGCGTTAAGTATTTTGAATATTCAAGCAAATATGGAAAAAAATAAACAACAACTTGAAGCACTAGAAGGTGAACTAGGGGCAGTACAACATAAGTTCCAAAATGCTCAAGAAGAGTTAGAAAATTTACATAATGATCTACAAGCCTATAAATTAGCCCAAGAAAAAGGGAACTTGTTTATTGAAGTTACTCCTCAGGGCCAGCTAGTACGTTGGCAAGCTCAATTACTAAACCTCTTAGCATTTCATAGCTGGAACCAATTTCCTTTTTCTCAATTATTAAGTCATATAGAAAAAAAAGAAAAAATTCTTTCGCCCTCTCTAGAAAACGTCTTTGAGATAAGGGATGGCAATCAAGGGACTCGCTTTTTTTTACTGAATAACAATAGGCTACAAAATGGTAACTACTTAATTTATTTTACTGAAGTTACTGCCCTTGTAAATGAAATACAGCAAGTTCAAAAGCAACTATCTACCTTGGAAAATGAGCTCAGAGAATTGTCTTTGCAACACCAAAATACCCTAATTGAACTAGAAAATACTAGGCAAATAGTAGAGAGTACCAAACAACTCAAATATCGCTTAGTGCAGCAGCAAGCTACCTTGCAGGAGCTTATGCGGAATAAGGACCTAAAAATGGGAAATGTAAAGGAGGCTCTGCGCTGCATTACAGAAGCTATTGCCTATGCCTTGGATGAGGAGCGAGTAGGAATATGGCTTTTTCTGCATAGAAAACAAACTATTAAGTGTGTTGATATTTACGAAAGAGCTACTCTTTATCATTCAGATGGGGTTGAATTAAAGCGGACTGATTATCCTGATTTTTTTGAATGGCTGCCCTATGTTACTGTTGCAGCTATTACAGACGTGAACAAGGATAATCAACTTGATAAAAAGTTTAATCTTGCTTACCTTTCTCCTAATAATGTGCATAGTATTTTAATAGCTCCGTTCTTTTTAGGTGAAATGCTTGCAGGCTTTATAATGATTGAACATGCGGGTAGAAAAAAAGAATGGGCTATTGATGAGCAAAACTTCTTATTATCTGTTGCCGAAATTTTATCTTTGGCTCTAGAGCAAGGAAACAAAAAAGTATTGGAACAAGAATTGCGGCTAACCCTAGAAGAGAGCCAAGCATTAGATGAAGAGCTGAGGCAAAGTGCAGAAGAAATTGAAGCCACTAACGAGGAAATGCTCCGCACTCAAATTGAGCTCAAGGGGCAAATTAGCGCTCTCAATAACGCTGCGTTAGTTGTAGAAACTAATTTACAAGGAAGGATAATTTACGTAAACGAAGGTTTTTTAACAAGATATAAGTTTTCTAAGGAAGAGGTTTTAGGTAATAAACCTAATATCGTAAATTCCGGGCACCACCCGCCCGAATTTTTTCAAGAACTTTGGTCTACCATCTCGGCGGGTAAAGTTTGGAAAGGGGAAATTAAAAATCTTACCAAGGATAAAAAGCCTGTGTGGATGGCCCAGACCATTACCCCGGTATTAAATACAGAAGGCAAGCCTATTAAATTTATCGCAGTAGGTTTTGATATTACCTATCAAAAAGAACAAGAAGAAAAAATACGCGCAGCCCTTGCCGATGCTTTACATAAAGAAGAATTATTGCAGTCGAGTGCTTACGCTTTGCAGTACACCAATGAGCAGATGCGCCGTGCCCAGTTAGAATTACAAGGACATATTAATGCTCTCAATAATTCTTCCATGGTATATGAAACAGATATGGAAGGAAATATCATTTACGTTAATGATGCACTTTTACGTGTCTCAGGTTATAAGAGAGAAGAGCTAATTGGCAAAAGATATACGATTCTTAAATCTGGTCGTCAGCCCGATACAATTTATCAAGACCAATGGCGCACTATCTTAAAGGGACAAATTTGGAAAGGGGAACTGGAAAAGCGTACGAAAGACGGAGATTACTTTTGGGTAATGGTTACCAATACTTGTGTTTTAGATGAAAAAGGATATCCTATTAAGTCTATAAACGTACTTTTTGATATCACAGAGCAAAAGAAGCAAGAATTTCGTTTGAAAAAACAGCAATCTGCTCTTTTGGAACTTACTTCTCACCCGGCATTTAAAGAAGGAAATGACGAAGAGGCTTTCCCTTTGATTGCTAAAATTGGCCTAGAGGTACTCAACGCCTCAAGAGCTAGTATATGGATGTATGAAGAGCCGAATAAACTTCGTTGCAAAACAGTGGTTCAAAACACACCCTACCATGCTCACCAGCCCGGCACTGTTCTAGAACGTGATATGTATCCTATTTACATTAGAACCGTCGAGCATGATAAAATTATAGCTGCTAGAGATGCTGTCAATGACCCTCGTACTAAAGAGCTAGCCGCTTCACTCTTTAAACCTTCTAAGATTTTTTCTATTCTAGATGCTTCTATCCGTTTGGGGGCAAAGCCTGTAGGAATATTAAGTATTGAGCAAACTGAACGTCACAGAGACTGGACGCTGGACGAACAAAATTTTGTTTCTTCCTTAGCGGATTCTATTGGACTGGTACTTGAGCAAAAAGAAAGGCTATTATCAGATAAGCTGAAAGAAGCATTTGCCAAACTAGAAGAGGCTAATAGGGAAGTTTTGTTGCAGAAACATAAATTAGAAGAAACAACCGCTTCTTTGATGCAAAGCATTAAGTATGCTAAACGTATTCAAAATAACATACTTCCTAGTAAAGAGATGTTGGAGGCAAATTTAGGAAGTGATAACTACTTTATTGTGCATAGACAAAGAGACGGAGTAGGAGGAGATTTCTATTGGTTTGCTGCACACGGACCCGAAAAAGTAATTGTGGTGGCTGATGGAACAGGGCACGGCGTGCCGGGTGCTTTTTTAACTCTTATTGGATATTTGCTTCTTAATCAAATAGTAAATGAAAAAGGAATATTACATCCGGGGGAGATACTTTATCATTTGAACTTAGGGGTAAGAACCGCTTTAAAACAGGACGATGAGGAATCGCGTTCGACCTCGCGAGATGGTATGGATGTAGCCGTTTGTACTATTAATTTAGATACAAAGGTAGCTTTATACGCCGGTGCTAATCTTCCTTTTTATTACTATCAAGATTGGGAAATCCATGAAATTAAGCCAACTAAAAGGTCTATAGGTGGTGAGCAGTTAGAAGGGGAAAGAACTTTTCAAACTCATACTATTCAACTAAACTCAGGAGATGCAATTTATATGTATACGGATGGTTTTGTTGATCAATTTGGGGGACCTGAGGAAAAAAGATTTTCTACTAAAAGATTTCGAGAATTGATTCTAAGAACCCAACACGAATCTATGGCTACTCAGCGAGCTATGCTCAACATGGAATGGAAAGAATGGAAAGAAGATAGAGAACAGCTAGATGATGTAACTGTTTTTGGTTTTAAAATTCCTTGATGGAAATAAATTTGGGAAAAAAAAATATTATCCTAGGGGTAGATCCTGGTACGGTAGTAACAGGCTATGCGTTAATTCAAATAGAAAATAAGAAGCCTAAGCTTCTTACGTTAGGGGCTATGCTGCTTGCTAAACAAGGACTTTCACACGGGCAAAAATTACATAAGGTCTATATGCGTATTTCTAATTTAATTCATGAGTTTAATGCTAACTTATTGTCTATTGAATCTCCCTTTTACGGGAAAAACATTCAAGCTACTTTGAAGCTAGGCAGAATGCAAGGAATCGTAATTGCTGCTGCCCTGGCTCATAATTTAGAATATTTTGAATATACTCCTCGTGAAGTTAAGAAGGCCATTTGTGGTTACGGCAATGCTTCTAAGGCTCAAGTGGCTGGGGTACTTGCTAATTTATTTCCAGAGGCACAGGTTCAGTATGGTGATTCTTTTTTAGATGCATATGATGCTTTAGCTTGCGCCGTATGTCACTATTATCGAATTTCTACCTCTCTTGATTCTCCCACTATAATTCAAAAGCTTAGTAAGACTACAAAGGGCACTAAGAGTAATACTACTAAAAAGTGGGAACAGTTTATCCAAAATAATCCTCATAGAATTCGAAGTGATAATAATTGAGACTTTTAAAATTTTTTGCAAAAAACTAAATTGAAATCAAATTTTTATCCATAGACTTAGTTTATAAATAACTAACGCATAGAGCATGCCTACTGCACTACCTCCAACTAAATCTAAAGGATAGTGGAGCCCTAAATATAGCCGCGAATAAGTATGTAAAAATGCCCAACTCCAAAGTATAGTGGTGATTACTTTTTGTCTGATGTGTTTTGATCGGCGAAAAGATAGGGTTACATAAGTAGCTAGTGCAAAGCTATTGGCAGCATGTGAGGAAACAAAGCTAAAGGACTTACTACAAGGTCGTCCTTCCATTGAAAATTGGTACATTAGCCGGGGCTCATTGCAAGGGCGTAGCCGCTCAAAATAAGGCTTAAGTACTTTTGAAGCTGTAGTATCAGCTAAAAAAACTAAAATAATCAACCATACTACATGGTGAAGGGTTTTTTTTATGCCTAAAAGGTGATAAAAAAAGTAGCAAAGCGATAAGTAAAATGGTATCCATATCCATTTATTAGTAATTAGCTCAAAAATAGGAGTTATAGCAGGATGCCTAAAATGATAAAGGAATAAAAAGATTTCTGCATCAATTTTTTGGATAATTTCCGGAGTCACTTGCTATTGTTCAAAGAGTTCTGCAATTCTCTGAATGTAAGGTAGCATCATTAATATTTCAGTATGGGTTAATTCTTTTAGGGGGGGATCTTGAGGCATTCTATATAGGTTACTTCCAATGATAGGTAGCTCTTTAGATATGGCTAACTCTACTCTATGTTGTTTGGCGTTGAGTAGTTCTTGGGTTATAAATTCTAGCCCTGTTTCTGTAAATACTCCACCTTTGTTTTCGAGTTGTTTGTACCATTTTTCTGCATTTTCGATTATTTGCTGTGTTAAATTTTCTATAAAGTAAGAACCAGCAAGTGGGTCTTTTACTTTAGTTAAACCAGACTCATGAATTAGTAAATGCTGTATATTTCGGGCCCACCTATCGGCATGGATAATATTTTTATCTTTTTTGAAAGTGTGAGGGGTTACCGCAATAGTATTACATCCTCCTAGTATTCCGGCTAGGGTACTTATTGTATTTCTAATTAAGTTATTCTCTTCTAATAGTTGGCTTAAATAGAATTTGGAGGTCTTACCAATAATATAAAGCTCAGTAGAGGGGATCTGATTGGTGGATAAAAATTGATTCCATACCCGCCTAATAGCTCGAAGTTTGGCAATTTGCAAATTTAAGTTTAAGCTCAAACTGATAGTAATATATACTCTTTTAGGAATTGATTTGAGGGGGTATAAAAAATGATATAAATAATACTGGAAGAAGCCTATCTCTTGGTAACTGTATGCTCCGTAGCTATCAAAAGCATATAAATCAATACCTTCTGCACAATTAAAATTTTTTTGCGTTAATGTTGTTTTAAGTTCATACCAATTTTTTATACTATTTGAAGTGTGCTTCTCGAAGAAGACACTTAGCCATTCGTAAAGCGTAACAGGAGGAGTAGAAAAAGATTCTGTGGATTCTAGTATTTGAGTAATGTTTTCAAAAATTTCTAAAGATGGTACAGAATAATAGAATAGCACACGAGGATATTGGTTAGAAAGGGGAGACGTGGATTCAACTAACTGAAAGAGATTATCAGGGTCATTAATATAAATTCCTACAAATTGTACATCATTTTCTAGAGCATAATTCAGTAGTTGAGGGTAAGTGAGGAGATCGGTAGCTGTATAAAAGCTTCCTACTTGGTAATCAGGAAAGAAAATAGGTTCCGCTGGCGTTTTTATGGAGCTGTCTTGAAGATAGAAAGGTTGATATTCTATACATGTTTCCCATTTTCCATTTAAGAGGGAAGGATTTTTACCCTTGAGCTCTTGACTCAAAAGTTGATTCCAAGTTTGGGCGTCCTGCGGCTTAAAGGTCTCGAACATGAAAGTGATTTTTATTATTTGGCTATTAAATTTGAACTTGCTTTTGCTAAATATACACCTGCTTTATTTTTTACCCAACTAATAGCATTTATTACTGTTTTACCTTTCTTAAAAACCTCTGAGCGTACAAAAATAGTTTCGCCCAGGTTTGCTGGGGCCATGTAGTCAATATTTAGGGTGATTGTTACGAAAGGGGTGGGTAATGCTAGTGTGTAAACCGCGGCACCCACTGTGTCATCAATAATGGCTGCCATAATGCCCCCATGCAATGTTCCTAATGGATTGGTAAATTCTTGATGAACGATATATTCTGCCTCTACCATGCCCTCTTCTACCTCTACCAGAATACCCCGTAAAAAATGCGAAACCGGGGAAGGACTATCTTTTACTTCTTTACCTATATAACCTCTAAGACGAAGAACAATTGGATTTGTCATACTCTAAAACTAAAAAATAGCTCGTAAACATTGAGTTTACGAGCTACCCAAATATAAGAGTTTATTTAGTTATTCAAAAGCGAGTTTAAAGCGGTAGTTCTTACCCTCTTGGGTAAAAACTTCAAGGATATATAAACCACTTACAATATTAGATAAATTAGCATAAACTTCCCCATATTCATTAGACTCAAAATTATCTTCAAAGATTAAGTTCCCTTTAACATCACGTAACCGCAAAAGTAACTTTTGGTTAGCTAATAAAATAGAAGATACCGTAATTATTCCCTTAGATGGATTGGGGTAGATAATTACACCATTATTTGAACTAGAAGTACCTATTTTAGCAGAAGGGGTAGAAAATGTAAGTACGTTAGAGGGCATAGAGATTAATTCAAAAGAATTTGTTGCTGAGCAATTAGAGCGGATTGTTACCCGGTAATTAGAACCGGGCTCTAAACCAGTTAATTGGAAAGAGTTAAAGTTTATACTAAATTGAGTAGGAGGGGTATTTTCTTTTTCTAAGCGCACTAGGTAACTTAAGGCATTATTTTCTGCACGCCAAGTAAGTAAGGCAGAAGTTGCTGCTACGTTGCTTACTCTTAAATTGATAGGTGGATTGCAGGTGAAAGTAGTTAGGAAACTTGTGAATGCATATTCTGTAATACCAAAGCGGCAAAAAGCGCGCATTCGAATATCATATCGTGTTGTGGGACTTAAGTTTGTAAAGACGTAATTTGAGGCCCTTGTGCTTACCATTTGCCAATTTGATTCTCCCTCTTTTCTAATTTCAATTTCATAATTTATAGCACCTACCACTGGTAACCAAGTTACATTAGCACTTTCAGCAGTTATGTTTATTACTTGTAAATTGCGAATTGCAGGGCAAGTGGCAGGAAATACCGTCACGTTGCTTTGTCCGCTACACCCTCGGCTATCGGTAACCGTTACCTGATAAGTGCCTGGCTGTACATTTTCAAATTGATTGCTTGTTTGTACTTGAGTACCTAGCCTATAAGTATAGGGGGGTAACCCACCTGTAGCTGTTATTTCAACTTCTTGTTGGGTATTAGCAGTGGCACTCACGATAGGACCAGGTTGTACACTGATACTGATAATAGAGGAGCTTTCACATTCTCCTACGTTACTGCTTATAGTATAGGTAGTGGTAACTCTAGGGCTTGCGATTACTGTTTCATTATTTATAAAAGTAAGACCCTCACGAGGTTGCCAGCTATAATTTCCCCCCCCTCTAACAGAAATTCTTGCTTCTGAGCCCAAGCAAATTGTACTGGCAGTGGTATTAACTTGTAATTCTGGATTTACTACCCTAACTTGAACAGTATCAAAGACTTCACAGTTGCCCAATATAGCTCTTACCGAGTATGTAGTGGTCTGCTTAGGACTTACTACAATAGTCGGTTGCATAGGATTATTAATTCCTGTAGCGGGTTCCCACTGGTAGTTAGTACCTCCTAGGGTAGCGCTAAGAATAACACTTTTGCCACAAGGAATAGTTTGATCTATGCCTGCATCAAAAAAAGGTGCTGCTGTTACGTTAGCAATAGCGGGTATCCTTCTCGAAGCACATTCTCCAACAAAGCTTTCTATGTAAAAGGTAGTATTAGTAGTAATATAAGGGGTTTCAACTAAATAAGGGGGCTCTAGGTCTACAGCTATGGGAATAGTACTAGCTACACTGGAGAAAAGTCTTACAGGAGCAGTAGCTGTTACTGTAAAAGTAACAGGGCCACCTCCACATCTTGTTACAGGCACTGTGCTTATACGTAAAGAAGGATCAGTTTGAATAGCAGCTATTACAGGCATACGCCCATCACTAACACATCCCCAAATATTAACTGACTCTAGATAGAAGGTAGTAGTAGTGGTTAAAAAGGGGGTAGTAATAGTGCTTAGAGTACTAGTGGCAATAGGAGTACCTCCACTAGGTAGGGTATATAGGCGTATAGTAGTACCTGGCAGGTTATTGGTAGTAATAACTAAGTTACCTGGAGAGCAGCGGCTAACATCATTAGCGACTAATACTTCCGGCAGGGGACGGATATTTACTGTAACTCGTACTTTGGGACTTTGGCACCCTCCAATTACACTTTCTAAGAAGTAAGTAGCCGATGGCTCATTTTGAAATGTACCCACTACATAAGGTGGAATATTATCAGAATCAATTAAGTTTTGATTGGCGTTATAAAGCCTTAGTTCTCCCTCTTCGTTACCTGTAGCTGTAAAAGTAACAAATCCACTTCCACATCGTTGAAATTCAGTCTGAGTTAGGTCTATAGGAGAATCAATTACTCTGATTCGAATAGTATTAATGGAAGCTATAGACCCGCAAGCATTGCGAGCTATTACATTGTAGCTACCTGAAGTAGTGACTACTATAGCGGGACTTGTACTGCCCTGAATAGGTTGATTATCTTTGAACCATTGATAGTTTACATTAGGGTGTGCAGGAACAGTGAGCCGTACGCTCTGCCCCTGGCAGAAAGTAGTTGGTCCACTAGCAGTGATTTTGAATTCAGTAGAGCTAAAAATTTGAGAGGGGGGTAAAATAGGCGTAAACGAAATAGTGTTGGTACTATTTACAGTTCCACAAGTGTTGCTAGCTCTTAAGCTATATTCTCCTTCTTGGGTAATAGAAAGAGGATTTTGCGAAGTGCCTAAAGTAGTTCCATTTCTCAGCCATTCATAAGTGACACCTTCTAAACGGTTGTAACTTAGGGTGATGCTTTGACCCTGGCAAGTACCTTGGGGATCCCCTTCTACTCTAATTGTAGGACGCAAGGGAGGAGCTACATCAGTTTGGATAAGTACAGGCTCTGAGGTAAAACTTCCGCATGCATTTGAGACTGTGACGGTATAGCTTCCACGTTGAGAAGCAATATAGTTAGGAGCATTACCGCCTACTACTACACCATCCCTTTCCCACATGTAGTCTGCACCCATCTGAATATTAGTTCTTAGTTCTATCGAGGAGCCTAAGCAGAAAGTAGGATTACCTATAAAGGTGATAACAGGAGTTTGTAAAGAAGGAGCTATAGTAGTAGTAACTGTTTCTGAAACCGAGCTTTCACAGCCATTAATGGCCACTGCTTTATAAGTAGCCGCAAAATCTGTAAAAATAGCAGATCGATTTGAAAAGGAGCCTAAAACTTCTTCATTTTCTAACCATTCATAGTAATTTTGATTAGGAAAAAATGTAGAACGAATATTTAATTCTATAGGTCGGCCAGAGCATATAAACGTGCTTGGAATTGCATTTATAATGGGCTTTGCAGGCGAAGGACAATCATATATAGCCAAGTACCCCTTATCAGGTGCAAATCTAAAATTTCCGCCTAGAATAATTTTATTTCCTGCAAAAGCACTAGCATTAATAATGCTTCTACTGGGGTCTATAAATTGATAAGTAGGGTTCCAAGGTAAAGCCGCAGCATCTGACTTACGTAATAGTATACTGCTTTTATGTTGTGAAGGGCCAAGGTGGGTAAAAAAGCCCCCTACCATTAGGCTAGTAGGTGTAAGAGCTAGAGAGTGAACGTAAAAGCTAGGACCTGGAGAGATAATTGTACTAAAGGGAAGCAATTCTCCAGAAAGAATATTAAAAGCAGCTACCTTGGATCTTGCTGCTCCTTCAACGTTCAGAAAGTTACCCCCTATATATAATGTTGAGCTATTGGCTTCTACAACCATGTCTAGGATATCTCCATCCACAGAGGGTGCCCATGGCAAAAGATTGCCTGTTGAAATATCGAATCCTGCTAGGCGCTCTCGAAATTCACCACTAATTGAAAAAAATGAACCACCTACGTACAAAGTATTGTTCCAGATAGCTAGGCTTCTAACATGATCATCAGGATTAGGTTTCCAGCTTGTGGGCTGCCCTGTATTCAAGTCAAATGCTACCAAATACCTAGTCGGACTATTATTAATTGCAGTAAAGTCTCCAGCTACAAATAGAAGGTTATCTTTACTTGCTAAATCGTGTGCAGGGGCATTCAATATCGGATTCCAAGCTATAGGTTGTCCTGTTTGTAGGTTCAGAGCGGCTAGATAGTTTTTACTTTGGTTATTAATTTCTGTAAATTGTCCTGCTATGTAAATTAGATCATTTTTTATTAAAATGTCATTTACTTCACCATTGAGTTGCGGATTAAAAGGTAAAATATTACCTGTTAGTAAGTCAATAGCCGCAATGTATTTTCTTTCGACTCCCCCTATGCTGGTAAATGCTCCGCCAATGTAGAGGATATTTCCTCTTATGGCTAAAGCATTTACCTGATTATTAGGGGTGGGAAAGAAATTAAGCGGCTGAGCTGGCTGTGCAAATAATGGTTTTCCTAAAGCAAGGAAAAGTGCTACTATTAAAAAAGATAGAAATCTCATCTTTATTAAGTAGATAATTTTGTTTTTATTTCAAAAGGCAATTTCTATTTTGATAGAGTAAAACTAATAAATATTCGGTAAAAATACGTAATGGATAGCCTAAGATAATGAAATTTTGTTCTGGGTTAGCTTTATAAACAAGGTTTATTCTGTTTCGTATAAAATAGGAATCTGGTTCAGGTGAATATAAAAAGTCTTTTGTTTAATTTTCTAGATAATACAGGGTAAGTACCAAACGATATATTCTACTAGTTGTTCAACCTCAGAACTTTTACTACGATAATTATTTGAACTAAACTTTGTGCTATATTATCTTATCTTTATATCAAGAGATATGCAGCTTGCAGCCCCATTTATTGCTTTGATTTTACTTTGCTCTTTTGCTACTGCCCAAATTACGACTTTTCAGAATTTAACACCCGAGGAGCTTGTCAAAAATGTGCTAGTGGGTACAGGAGTTCAAGTTCAAAACGTAGTTTATTCAGGCTCTCCTGAAGCTATCGGGTATTATGAAAGGGGTAGTAACGGGCCTTCAAGTATTTTTCCTAAAGGCATTATTTTATGTACTGGTAGGCTGCGAGATGTTCCAGGGCCTAATACTAATACTAATGCTCCTGCACCCAACCGTCCCCGCGCAGACTACAATAATGGTGCTCCCGGCGACCTTGATTTAAGTAATATTATTGGTGCTCGCACTTTTAATGCGGCTGTGCTTGAGTTTGATTTCATTCCAAGCACAGATTCAGTTTCCTTTAATTTTATTTTTGCTTCAGAGGAATATACAGAATATGTGGATAAAAGATATAATGATGTATTTGCTTTTTTAATTTCAGGTCCTGGCATACCGCCTCCGGGCTTAAATATTGCTCTTGTCCCAGGTACTAGAATTCCTGTTTCTATTAATAGTATTAACCACCTTCGAAATACTCAATATTACATTGATAATGAATATGTAAGTCCTGCCCAACCTGCTCCCCATAATATTCAATATGATGGTTTTACTACGCCGTTGGTAGCTAAAGCGAAAATTCCTGTTCCCTGCCAAACTTATCATTTAAAACTTGCAATTGCAGATGTAGCAGACGCATACTGGGATTCTGCGGTTCTGCTAGAGGCAGGGAGTCTTTCCTCCCCTAGCTATACAGTAGAAATTACTCCAGGGCTTATAGGAACACTAGAAAAGCCTACTACTTACGAAGGATGCTCTCGAGATATTCGATTGATATTTCGAAGACCCTTAGCAGGTATTTTACCCCAAGAGCGGATTGACTTACAATTAGGTGGCAATGCTCAATACGGGCAAGATTACCTTATAGATCGTAATTTTATTTTTTTTCGGAGTGGTGCTTTAACAGACACTTTGTATTTGAGTGCACTACAAGACGCAGAACAGGATACTTCTCTAGAAGAAGTAATTTTGCGCTTTCGTCCTACCTTTGCTTGTCAAACTATAGAGGCTAGGGTTTATATAGCTGAACCAGAACTTAGATTGAGGCTATTTCCTTTGCAGGATACTATTCATGTGTGTGGTAGAGCAGGACAAAATTTTCTTAATTTGAAAGCTCAAGCTTATGGGGGACGTCTCAGAAACGTGCTTTATACTTGGCTAGAAAATGATAACATTTTGCCCTATAACACTTCTGAGATTGCTATCACACTGCGAGGGAGCGCTAAAATAACAGTAAAAAGTACTTTTCCCGCTTGTCGCTTCCCTGAGCTTCAGGCAAGTATTTGGGTACAAGTGCATACTCCTAATTTATCCACTCCCTTTGCTGCTAGCCTTACAGATACTGTGGTTTGCCCCAACACTGTAGTTAGTTTACGTCCTAATGTGCGCAATGCTTTGGGAGTAGTTTCTTATTTATGGGAAGATGGAAGCACAGCGCCAAGTATTAATTTTGTAATAAATGCTAGCCGTAGGGTAAGGGTCAAAGTGAAAGATAGCTGTGATAGCCTTGTAGCTACAGCTCGGTTAGAGATCTTACAAAGTCGTCTTACTCCCAAAAATATTACAATTTGTCGAGGCCAGGCAGCAACGTTAGCTTTGGCTTTACAGCCGGCAGGAAGCGGATATTTAGTAGAGTGGTATAATTCTCAAAATCAACGTATAGCTACAGGAAATCCCTTAGTGGTACGTCCAATTTCTAGTACCTACTATATTGCCCGAGTAGCAGGCTATCCTTGTATTCAAGATACTGCTTTTGTGGAAATACAGGCACCTTTAGAAGTAACTCCCCCTCGAGATACTACTATTTGCTTAGGACAATCTGTTCGGCTACAGGCTCGGGCGCAGGGAGGAGACGGCAGAAATTTTAGTTACTTGTGGCAAGAGGAAACAGGTGGCTTGGTTTTAGCTAATGCCCCTACTTTACAACATAGTCCTACCGTCTCTACTATATACCGGCTTACAGTGAATAATACTTGCAATACTCCTCAAAGCTTTCAAATAAGAGTAAATGTTATTCCTAATACTTTAAGTATCGACTCTGTAATTTTTACCACTGCACATCCTCAATGTATAGGGCAAAAAATAGGCCTTAGGGCTTATGTGAGTGGTGGAAGTGGTACCTATACCTACCACTGGCAGGGAAATCCTGCCAGTGGGCAAAATTTTTTTGAGACTTTACTTCATCAAACTACTCCTATTCTTTTGCAAGTAAATGACGGGTGTATGCAAAAGCAAACTCTAGTTACAGCAAGGATAGTAGACCCCTTACAGCTGCAGCTATTAGATACCACTGTATGTGCTAATATCCCTTTTACTTATAGAGCAATTGGATATGGTGGTAAACCCCCTTACAACTGGATTTGGCAAGATAGTGCAGGTAATATTCTTAGTACTAATTCTCACCTTCGTTATCAAGCTACTGAAAGAATACGATTTCGGGTATCCTTGCAAGATGCCTGTGGTAACCAGGTAACTAATTGGATAACTATTTCTGTGCATCCCCAACTAAATGCTAATTTTATCAATTTACAAGATACTGTTCTTTGTTTTGGCAGAAGTGTGCGCTTTACCATATTCCCGCTTACGGGTGTGCCTCCCTACTCTTACCAATGGCGCAGTTTACTTACAGATAGTTTGATTGCAAGAAGCTCAACTATAGACTTTATTGCATCGAGGAGTATGCAAATAGAAGCGCAGGTACAGGATGCGTGCACGAGTCTTCATAGAAGAATTCAGGTGAGGGTGGTGCCTCCTACCCTAAAATGGCATTCCTTTAGGCTCGTTCCCCCCCCTCCCTTTTGCCAAGGACAAAATGTATCTTTACAAGTGAAAGCCCAAGGTGGAAGTGGAAACTATACTTATAGATTCCCCGGCTTGCAAAATACAAGTGGTAATTATCAAGTTACGTTGAATAATTCTCTGTTAGCAATTCCTGTATCTGTAACGGATGGTTGCCAAATAATTGATACTCTTTTTTCAATAGAAGCATTGCCAACACTACAGGCTCGTTTTCAACTTAGTGATACTTCATTATGTCGCGGTGAAAGATTATGGCTCCAAGCTATAGTAAGAGGTGGAAAGCCTCCTTACCGCTACTTTTGGCAAGATAGTGTGGCAGGAGAAGTAAGATTTATATCTGCTGATTCTGTCTTTTCTTTGCTTCCGGGTCAAAGTACTTTTTATCGTCTATGGGTGCAAGATGCATGCAATCAAGCTATTATAACTTCCTGGCAAAGGGTTCGTATAAAGTCTTTGCCACAAATTGAAATTAGTAAGGATACTGCCATTTGCCAAGGAGACTGTGCCGTGCTCTTTTGGCAAGTAGTGCCCTCCCAAGCTCAGCTAAGATGGACCCCCCCCTTAACTTCACAGGGTAGTAATGGTGGAAGAGCTTGCCCAATACAAACTACCACTTATACTTTACAAGCTCTGGCCGAAGGATGTTATGCTGAGGCTAAAAGTCTTACTGTTACTGTAAGACCCTCTCCCCAAGTGCGCATAACAACTCCTCCCTTAGCTTTTTGTCAGGGCCAAGACACAGCAAGAATTTTTTCGCAGGTGCAAAGAGGAATACCGCCCTATCGTTACCAATGGCAACCCTTTACTGGTATTTACAATAATAGTGCTACCACTCCTTACTTAGTGGCAAGCCCCTTGCAAACAACCATATATACATTACGGGTTACAGACGCAAATGGTTGTTGGGCTAAAGATTCTATAAAAGTTACTATCCATCCATTGCCTGTAGCAGATGCTGGAGAGGATACTGCTATATGCGCCGAGGAGGGTAAAAGCGTAAAATTAAAAGGCAAGGCAATATTATTAGATAATATTTCTAATTTTGAGTATAGATGGCAGCCTACTTTAGGTTTAAATAATCCGTATTTACCCGATCCTACAGCTACCCCTCCCTATACTATTACTTATACTCTAAAAGTTATTACTAAGCCTTTAGGATGTATTTCCATGCCTAAAGATAGTGCTGAATGGGCCCTTGCTACTGTGACGGTTCGTGTAAAGCCACAACCACGAGCACATATTGCTCCCGCTAAAGCCATTTGCGTAGGCGATACCCTAGAGCTACTAGCCCTACCTCAAAATGCTGAGGCTTTTTTTTGGTATCCTCAACAAAACATGCAAAATTCAAATAGTGCTAATCCTAGAGTTTATCCTTCTTTTTCGCAATGGTATTATTTACAAATTCAACAAGAAGGGTGCTTAAGTAAAGCAGATTCAGTTTTTGTACGGGTAAAGCCTAGACCTACTATTCGCGCAGGTAATTCTTTACAAATTTGTGCGGGAGATAGTGTTCAATTACCTACCCCTACTGTAAGTGGTGCTCCTGCTCCTTATACCTACATGTGGTGCCCCTATGCCACACTATCTAATTCACAAGCTGCCAATCCTTGGGCTTTTCCCCAAACTACTACTACTTATTACGTTCAAGTACTAGCCGATGGATGTCCTAGTGTGGTAAGTGATTCATTAGTAGTAAGTGTATTGCCTACTCCTAAGATTTTTTTAGCAGATACTTTTGTGGTTTATGAAAAAGAACCTTTTTCTTTACCTGCCCAGCTTATCGGCATACCCAATGCTACCTTTGAGTGGCAGCCGCATGAAAATTTAAGTGATCCTTTTTTGTTAAACCCAATGGTAGACCCCCGCTTTTCTACTACTTATACTTTGGTGGCAAGGTATGGTCAATGTAGTACTCAGAAAATTACTCATGTGCGAGTGCTGCGTAAATTTAAAGCTATGGCTTGGGCGGGTCGGGGTCGTATTTGTGCTGGTGATACTGTATGGCTTTGGGGGCGAAAAAGCCGCTTCTCTGCAACAGCTACCTATTGGTGGAAACCTTTTTACAATTTAAGTAGTCAGCAAGGTGCAATAGTGAAGGCCTACCCGCAGCAAACTACCACCTACACTCTAACCTTGAGCGATAGTGGTTATACAGATACTGCTGTAGTTACTATCGAGGTAATTCCTCGTCCTATAGCAGGCTTTGAAGTAACTCCTAGCTTTGAATGTGATAGTTTTCGAATAAAGATAAAAGATAAAAGCAAGTTCGCATTATTTTGGCTGTATAGGTTTGGAGATTCAAATGTGGCTGTTAATCAAAGAGAACCCTTATATACTTATCATTACCCAGGCAATTATCAAATTCGACAAATTGTAAAAAATGAATTGGGTTGCCAAGATAGTGCTTTTCAAAAAGTAAAAGTGCTATTTCCTAAAAGTATTTTAGTAGATACAATTCTATCTTCTCCGGCAGTAGGTAGTGTTCTTTATTTGCCTAATAGCGAAATTTCTTTTTATCCACATCCCTTTCAAGCTAATAGTGGGAGTTGGCTTTGGCTATTTGGAGACGGTAATTCTAGCCAGTCGGTTGCCCCGGTGCATCGTTATACTTTGCCAGGCGAGTATTACGTGGAGGTATGGCAAGAAGATAAGGGGGGGTGCAAAAAGAAATTTCGTTTAGGTCCCTACATTATTAAAGAACCTGAGTTACAAATTCCTAATGTTTTCACGCCTAATAACGACGGCGTAAATGATTCCTGGCAGCCTCTTTATTTAGGTACTGAAAAATTAAAATGTCAGATTTTTGATAGGTGGGGTATTCAGGTATTTGTAGGGGAAGGAAATGCTTTAGAATGGGATGGTAGGAATCAGGAAGGAAAGGCAGTGGAAGAGGGTACCTATTTTTATGTTATTCAGGTGGGTGAACGTAGTTATAGAGGCACTATTACTGTGTTGCGGTAGTAAATAATAGACTAAACTATTGGCATAGGCATAGTATGCTAATATTTTAGAAGAGACTTTTTATTCTTTTTTTATGTAAAGTAGGAATAGAGGGTTATTTTTGTAAAAAATAAAAATTTTATGCTCTTTTTATTTATCTTTTTATTTCTAACTTCTTCCTTTTTGCTTAAGGCGCAATCTCCCAAAGACTGCATTCCTACAGTTAAGTATCGAGGGGAGGGTACCTACTATGGGGCTACTGGTGCTGGTAATTGCAGTTTTGATCCTTCACCCCAAGACCTTATGGTAGCGGCTATGAATGCTCCACAGTATGCAAATTCAGAAGTTTGTGGAGCTTGTGTGCGGGCAAAGGGTCCTAAGGGAACAGTTGATGTAAGGATTGTAGATCAATGTCCGGAATGTAAATTTGGAGATTTAGATTTTAGTTTGGAAGCTTTTATAAAGATAGCTGATCAAATAGCAGGACGTGTACCCATTGAATGGGAATTCATTCCTTGCCCTGTAGGAGGAAATATAAGTTTTCGGTACAAAGAAGGCTCTAGCCAGTGGTGGATAGGAATCCAAGTGCGTAACCATCGTTATGCTATTAAAAAGCTAGAGTATAAAAATCGTAGTGGACAGTTTGTTTCTATTCCTAGAGAACATTACAATTATTTTGTGGCATCTAGTGGCATAGACGAAGATAAACAACAAACGGGGCCTTATCATTTTCGCATTACGGATATTCATGGGCAGGAAATAGAAGAAACTAATATTCCCTTTCGCCAGAACCAAATTATTACTGGAAGAACACAATTTCCCTTTTGTCGTGCCAATCCTGTAAGTTGGGGCCAGGAGGCGGAGCACCGAACTTGGTCGGTTTTCCCTAACCCTTTTATTGATCGCTTGTATTTAATAGCTCCTTATAGAGTTTCTTTACTAAAAGTCCGACTAATGGACTTGCAAGGAAGACAATTGCTAGTTCAGGATTTTACACATGTATCTCATAACTTAGAACTATTGCTACCCAATTTAACGCCTGGTGTATATTACTTGCAAGTAGAGGACTCTGAATTACAAACTTCTTATGGGTTTCGCATTTTCAAGACAGAATAGTAAATCACCTCGTTGCAAGGTTGCAAAGGAACATTCGGGTTTACTTTTATAAAAGCAAAAAGCTATCCTCCTTTTTAAGGGATAGCTTTTTATTTAGGCTTTTTATGCTATTACTCTGATTTTTTCTTGATTTTGCATTTGTTTATTATTTTCTAGTCAAACGGGTGTATAAAAAAGTCTTTCTACTAATAAATTATTATGATTATCTCTTCGATCAATAAGTTCGTGCATAGCCAAATAATAGGAACATTCATCAATTAGGGCCTGGGAGGTACGGATAGAGAAAAATTCATTTTTGAAGTCCCAAGAAACAAGAGCTACACGTGTACCTAAGCCGTTAAGTTTACGGGCCAGAGGTACGTAGTCAGTATCACAAGCCACTAGAGCAATTACATCGTACCTTTTTAGATAAGCTAGCTCATAGGCTTCAAGAGCAAACCAAACATCTATTCCCTTTTCTTCAGCTTCTTGGGTAGCCATATTTACTTTCATGGGGTAAACGTGTTGTGTGATTCCCTCGAACATCAAGCTATCATCAATATACCTTTCTCCGCTTAAATACTTTAGGCGTTTTTCTTCATCAGGATACTTGTTGATAATTTGGGGCATAGTAAATCTACCGCGAAACCAGTGGGCTTCCACACATTGGCAATAGCGCATATCTATATTTTCGGAAAGCGATATTTGATTGCGAATAAATTCTATTAAGCCATCGAAAGAAATCCTTTGTTTGCGAGGATGATAAAACTTGTAATGGTCGCTTACTTTTATGAAATAATTCCCGTCAATAAAAATTGCAAATCTTAGCATTCTGTTCATAAACATTTCACTATCAAAAATCTTTGTAAACCTTTATTGGAGCTTAAACTATCAGTAAATATTCACTAAAAAGTTTTTTATTGAAAAACTGCTTTTTGTAGTTTCTTTTATGCAAAGCTAACGAATAGTCTGTGCAATTAAAACTAAATATAATAATAACTCACATCTTTTGCTTTTCTAATTTTATCATTTTAGTTAACTAATTATAAGTTAATTACTTATCTCAAAGATTATTTTCCTAAATATTAAACTTTCTCTAGTTTTTATTGATTCGATCTTAGTTGTTGTGGAGAATACCCAATCTTTTTATCATTTTTATAAATTTGTTAGTACGGTATAACTAGTAAATAATTTTTCGAATGAAAGGTTTTTATTATGCTATTTTATTTGCCTTGTGGTTTAATTACCAAGGCTTGTGCGCAGGTTTTGTGCAAAATGTAGGGCAGTATCCCCATATTGCTGCTACAGCAGAAGCCTCTTTTATTGTACACTTGGCACCCGGAATTCTAGCCCATATTCATTCCAAAGGAATTAATTATCATTATTCGGGTTTAAGTACTTCTGCTAAAGCTTGTGAAAGTGGAAAATCTTCACAACTACTTACACCATCATTTTTTTCAATTAGGTGGCTAGGAGCTTCTTATTCAAGAGTAATTACCGAGGAAATAGGCCCTAAATTTCATTATTACTATTCGCATGGCACTTTTATCAATGTACCTTCCTATCAAAAAATTACTTATTCTGACGTCTACCCGGGTATTGATTTAGTGTTTACCATACAACCTTTAGGAGAAAAATCTCTTTTGAAGTATCGGTTAAAATACGATTGGTACCTGAGAGCAGGAGCTAAATTAGAAGATATTCAAATTCAACTTCCTTTTACCCCTAGCCTGGATGTCCAGCACCCAAAGTTTGTGCTTATTCAAGGAGATGCTGTTTTGGAAGAGAGCATACCCCGTAGTTATCTTCTTTCTCAAGAATCTCAAATTCCTACTCGTGTGTATTATCAATCCAAAGGTAATATTGTATCTTTTGTTGCACCCGAGCGTTCTATTAATCAAGCACTAGTAATAGACCCTTTGATTTATGCTTATCGCTACGGTGGTGTAGATAACGACTTATCTTATGATATCGCTACCTGGCAAGATGGAAGCTTTGTAGTAGTAGGAGCTACGCAGAGCTTTAATCTTTTTACTCAAGCGCCTCAGTCTGCTTCCTTCCTTTCTGGATTTAATAGTGGTAATACCGATATGTTTATTTTTAAGGCAAATAGCCAAGGAAAAGCAGAATGGGTTACTTATTACGGAGGAAGTAATGAAGACGTTGCTACTACTGTCGCTTTTGATAATAACGGTGACATTATTGTTGCAGGAAATACAAATAGCTTAGATTTTCCACGTACTTTTTCTCCAGTTCATTATCGCCAAGATTACTTAAATCAAGAAGTAGCAATCCTAAAGTTTTCGGCTCTAGGCGTACGTAAATTTGGTTTTTTATATGGGGGCTCTGAAAAAGAAGTGGTTAATGATATAGCTGTTAGTCCTACTAACGAAATTGTAATAGGGGGGGCTACAGCTAGTAACAATTTACCAACTCTTACTATTTCGCCGCAGCAGTATTTTCAATTTTTTAGTCAAGATGTGCAAGATGGCTACCTTGCTAAATTTGACGAAAATGGCGCCTTATTGTGGGGCACGTATTTAGGAGGCAATGGGATAGACGAAATTACAGGAATAGCAGTTGACCCCGATGGCAATATTGGTATTTGTGGCCAAACTCAGGCTTCTAATTTTCCTACTACTTCTAACCCTAACCAATACAGACAGTCGTTTCAAGGGGAGCAAGACGCTTTTGTAGTTTTATTGAGTTCATTGGGGGTTCGGCAATGGTCTTTGCTCTATGGAGGCGAACAACGTGAATGGATGGCTGCTCATTCAATAGTTTGTAATGCTCGAAAAGAATGGATTATAGCCGGAACTACGGCAAGTATTAATCTGCCTTTTGCAGAAAATACCTATGCGGGGGGGACTCAAGATATTTTTGTAGCTGCTTTTTCCTCTTCGGGGCAATTGCAAAAGGCTTTTTATTACGGCGGTAATCGTGCCGATAATGCTACAGGCGTAGTTATAGATAGACTCAATAACATTGCAATTACAGGCTTTACTCGAAGCATTAACTTTCCTGTTACTAATTTAGAATTACAATATTCGCAGTCGTTTCAAAGTACTAATGAGGAAGCTTTGGTTATTCAATTAGACTCTCTTTTGCGGGTGCGGATGGCTTTCTTATACGGTGGTATTGATAATGACCGAGGCTACGCAATTGCCCCTAAAGGAGCCACAGGAGTAATAATTACTGGTCAAACTAATAGCATTATTTTACCTACTACTAATTTTGATTGGCACTATAACCAAGAGCCTAAAGAGGAAAAAGATGCCTTTATAGCTTATTTTGAAGGACCGCCTGCTATTGCTCGTTGTAGTCCATTGCTTATTAATGAAGTTGCTGCTGGCAATACTCAGCCCTTTATTGAGCTTCTAGTGAATGGCTGCCCAGGTACCCACCAAGATTTGCGTGATTTTATAATTGATGATAATAGTGGACGTGGCAATACTTGCTCTTTACCACAAACTATTACTTCCGGACATATTCGTTTAAAAAACATTAGTAATTGGCAAAGAGTACCTGTAGGTAGCCTTATTGTTATTTACCATTCAGCATTTCCTCCTACAGGCATAACCCCAGATCCTACAGACGCTAATCAAGATAGGGTATATTTTGTTGCCGCTAATGATACTAATTTTTTGGATATTTATTCTCAATATCCTGCGCCTGGTAATTGCGATTATTATTTTCCAGTAGGTATTAAAAATCAATCTTCTGGTTTTTCTACTTTGGATTTTAGTTTGGCAGCAGACTTAGTACAGGTTGTTTCACCCCAAACTTTGGAAGTTTTGCATGCGGTAGCTTGGAATTTGCCCCCTACAGGAATGCCAGTAAGAATTAGCAATTCTATGCTCGAGGGTTCTTCTCTACAATTTACTAATCGTCTTGATAACGATGCTTTTGTTGCTGCAAATTGGCAAATGGCAACTCCTTCACCAGGGATGGCAAATAGTGCTGAAAATGGTCAGTATATTGCTTTTTTGAAGTCTACTTTTTCTTCTATTCCTTTGCCACCCCCTCCTACCGTATGTTCTGTGGGGGATAGTGCTAGTATTGTATTACCTAATCCTTCCCCTTTTATGGAATATCGATGGTCTCCTGCTTTGGGTTTAAGTAGTTCTTTAGGTACTGCCATAAAAGCGAAGCCAGCACAAACAACCGTGTATACTATAGAGGCTATTCCTCGGGTTGCACGTTGGACTAATTGCGGTAATTGTCCTAGAATTCAAGCTAGTTTGCTAGTAAATGTTATTCCTTCGCCGCCTGCTCCTCAAATTTTTGCTAATGATCCTATTTGTGAAAATAGTTCTTTAATTCTTTCAGCTTCTAATCTGGGTAATGTACAATATCTATGGCAAGGGCCTCAGGGCTTTGTGGCAACTAGCCGTTTTGCGCGTGTTCCTTCGGTAGCTCCCGCAAGTATATACTCGGTAGTAGCCATTAGGGAAAATTGTACTTCAGCAGTGAGTACATATTCTCCTAGTGTTGTGGCTGCGCCTATGGTGGTGCCCACTATTACCCCGGCTAGTTTTCGATGGGGACGTGACGGTAAGATTGAGCTTTTTATTGCTACTCCTTATGAGCCTGTTACTATTATATGGCGCGATAGCCAAAATCAAATTGTAGGAGAAGAAAGTACTTTAAGTGGTGTATTACCAGGTAGATATACTGTAACAGTGACTAATTTCATTGGATGTACCCAAACGCGAACTTTTGAAATTCCCTTTACTCCTAGTTTAAGTGTAGAGCTTATTACTCTCAAACCATTGCTCTGTGTCGGGGATAAGGATGGAGCTATTAGCGCACGTGCTATTAATGGGCAGCCCCCCTACCGGTACGAGTGGTCAGGTACTAATGGTTTTCAAGGGCAAGGACCTATTATTACAGGCTTAAGCGCCGGCACCTATTTTTTACGCGTAACTGATAGCCAAGGTGCTCAAGTTTATTATCAAACTACTTTGCAAGAGCCTACTCCGCCCCTTGCCAAACTAATTACTTTAGAACCAGTTACCTGCTCTGGAAGAAAAGACGGGATATTAGTAGTAAGCCTAGAGGGGGGAAGAGCTCCCTATAATTTTCGCTGGCAAGATACGAGTCTGCTGAGTTTAAGCCGTAGAAACTTAGCCCCTGGGCGATATACTATTGAAGTAGTAGATGATAATAACTGTAAAGCTACTTATCATTTTGTAGTTTCTGAAGTTCCGCCTTTGCAACAGGCCTCAGCTCAAATACTTTTTCCACGTTGTGATACTTTAGGGCAGATATGTTTGAATATCCAAGGGGGAACCTTACCTTATAATTATATTTGGTCGGATGGCTTTACTGGAATTACCCAAGTAGGAGATTGCATAGGAAGGCAAGGGCTTAGAGGGGGAGTTTATTCTCTTAGGGTAATAGATAGAAATGGGTGTTCTCAGAATTGGGTATATACTTTACCCCAGGCTACAGCTCTTCGACCTATTCTACTTCAGAAATCCAATACAGTATGTGCTCAGGCTAGCAATGGAATGATAGAATTAAGTGCAATAGGTGGAACCCCTCCGTATACGTTTATTTGGCAGGATGGAAAAAGAACTGCAAAAAGAGAAGATTTAAGAGCCGGCAGTTATGATGTAATTGTTTCAGATGCGCAAGGTTGCCAAGCTACTTTAAGGGTAGAAGTAGCTGTACAGTCTAATCCTATTAAGCCTGAGGTTAGAGTTATTAATCAAAGAAATGTTAGCTGTACTGGTGCTGCTAATGGAAGTATTCTTTTAGAAGCTAAATTTTTAGGTAGCGTTTCTTCTCCTGAATTTGAATATACGCTCGATGGTAATGCTTGGCAAAGTAATCCACTTTTTGATGTTCCGGCAGGTGTGTATAAAGCAAAAGTTAAACTCAAGGACTTAGGTTGTGAAAGTGATTGGCTAAGTCCAATAGCTATTGAAGAACCTGTAGGAGTGGTATTTACAGAATTAAGAGCTAATAGTGCTCATACTCTAATTGCAACTTGGCAAAATTTGAGTGGTACTTCGCAATTGGTATTACAATATCGAATAGTAGGTCAAAGTAGTTGGAATACAGTAGAAGGAATTAGTCAAAGTAGCTACCTTTTGACTAATTTACAGCCAAATACCGAATATGAAGTAAGAATAGGCGCTAAGTGTAATCAGGGAGTAACGCACTGGAGTACCTCCTTGCGGCAGCGTACCCAAGGGGAGCCTTCTACTAATTGCAACATTCCTAGAGGATTTTATATTGTGGATAGGCAAATAAATAGTGCTCAGCTGCGTTGGAATAGTGTAGCAGGGGCGGTTTGCTATGGTGTGAATTATGCTGAAAATACTACTCCTCTTCTCTGGAAAGAGGAATGGACGCCTACTAATTCTTATGAATTACGTAATCTTCGTGCTGATAGAGAATATATTGTTCGAATTAGGGCAAATTGTTCTTTTTGCCAAAGCTCAGGTATTTTATCAAGTTACTCCACTATTTTGACTATTCCGGCATGGGATTTTTCGAAAATCTCTTCCTTTTTAGAGGATTCCACCCTTAGAGTTTCTTTATTTCCTAACCCTATAAAGCAGAGGGCTTTTTTGAGTTGCCAAAATGGGGGTGAAATAATAAACGCCCGAATATTTAGCTCAGAGGGTAGAGAAATTGGAAGCTGGATTTTTTCTTCAGAAGACTTTATAGAAATAGACTTTTCTTCTTGGCCATCTAGTGTTTATTATTTGATTGTGCAGAGTGGCGATAAAGTTCGTTGGGCGCGAATAATTAAGATTGAATAAAAAACTAGTTTTAGTTTTTTTACACTTTACATATAGCTCCACTAGTAAACTCTGGTAACTGGTGGAGCCTTTTAGTTTTATTATGGTACTTAGCTGCTATGGTTAATCAAGTAAAAATTAATTACGCTCTAGCTTGTTTTTGGTTTGCCTAATTTTTCTTCTAATTCTTGCACAGGAAGCTCTAAAAGTTCGAACGAAGGGTAATATTTTTTTAGCATTTGCATCTTTTTAATTAAAACTTCTACTGCACGTTTGTTATGGTGGACGAATTTAAAGATAAGACTAAAATAATCTTGTACTGTTTTGTGTGATTTTTGGATAATAAAGGATTTAATACGATCGATATGAAATTCGTTTTCCATCGCAAAGTAAATAATGAGAAGGGGCTTCATTTTATTGCGCTCCCCCTCTTCGAAATCGGAGTTGCAAAAAGCTTCTATCATTTGGTAGATTAATTCAGGATTATGGCGTTTGTCTAAAAGCTTAGCCACCTCTATCCAAAATAGATAGGGTAAGTAAATAGATCCTATATTTTGCATTGTAAATTCGATAAATTCCCCTAGCTCTTCTGGGTTTCGTAGTAGTGAAAGATGAATTTTTTTGATATTTTCTAGTAGCTGCGGCTTATTAATTTCATCACTTCTATAGTACTCAGTATTAGCATCTTCTAAATATTTTTTCCAATTCATTTGATTAGTGCTTAAGATTTGTTAGCTGCAAATTTACAGGAAATATTTGTTTTTTCTGCTTTCTGAGCTGTTTAAGCTTATAAATAATAAACAACTATTAATACTTTCTATAAAAAATTTGTAAAGCATTAAGTTATAGTTAATGCATAAGCCTACTTCTGAGTTTTATTCCCAGTATAGTTAAGAATTAACTAAAAAGTAGTAGATATAAAATTATTTACTTCTAACTTTAAAACTTGCATTTCATTAAAATTTTTTTCTTTTAAGTCTAGTAATTTTACCGTTACTTGACTAAAATTTATTTTCTAAAGTATGTAGTATTTAGTTATATTCGTAAAAATTATAATTAAATTACTAGAAGAATTAATATTTCCAAAATTAATAATAACTTTAATTTTTTTAATTTATAATTGCTTTAATAAAAAACAAAAATTTTGTCTATTTACTTATGTATTAAACTACTCTGATTTGGAATTTTGAATAAGTAATACTTATGCTTTCCTTGAAAAATTATCAAAAGAAATTAGTAGATTTTTAAATATATTTTGGTGAAAATAGTACTGCACTGTCAAAATTGTGTGAGCAGATGGCAATTGGTGTTATGGAGCGGGGCGGTGTGCCGAGGCTTTAGAGCATTATAACAGGGCATTGGCAATTTAATAGAGTTTGTACCTAAGGGTGGTTGGGGTGTCTTTTATGATATATCAATTATGCATTCGAATCAAAAAAATACGGCTTTAGAGCATTATCAGGAAGCTTTAGAGGCTGCCATAGAGCTGCATGGAGAAAAAAGTGAGCAAGTGGCAGGGTTGTATAGGCAAATAGCGTCTTATTACAGTAGTTACGCCAAAGCTTGGGAGTATTATGAGAAGGCTTTGAAGATTTATTCGGAGCTACATGGGGAGCGAAGTGAGCAAGTAGCCAAAGCATATGAGGATATAGCAAGTGATTATTTTCGTAAAAGCAAGTATATCAAGGCTTTAGAGTATAATAAAAAGGCTTTGGCAATTTATGTGGAACTATATGGGGAGCAGAGCGGGCGGGTAGCTGAAGTGTATAGGAAGATAGCAACTAGTTATCTTATAAATCGGCAGTATTTCAAGGCTTCAGAGTATTACAAGAAAACTTTGAAAATTTACTTAGAGATACATGGAGAGCAGAGTGAGTGGGTAGCAGGATTGTATAAAGAGATAGAGCCTTGTTACAGGAGTTTTGCTGAAGCTTTGGAGAGTAATGAGGCGGTTTTACGGGTCTATTCGGAGATATATGGGGGCGGGAGTGAGCGGTCAGCCGAAACATATGAGGACTATTTGCGTGGAAGAAATTATATTAGGGCTTTAAAGTATAATAATTTAAAGTATAGTAAAAAGGTGTTGGCAATTTGTGTGGAGCTATATGGGGAGCGGAGTGAGCAGGTAGCAGAAGTGTATAGGAAGATAGCAACTAGTTATCTTATAGATCGGCAGTATTTAAAGGCTTTAGAATATAATGCGAAGGCTTTAGCAATTTATTTGGAGCTATATGGGGAGCAGAGTGAGCAGGTAGCAGAAGTGTATGAAGAAATAGCAACAAGTTATTTTGATAAATATAGCTATATCGATGCTCTAGAGTATTATAAGAAGGCTTTGAAGATTTATTCACGTTTGTATGGCGAGAATATTGAGAAGGTAGCAGAATTATGTAAGAAAATAGCCACCGTTTGTTTTGATAAATATAAACCTAGCTATGCTGAGGCTTTAGAGTATTATATGAGGGCTTTGAAGATTTACATGGAGATATATGGGGCGGAAAATGAGCAGGTAGCACCGTTGTTTGATGCTATAGCAACCGTTTATTATAAAATCGGTAAATGTACGGAGGCTATAGAGTATTGTTACAAATATTTATTAATAAAGAAAGGTGATACAGCGGCAAGGGATTATAAAAATAAAGCAATTGCCCACTATAAAAATGGTGAGTATGATGAGACGTGGAATTTGTATGTGGTTTTTAGAACTTTTTAAGCATTATAAAAATAGAATCGTGGAGTCGAATCAAATTAATTACAATACAGCTTTAGAGCATTATCAGAAGGCTTTAGCAGTTGCTATAGAGCTGCATAGAGAAAAGAGTGCGCAAGTGGCAGATATTTATAAGGATATGGCAATGGCTTGTACCCAAAACGGGAATTACGATGTGGCTTTAGAGTACTATCTGAAGGTTCTAGCCATATGCTTAGAATTGTGGGGAAAAAAAGTGAGCAAGCAGTGCTACTGTATATGCATGTGGCAGCTATGTATTTTATCAACGGTAAGTATGAGGAGGCTTTAAGGTATTATTAGAAAGTTTTGAGAATATATTATATTAGAGTTGTGGGGTGAAAAAAGTGAGAAAGTAATTTCAGCCTATCAAAATATAGCCCGTGTGTATCTTAATGAAAGTAATTATGATAAGAGTTTAGAGTACTACCACGAAGCTTTGGCAATTCATTTAGAGGTATTTGCGGAAAAGAGGGAGCAAGTGGCGGAGATTTATAAGGATATGGCAACGGCTTATAACAAGAAGGGGGATTACGATATAGCGCTGGAGTATTACGGTAAAGCTCTAGCTTTAAGTATAGAGTTTTGGGGGGAAAGAAGTGAACAAGTAGCATTAGCTTATAGGACCATGGCAACTATGTGCCATAATAATGCTAAATACGACGAAGCGATAGAGTATCATTATAAAGCCCTAGCTATTTACTTAGAATTATGGGGTGAAAAAAATGAGGAAGTAGCAGTAGTTTACCAGAACATAGCATTTTTGTATCTTGCCCAGGGCAATTATGATAAAGCTCTGGATTACTACCAGAGAGTTTTAGCAATTTGTTTAGAGTTGTGGGGTGAAAAAGATGAGTATGTAGCGTCATTCTATGGGAATATAGCAGCCATATACCTTAAAAAAGGTAACTGCGCCCAGGCTTTGTATTATTATCAAAAAGCTTTATCCATTTATTAGATTTATTAGACGAAAGAGCTTTGGAAGCAGCAACAGCAATATGTCAAAATATAGCTTCTATTTACAATAGCCAAGGGGAGTATGGTAAAGCCTTGGAGCACTACCAAAAGGCTGTTTCAATTTGCTTAGATAAAGAGGAGCAAAATCAAAAACAACTCCTAGGATTAATTTATGAGGATATGGCAAAGGTATATGAAAAGCTAGGAGACTATGAAAAAGCTTCTCACTTTTTGCAAAAAGCAGAGTTTATCAAACATTCTAAAAATTAAACTACTATAAGCTTTGGGTATATTTTAAGTGCAACTCTATTGAAGTATTAAAAATACCCTTCTATTATAAAACTGATTATTTACTCAATTTTATTACGTAGTAAATTCATGTATTCTTTATAAAGAAAATTCTATCTATACGCTAAAAAAATTCGAGTATCTCGGATATAATTAAATAAAATTATTTCTTAATCTATCTATAAATTTATTGCCTGCCTTTATAAAGCTATTTTTTTGTTTATTTTTGCCCTGCCAGTTTTATATGTAGGTTTCCTGTTTTAGAAATTTTTAGTTTAGTTATGAGCAAAATTTATAGCGTTATCTCTTTGTTGATTTATATTTTTCAATGTTGGGTAATGAATGTTGTATTAGCCCAAGGACCTCCTAATTGGTGGGTAGATGCTAACCCTAATATTCCTGGACCAAGAAATGGTACCCAGCAAAGTCCTTTCCTAACTCTAGCGCAAGCTCTTGCTGCTGCTAATGCAAGTGGGCATACTCAAATGAAGACAATTTATGTAGCTCCTGGTGTTTATCCTGCGGGAAATGTTATTACGGTATCTAAGCTGAGAATTATAGGAGACCCTGGGGGCCAATCGAATACTCCAGGAGACAGAGGTCCGGGTCCTAACGCCCCCATTATTGATGGTAACTTTACTACTAATTACGGAATCCGAATTGCTGGAGGGGTAGATAGTATATTCATAGAAGGGCTAATTATTCGCAATCTTGATGGAGGCCCATCTGCTAATAATGGCCGCTCCCCTGAGAATGGAGTAGGAATTTTAGTAACAAATGAGGAAGCTGCTTTTGGCGGATTTTCTCCTAACCCTAATGACCCCAATATTGGCATTTTTATACGTGATAACAAAATTGAAAATTGTCAATTTGCTACTATTTTTTTTAGTTCTACTCGTACTGCTTTTCAAAATGTTCAAATCCAGAATAATATTCTGCTAGTAGGAAATATTGTTTTTGGAGGTGGGCAAGAACCTGGTGGTCTTTCCACCTTTAATGGTATTTCTCCCTTTATAACGAATCTAGAGCGGCGTTATACTTACACTGCTGCCAATTCTCGTAACATTTATGGAATTTATGCTACTAACTTTTATAAAGGAGATATTAAGAATAATTTTATCAAAGGGGGGGAAATAGGGGTCTCTATAAGAGTATATGCTCCTTATGCCAATTCAATTATCAAAGCTGATAGTACTTATTTACGTTATAACCACATCGAGGATAATGAGTCTTACAATTTAAGAATAGTAGGAGATGCCATTGGTGGAAACTTAGGACAATCTCGTATTCGTAATACTTTTGTCGAATATAATACCTTTATTAATGATAATGATGTAAACTACAACAATGGTGGAAGGGGGCGCTTGTTAGCCCTAGATAACAAAAGCGGAAGTGCTAAAGTGGAAGGGCACGTAATAAGACATAATCAATTATACTATTATATCAAAAACGGAACTACAATAGCTGCTAACCGAGCTATTTTTATTGATGATGTGGAGGGAGTAAATTACTTTGAATACAATACTTATATAGCTAGGCTAGTACCAGCTAGCCTTATAATTAGTACTGCTCAAAGTGCTTGCTATGATAATTGTGGCAGTAATTGTTTAAACTGCAATGATTGCGGTTTGCGCGGCTTGCATTTTATGAGTTTCCGCTACAATAACGGGGATGCAAACGGTGACTGGTATGTTCGATATAATACCTTAGATGGGCAGTATAACAATTCTCCGGGTGATTTTGGCGCTGCTTTTCAGTTTGAAAATATTACTCAGAATAATTTTATTCGAGTATTATTGTTTCAAAATAATTTTATTAGGAATTTTCATTCGGTCGTTTGGGTTTCTTCAAATGTTACTCCCGGAAATCTTTCTTCGATTAAAGTATTCAATAATCACCTGACAATTGGTAAAGTAGGAGCTGTTCTAGAAAGTGGAGGACAAAGACCAGCCAACGGCATTTTAGATATGAGTGGTAATTGGTGGGGAGATGCTAACCCTGCTACTATTGCTGTTTTAGCAGATAATTTTTCAAGGGGTTTAGTTTGTGGTGCTAATCCAATTAACGATGCTAATAAATTTTATGTTGATTATACTCCATGGTTAGCTTCGGGGACGGATATTGATGGTAATCCTAATAACGGCTTTCAGGGAGACTTTAGTTATTTGTATGTAGATAGGGGCAGTCCGCAGTCGCCAGGGGCTAACCCTTGTCCTTATCCTGCGCCCTTTCCTGCAGGCTGTCCTTATCCTAATATTGGTGTTTATGGAAGAGTGCATGAAGGAGCAGACCTAGTAAATGAAGGAGGAACTGTATTTATTTATGATAGACTTTTAGAGCCAATGCCTACAGTACCCAATCCCGGGCAGGCCTCACAACCTTATAATGAAAACTTTATGAATACCATTCGCAAAAATGTAGTTTTTACCAGTTCCGTAAATGGTAATCCAATGATAGATAATTTGCGAATGGATACCGATAAGATTGACCAATATTTACAGCTCTTACGCCCTTTTCGAATTAATCGACTTTTGGACTTACAAAGAGGGCGTATTTGGCTCAATAATAATGATTTGCGTCTAACTTGTAATACGCCCCCTCCTAATGCCCTGCTCACAGGCGGAAGTGATAGTAGCTGGGTGGTTACTAATAGTACAGGACGCTTAGTACGGGATTGTTTAGGTGGAGGTGTAGCTGAATATCCTACACCTCCGGATGACCAATGCCGGGGCGATGCCAGTGAATTTAAATTTGCTGTAGGTACTCCTACTTATTACGCTCCTCTAACTTTACAAAACTTGGGCGTGCGAGATAATTTTGCTATTCGAGTACAAGACCAAGTTTTTGAACCTCCTACAATTTTTGGCAATCCTTTCAAAAATGTAGTAAAAACTACTTGGTTTGTTACAGAAGAGCGACCTAATTTAACACCCCCAGCACCTACTACTTGTACGCAAACTACCAATAATGTTACTTTACGAGTTCAGTGGCGTCCGGAAAGAGAAGGGAGTGCTTTTAGTCGTGATTTTTGCCGTGTTAGAGGCTTTATTAGCGGGGGCAGCCCAACGGGCTGGATAGATTTACCAGGTAGTGGAGGGCAAGCCTTTCCTGCACAAGTTTCAGGGTTAGGGCCTTTTCAACGAAGTGCGCCAGGTTTAACCATGGAATTTAATGAAAAGGCAATTGCTGTTTTTTCCGATTGCCCCGAACGTCCTACTGCTGCTAATGTAGGGCGCTGTGATGCAGGACCGCTTACTATAACTGTACAAATGGGCAATCCGGCGGGCCAAATTGCGCGACTATACACTCAAGAAAAAGGGGGAGTGCCTATTGCTACGGATAGCTCTTTTCCTTTTGAATTGGTTACTCCATCTGTTAGTGGGGTACAGGAATTTTGGGTAGCAGCAGCTTTTGAAGATACCCAGTTTGAGCCTGGCTGTGAAACTCCGCGTATTAAAGTCACCGCTTCTGCTATTGGCAATCCGGGAGACCCTATGCCTATAGAGATTATTCGCTGTGGTCCTGGTCCTGTTACTTTTACTGCTCAAATGGGCATGCCTGCTGGTGCTGTTATTCGTCTTTATAGTCAAATAGGAAGTCAGGCTTTAGAAACTCGTGCTACTGCTCCCTTTGTTTTTACTATTCCTAATATCACTACTCATACTACTTATTACATAGCAGCTATAAATCCGCAGGGCAACTGTGCTAGCAATTTTGTTCCTGTAAAAATTATCTACCGTAATTTGCCTACTCCTCCTATTTTGCAAGAAAGCGTAGTAACTCGATGTGGAAGCGGCTCTGTTACGTTTACAGTAATTGATAATTTTACTAGTAAGCAACTTTATCGAATGTATAGCTCGCTCAATGCTCCTATTGCTGTAGCTAGCGATAGCCTATTTCCTTTTGAGCTTACTACTTCTTCTTTAACCACTCATACTACTTATTATATAGTAAGTGAAGATTCTTTCTGCCGAAGTAATGCTATAGAAGTAGTAGCAAGGGTGTTTTTGCAAAACTTACCTAATGTAACGGTGCAAAATGTAAGCCGTTGCGGTCCGGGAGTAGTTACTTTTACAGTAACAGGAGTAACTGAAAATGAAGTCCTTATGTACGATGCGCCGCAGGGAGGAAATTTAGTAAGTATTACTTCTGCGCCTTTTGAAATAAGAGTTTCGGCTATTCAAAGTGCTAATTACTACTTTAGCCAACGTAATACTCAAACTACTTGTGAAAGCAGCCGTGTTTTGGCTACTGTTACTCTTAGTAGCAGCTTAGGGCAAGTAAGCAGCGTTGATGTTACTCGGTGTGGCACAGGTGCTGTAACATTCACAGTAGCTTTGGGGAATCCTTCGGGGAGTCAGGTTCGTTTATATACAGAGGCTACAGGAGGACAGCCTATTGCATTAGATGATACTGCGCCTTATACCCTTATAACGCCACTCCTTACTCAAACTCAAACTTTTTATATAGAAAATATTGAACCTGCTAATGGGTGTACTTCTCCTCGCTTGCCAGTAAGAGCTTTTGTAAGTCAGGCAGCAACTATTAATATAGGTGGCTCAGAAGTACGCCGCTGTGGAGCAGGGGAAGTTAGTTTTACTATTCATAATGCTCAACAAGGAGACGTGGCTTATTTATATACTCAAGCAAGTGGCGGCTCGCCTTTGGTTGTGCGTAATACTTCGCCTTATGTCTTGACTGCGGATGTTTCTACTACTACTACTTTTTTTGTAGAATTACAAAATACGGCCACAAGCTGTAGTAGTGGAAGGCAGCCTATTGTAGCAAAAGTTCATCCTATACCCGTGCCTCCAATTTCACAAAATATAGTTCGATGTGGAAGTGGTGTGGTTACTTTAACAGTGCAAGTAAGCGGCTCGGGCTTAGGAGTAAGACTTTGGAGCGCGGCAGAAGGGGGGCAAATGCTAGATAGTCGCAATGAGGCTCCTTATTTGCTAAGTACTGGCTTAAGTACCAGTACTACCCTTTTTATAGAAAGTTATGACTTATCAGGCAATTGCTCTAGTGGCCGTGTGCCTGTGCTAGTAGAAGTTCGAGAATTGCCCCATAGTGTAAATGCTCTGCCTATTCAAAGGTGCGGTGCAGGTTTAGTGGAAATTAGTGTTACCGGTGTAACAACTGGAGGCGAAGTTCGCCTTTATAGTGAGCCTAGTGGCGGTCTTCCTTTACAAAGTCGTACTTTTAGTCCTTATATATTCACACTAGCTATTAGTACTAGCAGTACTTATTATGTAGCTCTATTTGATAATAATAATTGTGAAAGCAGTAGAACTCCTGTTGCTTTGACCGTATTGCCGCCACTGGCACTTCCGCAAAGTAATGATATTAGTCGTTGCGGTCCAGGAAGCGTTACTATAACTGCTTTGTATACTCCGGAGGTTTCTGGTGTACGTTTATATACTTTACTTACAGGAGGAGTGCCTATTGCCCAAACTAGTCAAAATCCAGCTTTGTTCACTTTGGAAAATGTTCAGCAAAGTCAGCTTTTTTATATAGAAAGTTTTCAGCAGGGGACAGGGTGTACTTCGCAGCGTGTACCTGTATTAGTAAACATTTTAGAGGCTCCCTCAGCAGTACTAGGCAGTTCAGTAAGGCGTTGCGGCAGTGGGGTGGTAACCTTCAGTATAATAGCTCCAGGGAGTACCGAAATACAAATGTTTGAAGATCAGGCTAGTTTTTCACCAATAGTGGTAGGCTCTGGAAGTACAGCGCAACTAACAACGCCAGTATTAAACCAAACACGAACATTTTATTTTGCAGGATTTAGTATACAAACAGGTTGCCTAGGGCCTAAAGTACCTTTGGAGGCTACTATTCTTTTATCTCCTACAGCTCCAGTGGTGAGTGCAGTAGGGCGCTGTGGAGCAGGGGGGGTATCGATTAGCCCGCAAATGACCCCCCAAAGCGGCAATAGCGTAGCACTTTATACTTCACCCGAGGAGGAAGTTCCTATTATTCAAAGTTTTACACCTCCTTTTGTGCTAAATCTTGCTTTTGTGCAAACTACTACTACTTTTTATTTGAGTAGCAGAGCTAGTGAAAATAACTGTCAAAGTATTCGTGTACCAGTAGTAGTCACTATTCATACTACTCCACCCGGAGAAGTGGAAAGTAATAATGTAGCTCGTTGTGGTCGCGGTGTTATTGCTTTTACAGCTCAGGCTTTAGCTCCTCAAGGTACAGAGCTACGACTTTATACGCAATCTGCTGGTGATTTACCTATCCAAGTAATTGCTGGTAGTGAGGGAGTATTGCAGACCCCTTTGCTAGAAAGAACTACTACCTTTTATATATCTCAATTTAGTAGTTTAACAGGTTGTGAAGGTCCACGTCGGCAAGTGATAGCCCAAGTGGTAGCTGCGCCTGGTATACCCTTTATGAGTTCTGCTAGTCGGTGCGGTCCAGGAGTAGTTACTTTAACAGGTTCTATGGGGGTGCCTAGTGGCACAGAGATGCGTATATACCCTAATCGAACAGAAGAAATTCCTTTAGCAATTCTTACTCCTCCATATGAATTTCGAACAGGCTTTTTGAATACTACAACTCGTTATTTTATAAGTGCTTATCATGCAAATTCGAAGTGTGAAAGTCCCAGAGTAGAGGTGGAAGTTAAAGTTTTTGCTATACCTGGTGCACCCATAAGTTCGAATCGTGGGGTCTGCGGTAATAGTGGTACTGTAAATTTTACAGTTCGCATGGGGAATCCTGCAGGTAGTGAAATACGCCTATATACTATTCCTAGTGGTGGATTTCCAATTGCAAGTAGTAGCGTTGCACCCTATATTTTAGCTTCTCCGCAAGTAAGTACCACAACAGTATTTTATTTAGAAAGTCATGATATTGTAACGGGTTGTAGCAGCCATCGCATCCCTGTAAGTGCCATAGTAAACCCTTCTCAGGTTCTACCAGGGATTCCAATTGCAGCTGGTGAAATAGGGCGCTGTGGCTCTGGAAGTGTAACTATTACAGTTCAAATGGGTACGCCAGCGGGAAGAGAAATTTTACTTTATAATGCTATGGTGGGTGGAAGTATCATAGCGCAAAGTGATCAAGCACCCTATCATCTGGTTACGCCCAGTTTGAACCAAAGTACCACTTACTACTTGGCAAGTCGAGATATAAACGGTTGCGAAAGTGTAAGGGTACCTGTTGTTATAAATATTCATCCTATTCCTAGTGCTCCATTAGTGAGTAGTGTTAGCCGCTGCGAAAGTGGGCCTGTTACCTTTAGTATACAAATGGGAGAAATTGAAGGCACGGAGGTTCAATTATATTCTACTTCTGTAGGAGGAGTTTTACTAGCTTCTGCTAGCACGCCACCTTTTCGCCTTACAACTCCTAGTGTTTTACAAACTACTTCTTACTATGTTCAGGTAGTCAATAGTATTACGGGCTGTAGTAGTGCGCGTGTAGTAGCAATAGCTATTGTAAATCCGCCTTTGCCGCGCCCTAATGCTTTGGGGGCAAGTCGATGTGGGGAAGGAAGTGTAACTTTAAGCGTGCATGCTGTAGGTGGGGGTACTAGTGGTGTACTTCTCTACGCTACAGGGCAAGGGGGTAATCCACTAGCTAAGGACGATAGTTGGCCTTACGAGCTAGTAACTCCTAGCATAAGTTCTACTACAACCTTTTTTGTACAAAGCTACAATGTAGCAACTGGTTGCAGTAGTGCTCGAGTAGCTGTGCCAGTGCAAATACTTGCGATTCCGGCGCAGCCTTTGGTAAATTCGGTACAGCGTTGTGGAGCTGGAGCTGTAACTTTTAGTGTATCTGCTGGGCAAGTACCTGTAAGAGAAGTAAGACTATATGACGAAAATGGAAATTGGATAAGTAGTACTTTTCGTGCACCATTTGAATTAACAACTCCTATCATTACCAGAAATCAAACTTTTGGTATTAGCAGTGTTGCTGCTAATAGTGGTTGTGAGAGTTCTCGTATTTTTGTACAAGCCACTGTGCATGAAATTCCTGCTTTGCCCCAGGTTGATCCTGTGTTTAGATGCGGCCCAGGAAATATAAGTTTCACGGTACGGGGTGTAGCAACAGGACAAACTGTACGTATTTATAACGCTCCAAGCGGTGGAGAAGTTATTGCGCAAGAAAGTAACTTTCCTTTTGTAGTGCCTTTATATTTTAATACAACTACCACTTACTATGTGAGCATCCAAGACCAAACTACAGGCTGTGAAAGTGAACGCATAGAAGCTAAGGCGGAAATACGAAGGCTTCCTTCACCTCCTACTGCTGTAGCAAATTTAAGTCGGTGCGGAGCAGGAAAGGTACATATCACAGCTAATGTAGTGGAAAATGTACATGGCGTTCGGCTTTATGATAGGAATGGTAACTTTATAGCTGAAGCTAGTTCTAGTCCTTTTATTTTAGAAACTCCCTCTTTAGAAACTACGGCCACGTATTCTCTTCGAAGTGTACTTCAAAATTGTGAGAGTAATAGTACAAATATAGAAGTAGTAATTCATTCTATTCCTGGGCTACCTCGGGTGAATGATATTCGGCGTTGTGGTGTAGGAGAAGTAACTTTTACTGCCCATATGTCTTTTCCCTTAGGAACAAGCATTCGTTTATTTGCCCAACCTATTGGTGATAATTTATTAGCCGAAGACGAATCTTTTCCTTATGAGCTTAAAGTAAATGTTACCAGTGATCAAACTTTTTATTTAGAAAGTTATGATGCTAAGACAGGTTGTACAAGTAGTAGAATTGCTGCTACAGCAAATATAGAAAGAATTCCGCCCCAACCTATACTTGAAAGTACTAGTTTTAGGCGGTGCGGGCAGGGTAGTATTACTTTGACAATAAGTAATTTTCAGGGAAATCAGGTTTTACTTTATAGTACAAGTAGGGGTGGTCAGGCGCTTGCAGAAAGCTTAGGTAATCCTGCGCAGTTAACTATTCCGTCGATTACTACAGAAGGTGTTATTTACTATATAGCTTTTCGAAACAGAAGCTCAGGGTGTGAAAGTGAGCGGGTAGCGGTAAATGTTTCGGCTTTATCTTTACCTCCGCCGCCTGTAGTAAATAATTCTAGTCGATGCGGAATAGGGAGAATAAGTTTTACAGTAATAGCCGTAGGTACTAGTGAGTATGTGATGCGCGCTTATTCTTTAGCTACGGGCACCACGGCAGACGCTTTTGATGATGCACCCCCTTATGAATTGCAAACTCCACTGTTAACTACCAATACAACCTGGTATTTTGAGGCAGAAGATAAAAGAACTGGATGCCGCTCGGCTCGTACAGCTGCTGTGGCACAAATTCATGCTGTACCGGCTTTAGCTCCTGTAAGTCGCATTGTTCGATGTGGAGCTGGTAGCGTAACTTTTACAGCTTTTTTGAGTACAGGCCTAGGGGATGCTGTAAGGCTATATGCTTTACCCACAGGAGGAGAAACCTTATGGAGCGATAATATTTTTCCCTATGAATTAACAACACCTTTTACTCTCCAAACTCAAACTTATTATCTAGAACCCTTTTCTTCGCAAACGGGGTGTATAGGAGAACGCATTCCGGCAGTGGTAGAAATCGAGTCTGTTCCTATGTTGCCCATAGCCGAAAATGCTAATCGATGTGGTGTGGGTAGTGTAACACTTACTGTATATAATGAAAGTGGTAGTGAGGTTCGCCTTTACAGCCAAGAAGCAGGAGGAGTAGAATTGACGAGCGGTAGGGGTAGGATTGTATTTATTAACACTCCAGTACTAAATAGTACTACTACTTTTTATTTAGCCTCTGTAAGCGGCATTTGTGAAAGTCCAAGAGTAGCCGTGAGGGTAAATGTTACGGAAATTCCTTCTTTACCAATTGTTTCTCCGGTTAGTCGTTGTGGAGCGGGAAGTGTAAGCTTAAGCATTAGCTCGAGTACCAATGCTGAAAGAATAGAGGTTTATAATACCCCTAGTGGCGGGCAACTAATAGGAGTAATAGTAGGAAATAGGGGTGTATTAAGTATACCCTTTGTAAGCAGCAGTACTTTATACTATGTAAGCAGCGTAAATGGAAATTGTAGAAGTAGCCGACAGATGGTTAGTGTAAATATATTATCGTTGCCTTCACAAGTAGAAGTGAATAATGTAAGTCGTTGTGGTAGTGGTGCGGTTACACTTACGGTAAGTAGCCAAGGAGCAGAGGAAATTCGTCTTTATGAAAGTTCTAGTGGCGGATTTGCTCAGGTAGTAGCACCAGGTAGTGTGAATGTGCAATTAGTAACAGGTATTTTGAACCGTACTACAACTTATTATTTATCAGGTTTTACTGCTAACTGTGAAAGTGAACGAAGGCCAGTAGTAATTTCTATTCTGCCTATTCCGCCGCTACCTAGAGTAGAAAGTGTCAGTCGTTGCGGTGCTGGATTAGTATCTTTAACTGTACAAACTTTGGGGGGAGAAAGTATTCGAGTATATAATTCTCTGCAAGGCGGTGATGTAGTTGCTAGTAGTGCGAGTGGTGTGGTTAATTTTACTTTTAATTTGACTACTACTACTAGTTTTTATGTTAGTTCGGTAGAGGGTAGCTGCGAAAGTCCTAGAGCAATTGCAGTTGCCCAAATAGGAGTTTTGCCTGCTACTCCTTTTGCGGAGAATTTAAATTTTTGTGGTGGCGGCTTGGTTCGTTTTACTGCAACAATGGGCACACCCATAGGAAATGAAATATTGCTTTATGATAGTAATAATCAATTAGTTGATGTTGCTACAATTCCTCCTTATACCCTAGAGGGGGGAAGAATAAGTACTAGTGCAACATATTATATTCGAGCTAGAAATGGTAATTGTTTGAGTGAAGCACGAGCTATACGTGTAGTAGTGAATTTGGTTCCTTCTGCCCCTATTGTTGAACCCATAACTGTCTGTAGCACGGGTATAGTTACGCTGACAGCAAGTGTAGCGGGTATGGTAGATGAGGTACGCTATTATGATGCTCAGGGCCAAGAAGTGGCAAGGTCTAGTAATCCACCTTATGCCGCTAGGGTGAATGTAGGGGGTAATACCAGCTTTAGTGTAAGCAGCTGGAAGCAAGGATGTGAGTCTCCAAGAATAAATTTACCTATTAGGGTGTTTACTCAGCTGACCCCGCCCCAGCTAAGGAATATTACTCGTTGTGGAGCTGGAGTAGTAACTATTAGCGCTCCTTCTCCGGAGGGTAATAATAATTCTTTTCTTTTGCGTCTTTATGATGGTCAGGGTAATTGGGTAGGAGAAACGGGTTCTCCTTTTTCGATTGAGATACCGTTTGTGAATCAAACTCAAAATTACTTTGCTGCTTGGGTGGTGAATGGTTGTGAATCGATGCGAGCACCTGTAACTGTAGAAATTGAGCCAGAAGTTGAACCTTTAGCAGCTACAGCTGCCCCGCGCTGCAGCCCAGGCGTGTTTACTATCACTATCAATGGTAATGCTAAGAGCTATCGCCTTTATAGCCAGCCTGTTGGAGGAGAGCCCCTTGCAGATAGTAGAGAGCCTCGTTTAGAGACGCCTTTTCTATCTACTACCACCACTTACTATGTGAGTGGCGCTAATGGGCTTTGCGAAGGGCGACGTATACCAATTGCCTTACGTGTGGGTAGTAATTTGGTACTTACTACCCAAGTTCGAGCAGCCTTGTGTGATGGAGGGGGGCAGGTAAATGTTCAGGTGAGAGGAGGAAGTGGTAGCTATCTTTACCGCTTAGGAACTATTCAACAAAACCATGGTAATTTTAGTGGCTTAGCACCAGGGTCTTATTTCTTAAATGTTATAGATATTGATAATGGATGCAGCAGTTCTGAAGTAATAATAGTGCCTGAGGGTTGGACTATGCCTTTAGTTACTATTACATCCATTGAGGCAAGCCGCGCTCAAATTAGTTGGCCAGTAGTAGCAGGAACCTCAAGATATAGGGTGCGATATCGTGCTATTGGCCAAGAAAATTATACTCACCTAGAGGTAACTACTACGAATTTAGTGCTTACTAATTTGTCAGCTGCTACAACCTATGAAGTAAGTGTAGCGCCCATATGCTTTTATGGAGCCGCTAATTTTGGAGAAGCAGCAATATTTACTACAGCAGCTAGCAATAATAATGAGCGGAGTTGCATTGCTGGAAATTTACAAGTAACTGTGCGTAGTGCAAGCGAGGCTAGTGTAAATTTTCAAGGGTTAAGTCCGGGTATAGTTTGCTACGTACTTTCATATGGCTTGCTCAATGAACCAACTGAAAGATGGCAAGAGGTACTTATACCTCATCCCCAGCAAGGAATACAACTTACGGGTCTCTTACCTAATGGCATTTACGGGGTAAGGGTACGTGCCAACTGCACGACTTGCTCTATTCGGCAAGGTACATTAGGGCAATGGAGTAGTGTAGTAAATTTTGTACAAAGAGTAGCTAGGGAAGAAACTTCTTCTGGTGTTGATTTTATACTCTATCCTAATCCTAGCGCAGGCTTAGTCTATATTCGTTTTCAAGGCAATGGACCCAAGAGTACAAAGCTTAAGCTCTGGGATATGCAGGGTAGACTTCTTTTACAGAAAGAGGTATTGATAGAAAATGTAGAAACTTTAGTTGATGTTTCACATCTTGCTAAAGGAATTTATCTCCTTAGCTTAGAATCAGAAGAGGATGCAATTCGAGCTAAGGTAATTATAGAGTAGTAGATTTTAGCATAAATCCTACTTTCTCTGTTTTCATAAGAGAAAGTAGGATTTATTATTTTGTTCAATTGACTTGAGAAGATAAATACGGGTATTGTGACTGAAGCAATTTATGCAAACTCTATTACTACGTCATCTGTTAGGGGGTAAGATTGACAAGTAAGAATGTAATTAGCCTGTAGCTCTTCGTCCGAGAGGCCGTCTCTTGCTTGCATTTGTACTAGACCACTATGTAATTTGGCACGGCAAGTGGAACAAACTCCCTCTTGGCAGGCATAGGGGGGGTCCAAGTCTTGAGCAATTGCGGCATCTAGTATAGATTCACCAGCAGGAACTGTAACGGTGTAAGTTTTTCCTTCCAAAATTACTTTTACGTCTCGGGTAATAATTTCGTAGGATACTTCTTCTTCTTGTTTTTCTTCTTCAATAGCTGGAAGAGCAGAGTAATGTTCTTTATGAATATTTTTTTCGTCAACTCCTAATTTTTTTAATGTTGATTCCACGGTTGCCATCATTCCTGCTGGACCGCAGAGATAATATTCAATAGGTTTTTGGGCTTTTCTTTGTACGTCTTGTATAATATTTAAGAGAAGTTCTCCCTCGATACGTCCTTTTAAACCTGTCCAGCGTTCAGAGGGTTGCGAAAGGACATGAATAAGCTCAAGGCGGTCATTGTGTTCTGCGATATTTTCCAGAGCTTGTTTAAATATAATTGATTTTTCATCTCGGTTACCGTATAATAAGGTAACTCTACTACCAGGTTCTACTTCTAAAACGCTTTTAAGAATAGACATTAGGGGCGTAATACCACTGCCTCCGCCTATTAAAAGATAATGTTTGCCATTGCAAGCTGCGGGTTTTACAGTAAAGTTTCCTAAGGGGGGATAAACTTCTAAAGTATCTCCTACTTGGAGGTATTTTTGTAGATAATTCGATACTTTGCCACCCGGAATTGCCTTGATAGTAATAGATAAGAAGTTATCAGTATAGGGAGAACTGGATAAGGAGAATGCTCTTTTAAGTTTTTCGCCCCCAATTTCAACTTTTACAGTAATGTATTGCCCAGGCAAGTATTGAAAGACCTCTAAATTAGGCTTATCGAATTTTATAGTATAGGCTTCGTCTGTTTCGTGTATAATTTCTTTGACTTCTAAAGGATAAAATTTTAGGGCCATACGTATTTATGAAAGCTACAATTAATTACGTTAAAATAATTAAAATCGTGCGATTATTCTCAAATTAAGTAAGCGTGCAGATAAATAGTTAGGTACGGCGTAAAAAATTTGGTCAAAATCGCGCACCCATTGAAAAGAAACAGTATTGGCTCTTCCAAATAAATTGAATACTTCTAGTCCTAACCATAGGGAGTAAATCTTCCAATTTTTGATAATCCTTAATTTTTTCTCGAAAATAAATTCTTTACTTACTCCTAAATCTACCCTTAAATAATACGGCGCATTCAATAGAGTTCTTGCTTGGTAAGAAGCCGGAGGACCAAAAGGAAGTCCGCTTGCAAAAATAAAATTCATGTGTGCCTTAATACTTGGTATTTTGGGTACTTCGTCCTGAAAATAAAAATTAAACATTACCAGTTGGTCGGTAGGGCGGCGGATAAATCCTTGACCATCGTTAGGAACATTTTCCCGAGTACGCAATAGAGAAATGCTAAACCAAGAATCGATGTCTTTGATAAATTGTCCATTAATGCGAAAATCCCAACCATAAGCATAACCTACTCCGCGCAAAGAGCCTGTACTATCTTCAGGAAAATATCGAATTCGAACATTATCAATTTGATAAGGGAGAATATCAAATAAATGCTTATAATAGACTTCTGTGAATACTTTAAAAGTACGGTTGAAAAGTTGAAAAATATAATCAAAACCAAGAATAGCATGATAAGATTTTTGAGAAAGCGTATGTGTGTAAACTCTACCCTGAAAATCACGTAATTCTCGGTAAAAAGGAGGTTGAAAGTAAGCTCCTAGGGCTGCCCGAAACTGATATTTTCTTTTTTCACCCTCTAGGGCTTGACGAATGGGCGTATAAACAACTTGTAAGCGAGGAGTAATAAAAAATTCTTTATTAATAGACCAATAATTAGCTCGAATACCTCCTACTATGAAAAAAGAACGGTTGATTTTCCAATTTTCTTGTAGGTAGGCAGAAACACGCTGAGAATACATTTTATTAGCGGCATTGATAGATTCAGTCATCCAGAGGTAATCGGCAGAATCCAAGGCGTTCCATTCTTTAAGTAGATCTTCAATGTATTCATACTGTACTCGTATTCCCCATTCGAGAGTATGCAAAGGTTTATTTTTATCGGAGATATATTTATAAAAATTTCTGCCCAGCTTTATTTCACTTTGGTGCCATAAGCTAAGAGCTCTTACTTCTAAAAAGTTACGGGCATGTCTTATTTCTGAGCCTATTCCTCGGACTCCAATTTCTTGATTAAACTGGTCACTGCCAAAGTTGGTACTAATATCTGAGATACGATAACCGCCCTCCACGGTAAAAAGCTCCGCTTCCTCGCTAGCTACGGCACTAATGATAGTTTTAGTTTTAAATCGGAGGCTAGGTATCCATTCAAAAATAAGGGCACCTTGGCTGGTAATGTATTTTGTTGCTTCTTCCCCCTCAAAGCCAATGAATAGTCGTAAGCCAGCCTGAAAGCTTCCAAAAGTAGTTTCTCGCGATTGCGGACGAAAGAGAAAATTATTACGCTGAATAATTCCTAGTACTGATATACGTAAGGGGTCTTTGACGCCATATAGGGTATCTATTTTTCCATCTTTCCGCTGTCTAATTCGAATATGTTTATGTTTTTTGAAATGAGGAGTAAAATGAAGGAGGAATTGTCCATCCCAAAATTCTGGCAGGTATTGGCCTTGAGCGTCAAGAGTACTGAGTAAGTAACGAGTGGAGAATCTTCGTAAGCCTGCTACAAAAGAGAAGGGGCTAGGCAACAATGAGTCTTTTTTATGTGGAATATATCCTTCTAAGTGAAGGTTGGCGGTAAGTAATCCTAGTTCTAACGATCCTTTCCATGTAGTGGGTTTGCTGTAAGTTACATCTAATACAGAGGAAAGTTTATCTCCATAGCGTGCCATAAAGCCACCCGTACTAAAAGACACGTCGCTTGCTAGGTTGAAATTAATTAGGCCTAGACCCTCCATTTGTCCGCTACGAACTAGAAAAGGACGATAAATTTCTACACCATTTATATAAACCAAATTTTCATCGTAGTTACCTCCGCGTACACGGTATTGAGATGAAAATTCGCTACTTCCTGCTACTCCAGGGGTGAGCTGTAAAATGCTTTCGTCGTGCTTTACAAAGGTGATTTTTCTGATTTTCTCTGTTTCAATAGGAATAGTTTCCATAAAGGGTTTTTCTTGAAGCTCAGTTTTGGGGCTAGGAGCTATAATTTGCAATGTATCTATCAGAAGAGCATCTTTTAAAAGATCAAAATAAATTACGGCAATGCTATCTTTTTTTATGCGAATGGTCTTATATTTTGTTATTTCTTCTTCAAATCTTGCGCGTACTTTGTAGTTGCCTGCTTTTAAGGCGATAGTGCAAAACCCTGAGTCATTAGTAGTACACTTGTAGGGCGTATTTTGAATAGTGACTTCTGCTTGCGAAATGGGAGACTGCTTAGAGCCTTTATATACGAAAACTTGAAGTTGGGTTTGACCTTGAAGGTAGGGAGCTACTGCCAACGCTATGATAAAACAAAAAATACTTATGCTTATTTGATTTTCATTCACTTTGGAGATAATTAGATTAAAATTTTTTGAGTTCTGCAATAGCTTGATGGATGGTATACTTAGGATGCCTAAAAACAGTATTTCCTGCTACAACGATATCGGCGCCTGCAGCAGCAATATTAGGAATATTTTCGAAAGTTACACCCCCATCTACTTCAATTAGAGCTGAGCTTTTTTCTTGAAGGATTAAATTTTTAAGCCTTTGTATTTTAGATAATGTTCGAGGAATAAAAGGCTGCCCATAAAAGCCAGGATTAACGCTCATTAGGCAAATTATATCAACTTCGCATATAAGGTCTAATACACACTCTATTGGCGTAGATGGGTTGATTGCTAGTCCTGCTTGGCAGCCTAAAGATTTGATTTGGTTTAGGGTACGGTGCACGTGCAAATTTCCTTCATAGTGAATAGTGATTATTTGAGCACCTGCTTTTTGAAAGTCCGGAATATATTTTTCAGGGTTTTGTATCATCAGGTGGGCTTCTAGGGGTTTTTGAGAAAATTGAGCAATTTCTGCAAAAATTGTCATACCAAAAGTGAGGTTAGGCACGAAATTGCCATCCATGATATCACAGTGGATATAATCTGCTTCACTTTCGTTCAATAAATTGAGAGTTTGGGAAAGTTTTAGGAATTCTGTAGCAATAATTGAGGGAGATACTTGCATTTATGCTATGAATTTAGAATTAAGATTACTAAATTAAGCACTAGTAAGTGCTGATTTTGTTTAGGAGTGTTCAGTAGAATAGGCGGTATCCAGAAATTCAAAAAGATAATCAGGGCTAGGCTGCTCGTTAGTTTGGCTTAGTTGATTAAGCATAGGTAAAAAATCTTGCTTTACACATTCTGTAATTTTTGCACTAGGATAGTCTTTTTTGAGTTTTTTAATAAAGGCAGGACGTGCCGAATTGGATACGTAAATGATCGGGTTCTGAAATTTATTAGTATTCAGTAAATTTTCTATTAGCTTATCTCCGTTAATTCCTTCGGAGTGTAAAAAGCAATCTACTAGCAAAATATCTATTTTTTCTTGATTTAAAATTTCTTCTGCTCTTTCAGCGGTGGGTACTCCGGTATACACGAAGCCCAACTTCTCAAATATTTTTTTACAAAGCATTTGATAGTGTAGGTCGTCTTCAACGTGAAGAATTGTTTTTTCTACTGCCATGGCAAATATTATTATTTATTGAATACTGTTTTTAGTAACCTAAACTCTATATTATCTCAAAATTATAGATATAAAACAAATATTAGGTAGAGGAATTCTCAAAAAATTAACATCATTTTGCATTATTGTTTTTAGCATATGTTTAAGTTTATGGCAGTGAATATTAATGAATGGGCTAAGTAACTGAAAATTATCAATCTAGGTAATTATATATCAATTTAAAAATTTTTAGAGTTAGTTATTCTTAAATTGAAGGCTAAACTGTCTAACTAATCTAACTAATTACAAAAAGTAACTATGGCAGTTCTGTTTTTATTTGGAGGATGTAATGGTGCGGGTAAGACTACGGTTGCTTTGCCTATAACGCAAGACTTATTAGGGCAGATGGTATTTTTGAATGCGGATATTATTGCGTCTAATATTTCCTTACGAGATCCGCAAAGAAGTGCAGGCTATGCAGCTTCTAAGATATTGCTTCAAGAATTGCGGCAATTAGTCTATCATAAGCAAAATTTTGCTCTTGAAAGTACACTTTCTTCTGTTACTTTGGCACATATTTTGAGGCAATGTAAATCCACCGGGTATATGCTAAACCTGATTTACTTGTGGTTAGAGAGTCCGGAATTAGCATATGAACGAGTACAAAAAAGAGCACAATTAGGTGGGCACTATGTATCTAAAACTACTGTTTTTAGGCGGTACTACCGCTCTGTTGTCAATTTACACCAACTATATATACCTCTCTTCGATAACTTTTGGGTCTATGATAATTCTGGAAAAATACCTATACTTGTGTCGCGGAAAAAAAGTGGTGCTACCATTGAAGTTTACGAACCAAGCATTTGGGCAAGAATTGGAGCCTACTACCAACCCTTGGAACTGGGAATTTGAGAAATTCCATTCCTTACTGGATGCTAATATAAAGCATGCGGTACAAACAGCTCTTATACATAATCGCATAATAGAAAAAGACGAGCGTTACCAGTCTTATCAGTCTACTGTACCATCTGTACTAATGTCAATTATTGAGGTTGACTGACCTTCCTCCCTTAGCAGAAAGAGTTCGTCCTCGAACTTTAGAAGAATTAATAGGGCAAGAGCATCTTACTGCCGCAGGGCAGCTATTGTTTAATTTTATACAAAACCAATTTCTTCCTTCTCTAGTATTTTGGGGGCCCCCAGGTGTAGGAAAGACAACGCTAGTATATATCTTAGCTTCTGCTTTAGGAAGAGAATTGGAAATGATAAGTGCTGTGCAGGCAGGAGTTAAGGAAATTAGAGTCATTCTTGAATCTGCAAAGGTACGTAAGGGACTTATTTTGTTTATCGACGAAATACATCGCTTTAATAAAGCGCAGCAGGATGCTCTTTTACATGCAGTGGAAACTGGTCTTATAACCCTTATAGGAGCTACCACGGAAAATCCCTCTTTTGAAATAATACCCGCTCTCCTTTCGCGCTGTCAGGTGCTTACATTGCGCCCTCTAACTCAGGAGGCAATTGCAAAAATATTAAAGCGTGCTTTGCAGCAAGATAGCCTACTAAAAAAGCGCTCTATTGAAATTTGCGAATATGATGCCTTTTTCCATATTTCTAATGGCGATGCGCGTAAAGCACTAAATTTATTAGAGCTATGTGTATTGCAGCACAAGGAAGAGGAAAAAATTATAATCACCAATGAGTTAGTAGCTAGAGTAGCTCAAAGAAAGAGTATTTTTTACGATAAAGCAGGAGAGCAGCATTATGATATTATTTCTGCATTTATCAAAAGCATTCGAGGTAGTGATCCTAATGCCGCTTTATATTGGTTAGCTAGAATGTTAGAGGGTGGCGAAGATGTACAATTTATTGCTCGTAGGATGATAATTCTAGCTTCTGAGGATATTGGAAATGCTAATCCTAATGCTTTAGTACTGGCCACCAGTTGTTTTCAAGCAGTTTCTGTAATAGGAATGCCCGAAGCAAGAATTATTCTTGCCCAATGTGCTGTATATTTAGCTACTTCCTTAAAAAGTAATGCTTCGTATGTAGGAATAGAAAAAGCTCTAGAAGTAGTTCGCACTCAACATAATCCTCCTGTGCCTTTACACTTAAGAAATCCTGTAACTGATACTATGAAAGACTGGGGATATGGTAAAAACTATTTATATGAACATGATTTTGATATTTTTAATCCTATGGCTAGGCAAGAATTTATGCCCCCAGGTTTAGAAGGAAAAGTATTTTATTTGCCTAAGCCTATTGGTAAAGAAAAGGAAATTCAACAATTTATTCGGTTGAAGTGGGGAGAAAAGTATTCATTAAATTCTAGTGATTAGGCATTAGTTTTTAGTAATTGATTGAATTCTCACAATTTTTTATAGCAGTTTTGAAGTATTTTTTTTTCAAAGTAAGCAAAGCGTTTTTCCAGATTTTGAATTAGTGCCTTCTTAAGGCTTTCTTCTTCAATGAAAGCATAGTGTAGACTGTTAAAAATAAACTCTTTAATATGCTTATACCTAATTTTTCTATACCTTTGCGCAAGAAGCACAAATTGATGTGTAAAGTTATTGCGTAAAACTCCGGCATCATCACTGCAAATTACAATAGGTACTTTATGTTGAAAATATAACTCAATAGGGTGCTTATTTCCTTTTACTCCTAGGATAAATTCGTTACTGCTTAGGTTAATTTCCACAGGTATTTTTTGGGTGTGCATCCATTTTAAAATTTCAAAAATTTGACTTTCATGCATAATATCAACACCATGCCCGACTCTATGAGCTTGAGCTAAAAAGATAGCTTCTTGAATATGCCAAGTAAGTTCTTCGGGTTTTACAAAGCCGAGGGTTAATTCTCCGGCATGTAGAGCATATTTTACAGCAGGAAATTTTTTATGGCAATAGCGAAACATGGCCATATGGAGCCAGTAGTCTTGGAGCGCAATAGGATGGTCTTCTGCTCCTACAATATTTACACCTACAATGAGAGGACTTTTTTGGGAAGCGGCAAATGCAATCCACAGGCTTTGAAATAAAGCCGTAGGCTCGCTGTGCCTATGTACGTAAGTTTGATAACGAATAATAAAATCTGACTCGTCTAGCTGCAGGCTATCATGCATTCTCCTATTGTTTTTGGCATAGGTTTCTGCGCAGTTTTCTAGGCGTTCGAGATTTAATAGGGGCAAAAGAGAATCTAATAAGCTAAATAGCGCTAGTGTATCTCTTTGATTTTGAATTTGGCGCAGACGAAAGTTATATTTTTCTATTCCTGGAGGGGGCGGTGAGCAAGGGACAGTAGAAAGCATAGTTTCTAGGTAGCTTACATTTTCAATTTTTGCTCTGTGTTTTAATTCTAGTAATCCCTTTGCGATACAATTAGGTTGTTTACTAATAGGACTGAAATAAGCAAAAGTTTCAAAAAATAGCTTATCAGGAGGTATATTGCTAAGGTTGTAGTCTTTAACTGACCATTTTTGTAGTAATTTTGAACGGTAAAGATTTAAAGAGCCTTCGCTTTGGAGGGTGGAAAACTGTGTCCATACTGGGTCTTCTGACTTTTTTTCAATGGCTACTTCTAGGGTATTACGGTTGAGCCAGTAATTATTTTCTATTGCATACTCCAGGTAAGTTTCGGCATATACAGAGCCACTGAAGTGATGGTGTAAGTCTCCGCCTTTAGGCATTTGCATGAAGAAGGCGGTTAGGAGAGCCTCATTATTTCTAATTTTTTCGAAATAGCGATGAATATTTTTATTTTGACTCTGTCCATTGAAAGATAGAGCCCACAACAATACAATAATGTTAAAAAAAACAATTCGCCCATTGCGCATACAGCAGTATAAATTTTTTGACTAGCTTTTTAGGTGTATTGAATATGAAAAGCTGGTTCGTCGGTAGAAGAAAAATTTCTTTCTAATTTTAAACCTGGCCAATGAAAAGTAGCAGATAAATAAGTAGGATAGTAGGCTGCAGTATATAACGTACCAAAGCCTCTATCAAAACGGGTGCTATAAAGGGGAGGATTTAGTAAAGCTCTAATTATTGAATCTAGGTTTAAAGTGGGAGTAGAAAATAAGTGTTCAAGGTATTGGTATCGTTCATAAGTTTGGCTAATTTGTAAATATTTCAACCATTGGGAATTGCACTGATGATTTGTAGAAAAAAGAGCTTTAGAAAATTGGGGCTCTTGTTCAGGAGCTAATTGAGCGAGCATATGGTTGCCATTGCTATCTAGAAGTAATACATTATAGGCCATATGAGAAGGAATTTTCTGTAAAGCCTGGCAAGCTACATTTACATTGTAGCAGCACTCTAAAAGATAACGTAAAATTAGGGTAATAGCAAAGCCCTCACCTGTTTTTTGACTGCCCCCAAAAGCCAGAGAGACACATAATCCTGCGGCATTAATTCCGTCTAAAGCGCCCCATAAACAGTCTGAAACGGCAATTACAGGCTGGCACCACTGAGTGTGTAACAAGGTGGCGTCAAAAAGATGAGGAGAATAGTCATAATTTCGCACCAGAGCTAGGGGTTCTTGTAACCATACCATTTGGCTGCAGCCAGCAACAAAGGGAGGGGGATTATACAGGCTCAGAAAACGAGCCTGCAAGTCTCCGCCTCCCGCAAGTTCTACCAGTTTTTCCCAGATAGGAAAAAGTTCAGGCATATACTTTTTAAGTTGTTTTTGGCATGTTAAAAAACCGGGCCTTTGTTTTTCGCCTTTACTTAAATACCACTTTTTGTAATTAGGCCAATGTGTATTGAAAAAATTTTGCCATTTGGCGCCAGGTTGCGTTTCATAGAGGGTTTGCAAATAAATATAATTCATTTTTTACCCTTTTTACGGCTACCTAATTATAGAAGCTTAAAGGGTTCATAAGTCTCAGAAGGTACTTTATAAGAATAATGGGGTTCATAGGGGGTAGTTTTAAAGTGTTGTTGTAATCCACTTATCCAGGCATGGGCACGGGCATTAAGCTTAAAATCATCGGTCATTAACCTTCCTCGAGTTACCAATATTCCTAAGTCAGCTCCCTTGTACCATACATCTCCCGGCTTAATGATGCGCAAAAAGAAAGCTTCCCATTCATTTTCTACAGCCCTACGGTGAGTATCAAAGCGAGAAAATTTGATATCTCCATTTCTATCCATTGACCAAATGCCCGTGGGGGGAGCTTGAGTTACCCATTCTAAGGATTCCTCTGTTCTTTTAAGTACCAATTGACTCCAGGTATCGATATTATCAGGGTCATTCCAGCGCTGATTGATTTCTTCTACATCTATTTCATAGTCTACGTCCATGAATTCAATCAGGTGAAATAAAAACAGGGGCATATCAGCAAGAGCAAAAACTGCATGATTAGTAATAGAGCTAGCGCCGGTAATTCGTGGGTTAAGTTCGCCTAAGTATAATTTTTGTGTATCAGTATCAATTAAGAAATCTAGCTCAAAATAGCCAATGTATCCCTCTTCACGGAGGGCATTACCAAAGCTTTCTGTATATTTTCTAGCTTGTTCTCGTATTTCGGGAGTAAAGACATCTGCATAAAGTTCATTGCCGCACCATCCCCCTTTGTAGGGCGTTAGAGATTTAAAGCCAATTAGTTCAGTCATTAGGGGAGCTACGATAGTTCCGTGTCTTGTTACACAAGCTTCCATAGCAGAGCCGCGACAATTAATTCGTTTCATAATTTTCACTTCTGGCTCCGCAGTGATTTTATCTTTATATCTTTCCCAATCTTCTGAAGAAGATATAAAAAAAGTAGTATTACCGGAATCTCCGTAAGGAAGTTGAACTACCAAGTCTGTACCCAGGTCTCCTGCTAGCCCAAGCAAGGACTCATAGTTTGATACTTTTCCTAAAACATTAGGTACGCAAGGAACTCCTGCTTTTTCAGCAATTCGGGTAGTTACTACTTTATTATCAACATAGTTTCTTAGTTTTGCTGAAGGGAAGCCCACTTTTAAATCAAGTTCCTGGCAAAGGGATTCGGTTTTTTCGTCGAACATTAGAAAAAGTGCAATTCCGCCTGGTCCCCTTTTATTGATATAATCTACCACTTCTTTGTGTTCTAAGAGGTAGTTGTTCACCTCTTCGATACTTTCAAAAAGATCATGAGGCTTTTCACTAGGAACAAATACATTGGGATGCTGCTTATCATAACAGTCGATATAAGAAATGTATTTAAAACTTTTTACCCATTCATCCAGCCCTAGTAAGTTGAAGTTAGTAGGGCTAATGAAGTAAATAGGCGTAGAATTTTTAAAGAAAAATCTTCGAATTTCAGGTAGACCTTTTAATATACGTTTATTTTGCCCTGGCATAACTTGCATTAGTTTATTAGTATGAATTGTTGATTTTTTATGATTTTCATATGGTAGTTTTAATAATTGTTGTTTAGGTTGTATTTCCAAAGTTGGGTTGCTTTTTATTAAGGGTGGTGCTAGTACTTTTACAAAAAAGTTATATGTACTAAAAAAAAGATGATAGCATGTGTGTATCCAATTTCTAAAAAACTTCCACTGCCAATTCCAAAATTCTAGCATTATTATTTTTTTATTTTTTTTCTACCCTACTACCCCAGGGTTATGTGCCTATTGGCTTGTCCATTAGTAACTTTTTCACTAGAAATATATTCAGCAAGAACTTTTTCTTTGAAAATTTTTAGTCCTATTTCAGGCTTATAACCATGAATTTCTTTAACATCTAGAGCTTTTAAAAAAGATAGAATTTCGTAAGTTATAACTTGACCTGGTACTAGTATAGGAAAGCCCGGGGGATACGGAATTACGAAGTAAGCTGAAACAAGTGTTTGCTCATTTTCAACAGCATATAATGCTTCTGTTATAGGAATATACTCGCAATTATCTTCCTGAAAGGCTAGGAAATAAGCCTTGCGTATATCGCCGGCACTAATATTTTCATATGGACGGAAGGCGGGATGAAAGCTACTAAAATCTGGTAAGGGAGGAAGGTTGTGGGTTAGTTGCTCTACTCTTTTTTGATGTACAGCTTGCTCTTCCCTGGAGAACTGGCTTTGTTCAATTACTAGGGAGCGTGCAATTTTACTTAGTACACTAATGAGAAAAGCTACAGCACTTCGAGAAGTGCCAATGTTAGTCATGAATAGTACAGAGTTGATAGAAGTTTTATTTACTTGTACGCTGTAGCGATTCATTAAATATTCGTTCTTAAACAGATTACCGTCAATACCTGCTTTGCCAGTGAATAGGGTGATGTGGGTAGGATCTAGTACGAATTCGTCTTGTTTCCATGCTTCATACATTTTTCCCCATCCTAATTCTGGGTCGTAATAATATTCAATTTTAGAAGGACGGTAAATTTCAGGAATCATATCTTTGGGGCCCAATAGAGTAAACATTTGGCGAATGGTAGGGTGGAGCTTAAGCTTTTCGCGGATGCTCATGGCGTTTTCAATACATTTTTGTACCATTTCATAGCCTTCAAGTTCTACTTGCCTTCGAGCAATATCTAAGGAAGCCAAAATTTGATAGTTAGGAGAAGTAGAGGTGTGGGTCATATAAGCTTCGTGGAAAGCATCTTCTACTTTAAGTTTAAAATCTTGATCATAAATATGAATCATAGCCCCTTGGCGCAAAGAGGTAAGGGTTTTGTGGGTAGATTGGGTAGCATAGACGCGTATTCGAACTTTATCAGGATCTGGTAATAAAGGATTATTGATCATCCATTCTTCTTTATTCCATCCTGGTTGTGATTCTAGTTCCTCCAATTTTTGTTTATATAACAAATAATTAGCACGATATTCACTACTTTGAAGCTTTTCGAGAATAGTACTAGCGGCGTGCATAGCTGTCCTTTGGCGGTAAGTAGGCACAAAGCGAGCAAAGCCCCACCATGCTTCATCCCATAGAAATACCATATCAGGTTTGATAGCCAGTACCTCTAGCATTACTTTTTCCACGTGGTAAACAATACCATCAAATGTAGAATTGGTAAGCAAAAGGACTTTTACTTTATCTAATAGCCCTTCTCTTTTGAGCGTAAGTAATTTTCTTTTTATTTCTGTTAGAGGCACAGCACCATATAAACAATATTGCTGTACAGGATAAGAGTCCAAGTAAATGGGATATGCGCCGCTAAGTACTAAACCGTAGTGGTGAGATTTATGGCAGTCACGGTCTATTAGAACTATGTCACCCGGTTGTACTAGGGCCTGTACTACAATTTTATTAGCAGTAGAAGTACCGTTAGTAACAAAAAATGTATATTGAGCACCAAAAGCATATGCAGCTCTTTCTTGTGCTTTTTTTAGCGGTCCTGTAGGTTGCAATAGTGAATCTAAACCACCAGTTGTAGCAGAAGTTTCTGCTAAAAATATATTAGTGCCGTAAAAATGCCCCATATCTTGTATCCAATGAGAGCGAAATACTGAATTTCCTCTTGAGATAGGCATAGCATGAAATACTCCTGTGGGGCGCTGGCTATAAGCTTTGAGGGCGTTAAAAAATGGTGTTTCATAGCGCTCATCGATACCACGTAAGATGCTTAAATGAAGCTCTAAAAAATTTTCTTTGCCATAAAAAACTCTTCGAAAACTTTGATGAGTATCGAAAGTGGCAAAATCTTCGACTAGGGCTTCTGTAATCAGGTAAAGATCTAGTTCCGGACGAAAACGATGCAAAACTTTTCCTAAACGTGAACTATATTCCATTGAAAATTTATCATTTATCCATTCTTCTTCTTCTTCTATATTAAAATAATCTCGTAATTGTCCTAAGGGCATCGAAGATTTAAGATTAAAGCCATAGTGAATTACACAGCTTTGGATATTGTAGTTAAAATTAATGGCGATAAGGGCGTCTTCGAAGCTAGGCACAAAGACAATATCATAAAAAAAGTCTGTAATTTCTTGTTGCATAGCTAGAAGGCGTGCTCTTATGTCTTTTTCTTCTTCCAGCGTGAAGTTAGCGACATAGAGCACTTCAAAATAGTGCCTATTAATTGCCGCTGTAGAGTGTTGTCCTACTGAAAAGGAGGCAGCTAGAGAATCATCATCAAGACGTATTTGCCAGGCGGGTACTTGTCTGTATCCTTCACTAAACAGAATATTTACGATTTTTACTACCCGATGAGCAAAAAGGCGATAATCTTCTCTTTCAAAAAGTTTTTTAATATCACTAAATCTTTCTTTTCCTGGAAAAGCAAAATAATTTTCAACTTGCTCTAGGATATTTAGATACTCTTTGACTTTAGTAATAACTTCTAGGAGTAAATTTTTTTTCTTTTGAGCATTTTTATAGATTTCATTTAGAAGAAGCGCCTTGTGCTTTAAGCGGTTCCAGGTATCTGTTCTTAGTTGAGAAGCGTTATAATGGCTTACCAGATAAGAAGAACTAGCAGTACTCACGTTTTGCATTGTAGTTCATTTTTATATTCTAGCAATTATAAGAAAAAAATTAAAGCAGGTTTATGTTTATTCAAATTTATAAAAATTTTACACTCTTTTTGAAAAATAAGGGCCCTAGGCAAGTAATACTGCCAATCATAAATTTAACGATGAAATTCTAAGTTTAAGTGTTAGGCAGCCTAAGTTTTAGAGGAATATCCCTAAAACTCAAAATTGATGTATACCCACAAGTTTTAGACTTATATCCCAAAGTTGTTGTTGTATATTTTTGTCATAGGAAATATACGAGGTTTTAGCTTCCTTTTTTTTGTAAAAATATTTTCCCGTAACGCCAGCAAGAGAGGGTTCAGTAGCCAAGTAAATTGTAGTTTCGGCTCCTTTTTCAGGCGTTAAGCCTAAATAAGTAAAAATCATTCGAAACCAGAAAGGCATATCACGAGCAAATTCTGTATTTACAAGTCCTGGATGTAAGCAGTTAGCAGTAACTTTTGTTCCCTGTAGATATTCTGCGAGCTTGTAAGTAAACATAATATTAGCTAGCTTCGACTGTCCATAGGCTTTGAAAGGAGAATAGTTTTTTTCGCCCATTAAGTCATTAAAGTCGATAGTATATCCTTGGTGGGCTCTCGAAGCGACATTAATAATTCTTCCTTGGGGCGCAGCTTTTATAAGGTCTAAAAGCAAGTGGGTTACCAAAAAATAAGCTAGGTGGTTAACAGCAAAGGTTAGCTCAATTTTTTCGGGGGTAACGTAGCGGTGGTAATAAATTGCACCAGCATTATTGATAAGGATATCTATTTTGTTATATTTTTTGTGCACAGCTTCGGCAAATTTTCGAATGGAGCTTTGTAGAGATAAGTCTACTAAGAAGAGGTCTATTCTGGGGTTTTGACTCTGGGCAATAATCTCTACTTTTGCCCTTTCAGCTTTTACTTGGTTGCGGCAGGCCATAATAATAGTAGCCCCCCTTTTGGCTAATTCAATGGCAGTTACTTTACCAATTCCCGTATTACAACCTGTAATTAAGCAAATTTGGTTTTCCATTTTTATTATTTTATCTAAGTTATTTAAGTTATTTAAGCAAAACCTATTTTTTATTTTTTACAAAAGTCAATTTTTATGCTTGTATTTATGGTAATAGATGGCACCTATGCTAAATAAAAACAAGCTAAAGATAGTGGATAAACTTAGATAAATCAGTCTTTGGGGGCGCACCCTCACTTTAGAAGGAATGCCATAACTAACAATACTAATTAAGCTAGGGTAGGTTTGTAAATTTTCTTTTCGAAAAACTAGTTCGTTAAACATATCGGCAATATGCTCTTCTAGGTAGCGTAATTGATGTTCTATGGCTTGCACTTTATCGTAGTACTGATGAAATTCTCTTTGGTTAAATCCTTCTGTAAGAATACGGGCCGAGACTACTTCACTTAAATCATCGAAATGGTAAATTTTGTAGCGACTTCTGTAGTATCCTAATGTATCTTGAAGTTGCTTTCTAATATTTTGTATTTCTGCCAGGCTTTTTTCAAGTAGTGCTATTCCTTCTTTTCTTCTGGCTATTTTTTCGGTAAAATTATCTGCGTAATCTAGAAAAGCATTCGCTATAGCAGCTCCATGTTGGGGGTCTGTATCATATACTTGAATTTCTACGGTAGAAAGGGCAGTAACTTTAATTTTAATTTGTTCGTTATATTTTTCTCTAAGTTTTTTTTCTCTCTTACTAGGGTCCGAAATATCTTCTAATCCGTAATACTTAGTAAGATTAAACTTTTTTTCTATCCAATAAAAGGCGCTATCAGATTGTAGAGCAGCAGCGTACCTTTCTAAGTCCTCATCTTTGGCTGCACCAAAGCCATTGAATTTGATTTTTAAAAAATTTAAAGACTTAATGTCTTCCAAGCTAGGTGGGATAAATGAACTTACAGCCAAATATTCAGGAGGGGTTACGAAAGGAAGGGTATAAACAAGAGTGCCCAACACTACTACGCTGCTTAGGCTTAAAATCCAATATCGATATAACCAAAGTATTTTTAGCTCATTCCATAACGAAGTATCATTGGCGTTATTGACCATTTTAATTTTAGTATTTCTTGGGCTTTTTTAGGGTGCAATATGCAAAAAAATCCACTTATTTTTTCTATTTAAGGTGTTTATGCAGTTTATTGTCCAATAAATACTGACACAATGGCAGTTATAGTATTTGCATATTCTTTGTACTAGACTAAACAACAAATAACAAGTTGCATGAACTTTAATAATTATACCATAAAAGCACAAGAAGCGGTTCAGGAGGCTGCTGAAATTGCAAAGTCGTATAATCAGCAAGCTATAGAGCCAGCGCATCTGCTGAAGGCACTTCTTTTAACTGATGAATCCATAATTCCTTTCTTACTCAAGAAAGCAAATGTTAACATTACTTACCTATCGCAAAAACTGGAAGAGTTAATAAGTTCTTATCCCAAAGTGTATGGGGCTACAGGGGGCCAATATCTGAGTAATGATAGTTATCAGGTATTAGAGCAGGCAAATAAAATTGCCGGCTCTATGCAAGATGAATTTATTACTCTAGAGCATTTGTTGCTTGCTCTGCTTAAATCAAATGATAAGGCAGCACAACTGCTTAAAGACCAGGGACTGCAGGAAAAGGATTTACTTAAGGTTATTAAAGAATTAAGAGGTGGAGACAAAGTTACAGATCGTGGAGCAGAGACCAGGTACAATGCTCTTAAGCGCTTTAGCATAGACCTCACTGAGTTGGCAAGAGAGAATAAACTTGACCCTGTTATTGGAAGAGACGAAGAAATTCGGCGAGTAATGCAAATACTCTCAAGGCGAAGTAAAAATAATCCTATTCTGATTGGTGAGCCCGGAGTAGGAAAAACAGCTATTGCCGAAGGAATTGCCCACAGAATTGTACAGGGTGATGTGCCCGAAAATCTGAAAAATAAGCGCATTGTCTCTTTAGATATGGGGGCTTTGCTTGCAGGTGCTAAATATCGCGGTGATTTTGAGGAAAGGCTTAAGGCTGTGGTTAAAGAAGTTGCCAATTCCCAAGGGGAAATTATTATGTTTATTGATGAAATTCATACTTTGGTGGGGGCAGGTAGAGCAGATGGAGCTATGGATGCGGCTAATATTATGAAGCCAGCTCTTGCAAGAGGGGAGCTTCGTGCAATTGGGGCTACTACCCTTGCTGAATATCAAAAGTATATAGAGAAAGATAAGGCATTAGAAAGAAGGTTCCAACCTGTTTTTGTTGACGAGCCAGATGTAGAGGATGCTATTTCTATTTTACGGGGACTCAAAGAAAAGTATGAAGTACATCACGGAGTGAAAATTACAGACGCTGCTATTGTTGCTGCTGTAGAATTATCTCATCGTTATATTTCTGATAGGTTCCTTCCTGATAAGGCTATTGATTTGATGGACGAGGCTGCAGCAAAACTTAAAATTGAAATTGATTCTTTGCCCGAAGAAATAGATGAAATAGAAAGAAAAATTCGTAAGCTAGAAATAGAGCGCGAGGCTCTGAAACGCGAAAAGGGGGAAGAGGCACTGCGTCCTTTAAGTGAGCAAATTGCTAATTTAATGGCAGAAAGGAACCATTTAAGGGCAAAATGGGAGGAAGAAAAAACGCTTATACAGCAAATTCGAACTGCTCAAGAAAATATCGAAGCACTTAAGATTGAAGCTCAAAAGGCTGAAATGAATGCAGACTGGGGAAAGGCAGCCGAAATCCGTTATGGAAGAATTATTGAGGAGGAAAAAAAGATCTCTCAATTATTAGAAAAACTTAACCAGGCAGGGGAAAAACGTTTATTACGTCAAGAAGTAGATGCCGAGCAAATTGCAGAAATTGTAAGCCGCTGGACAGGTATACCTGTCAATAAAATGCTAGAGAGCGAGCGTACTAAACTTCTTAAAATGGAGGAAGAATTACATAAAAGGGTAGTAGGCCAAGAGGAAGCTATTGAATCTATTAGCAATGCTATTCGTAGAAGTCGTGCCGGATTACATGACCCTCGAAAGCCTATAGGTTCTTTTATCTTTATTGGTCCTACAGGTGTAGGTAAAACGGAGCTGGCAAAATCTCTTGCCGATTATCTTTTTAATGACGAAAATGCAATGGTACGCATCGATATGTCGGAGTATCAGGAGAAGCATTCTGTTAGCAGACTAATTGGGGCTCCTCCTGGTTATGTAGGCTACGATGAGGGTGGACAACTTACTGAAGCAATTCGTAGAAAGCCCTATTCCGTTGTGTTACTGGATGAAATTGAAAAAGCACATCCTGATGTATTTAATATTTTGCTCCAAGTACTCGATGATGGCCGTCTCACGGATAACAAAGGAAGGACAGCAAATTTCAGAAACACCATTATTATCATGACTTCCAATCTTGGAGCTCATTTAATTCAGCAGGAATTTGAGAATATTACTGAGTTTAACCGATGGGAAATCATTAATCGCGTAAAGATTCAAGTTTTTGATTTACTTAAGAAGACTTTACGTCCTGAGTTTTTAAATCGTATCGACGACATTATTATGTTTACTCCTCTAACACGAGAGGAGGTAAAAGAAATTGTAAAAATTCAGCTAAACAATCTCTCGCAACTTTTAAAGCAGCAAAATATTACTATTACATTTAGTGAAGAAGCAATTGACTGGTTAGCGCAGCTAGGCTTTGATCCTCAGTTTGGGGCGCGTCCTCTTAAAAGGGTCTTACAAAGAAAAATTGTGAATGAGCTTTCCAAGGAAATTCTTGCTGGCAATATTATTGCCAATAATGCTATTCATGTTTCTGTGGATGAAAGGAATCAATTTGTTTTTTCTAATCAAGTTCTTGCTGCTCAAAGCTAATGATAACAAAAATTTAATTGCGTTGAGAAAGGGGTAAAAGAATACCCCTTTTTATTTTTTAAAAAAAACATGTTGAATAATTTTGAATAAAATGCCTGCCACGAACATAAAGATAGCCAGCCGGTTAGTTCTTTTCATCAAAAGAATATTGAACTTTGATGATTTAGAGAGTGGTGGTGGTTCAATCGGCTCTTCTGAACTACTATTTTTTCTTTTTAGGTACTTCCAAAGCATAAAAGAATATAATTATAACTCCAAAAAATATAAAATATAAACGTATCAAAAAAAGAAAAAAATTCAGTTTGGGTGATTTTGATATCTTTACTTATTTGATTTATGAGTTAATTGATTTTTCGTATTAGAGGTACAATAAATCTAAACTTCTTATTAGTTTCTTTTAATCAAAAATGCTTTATTTTGAAAAAATGTTAGTTTAAAATTTTATTATTCTTTACAGTTTCATTATATTTGTAGTTATAGCATAAGTGTATCTATTTAAAAAGTTGGATTAACCTATGAATAAGTTATACTTTCTATCATACAAATTTTTTAATATTTATTCCAAGGGGCTCCTATTGCTTTTATTCTTTGGGTTTAGCATTTATAAAAGCAGTAATGTAGTTGCTCAAGGCTGTTCAACAGGTTCTGTGTGGGGGCCTATCCATACTCCTACTACCAATGGAGTTTGGCTTTCTCAATCTGGTCTTTGGGGCGGAGAATATTTCCGGGTAAATGTCACAAGTGGATGTACCTATGAGTTTTCTACGTGTACATCCGATGGAGCTTCTGGATGCATTAATGATACGCAGCTTACTCTAAGAACGGATGCCACTAATGCTTTTTTAGCATTTAATGACGATGCAGGAGGTAGCTGTGGTTTAAGGTCTCGTATTGTTTGGACTGCTACTCTTACAGGTACGATAAGAGTTTACCTTCACCAATATAACTGTGCAACTGCGGCTTGTGGTAATACGGTTGTGTTTCGCCAAGTAAGTTGCCCAGGAGGAGGTGGTTCTGGTAATGTAGTTCCATATACAGGAACTACTAATCTTACTACCTGTAGTGCCACAGTAAGAGACCATGGGGGTACAGGAAATTATAGTAATAACGCAGACGGGAATTTGGTTATCTGTCCTAGTACTTCTGGTCAGTCTATTCAAATTTCTTTTACGGAATTCAATGTGGAAAGTGGATGGGATTTTTTATACATATACAATGGTAATAGCACCTCTGCTCCTCTAATGGGTACCCATACAGGCACCACCCTTCCTCCTAATTATACTTCGACAGCTTCGAATGGTTGTCTTACTGTTCGTTTTACTTCAGATCCTATTATTACAGCGCCAGGTTTTACATTCAATGTTACTTGTGTTTCAAACTGTCCTAGTACAGCACCAACGATCACTACTAACTCACCAGTTCAGTGTGGTGGTACTTTAACTTTAACAGCCAACCCTCCTGCGGGGGCATCGGGTGCAACATACAGCTGGAGCGGTCCTGGGGGGTGGAGTGCTTCGGGGCAGACAGTAAGCCGTACTAATATGAATTCTACAGAGGCAGGTGTATATACTGTAACTATGACTAAGGCAGGCTGCCCTACTTTTACTGCAACAGTGAATGTATCTGTATCTGGAACTATAGATGCGACCATAAATGGTCCTACTTCTCTTTGTGTAAACCAGTG
>JANWXU010000069.1 GCA_025057395.1 Bacteroidia bacterium | reverse complement strand
TTCCCCATCCCCAAGTAGTGTTGGGCACCTGCTTGGTAAAGTTATCTTTGATAGTAGTAGTAGTAATAATATTTTTGACTTGATTAAAATTTAGGTTAGGATTGGCTTGTAAAAGTAAGGCAACAATACCTGAAACTACAGGTGTAGCTATTGAAGTGCCCTCAAAGACCGCATATTTAGCAGTGTCACGATTAATAACGTCGAGTTTTACGATGAGACTATCTGGTATAAATAAGTCTCCTCTAGAGACTGCAGAGGCAATCACGTTGCCAGGTGCAGCGATATCAGGCTTGATTCTTCCATCGAGTGTGGGGCCAATGCTGCTAAAAGGCGCTATAGCACCTATTTCAGCCATCTCTTGTATTTTGCGTAAGGTATCTGTATAGTCTTTGTATACATTCTTGGTAGTATATGCTCCTACTGTAATCACTCCCTTTGAAGTACCCGGAATAAGCACTGTATGAGTAGTATCTCCCTCAACCGCGTTAGGGATAGTATTTTCTCCTAATAGAGTATTTCCAAAAGCTTCCCCTTGCCCACTTATACCTAAATTCCAAGCGTGAATGGAGCCCTGAACTGCCCGAATGGTTAGCTTAAAAAAACGCAATTTTAGTAAAAAATCTAAGGGATTATTAATAGGCACATTATAAAGTATATCAATTGCTATGTAAGGGCGGTTATTAATTGCTGCTCGGGGATTAGCTTCTGCATATATATGTATTGTATCTTTTTCGACAAGTGCAAAAGTGTCTAAAGGGGTTGTAGAAGAAGTTTGGAGAATTGGAAAGCGTTGAAGCGTTTTTCCTTCTACATCTAAAAGTTCAAGCTTTATTTCAAAATTTTTTCCCTCCTCCCCCCATATTAAGACCCTTTGCTTCTCTTCTGGCACAGGGAAAAAGTACGGAATTGTAGTAACCTCATCGTTATTGAAAGTTTTGCTCAAGTGGCAAGGAATATCTCCTGAATTTCCTGCTCCCGCTACGGCTATTATTCCCCTACCTTGGTTGACAATATTTTCTATTCCCTTTTCCATTAAAGAATTTCCGTCCATTGCACCATTTAAACCTCCAAAACTTAAATTAACTACACAGGGTCTACCCAGCGCACGTGCTTTTTTAACCACGTAGTCTACAGCATCCACAACTTGACTTTCTGACTCAAGTGTTACATCGACAGCAATAATATCTGCTTCCGGCGCTATACCCCTGAATGCTGCACCGCTGCCATACCCGCTGCCTGCTGCTATGCCCGCAACGTGTACTCCATGGCTCTCTTGCGCAGGGGGCAAAGAACGGATTTGCTCCGGAGAAGTATACTCAGCTCCATAATCATAACCCTGTGGTGGGGTACCACTTTCTGCACCATGATTCCAGTAACTAACTACCCTGTACCGTTTACCACTAGTATCCCAAAATGTGGGATGCAGAAAATCAAAACCGTGATCAATAATTCCGATGATAACTCCCTTTCCTAAATATTTAGCAGGTAAATTAAAACCTTGATGTACTAAGTCTACACGAGTAGCATTTCTGGCTTTATCGAGTAAGGGACGAAAGGAGTTTTCGTCCATTTGAAAAAAACTAACCCCTGATAGTTGCTTGAAAGCGCTAAAGCTATTCAAAGGAATATCAACACTCCATACATCGCCTGCCTTGGTACGTACTTGAATGCCCAGCGCTTTAAGGGTACTTTCTTGCAAAGCAGAAGTGACTTGTATAAGACCACTTACCCAATAAGTTCCTTGTTTTTCTTTTATGCCAAAAATTTTAATTTCTTTGTTGCTAAGGCCAAAGGCTTTATCATTTTTGGCTGCTCTTCGTTCAATTTTTCGAAGTAAATAATTAGCAAAAGGCGAAAATTCTACCTGAGCTTGGGCACAGAAGTATCCACCCGTCAGAGTACAAAGAAATACAGTAAACAATAACTTTTTTACTTTCATGTTTTGTATCATGTTTTTCATTGAAACCTAAGTACTCAAGTTTAATATAATATGAAAAAGTCTTTAGCCCAACGTTAATTTTTGAGTAGTTTTAATTAACTAAATCCAGGAGAGAGTGTACTTTTAAGGGTTGTGTGTGAATAAAACCTTCGCCAAACTCTGTGCCAATATAATGTCCAAAATGGCGGGCACGTGCTTCAATCAGGTGTAAATAGCGCTTACTAGAGATGAGTGTTTCGGGTTCGGTAGAATGCGGATTATAGAATTGAGAAGCAAAGGCCAAAATAGCCTTTAATTTTTGTTCATAGAAAGAGGTAATGTCTATTACGAAAGAAGGCTCTAAATACTGGTCTTGAATCATATAGAATATTTTAGAAGGGCGGTAGGCGGGATATTGGGTTTTGAGTTTTGCAAGGCCACTATAAAAACAAGCGTCTCTTACTAGTTGGGCGGCTTTGCCATGATCTGGGTGTCTATCAATAGGAGCATTGGTAATTACGACTTTAGGCCTAGTTTGTCGAATAATTTCTATGACTGGCAATTGCTGTTCGGGGGTATTGCTAAAAAAGACATCTTGCAAGCCTAGGTTACAACGCAAGTCGAGTTGCAAGATTTCTTTAGCTGCTTCTGCCTCTTGTTGGCGTAAAGCTACTGTTCCTCGTGTGCCCATCTGACCCGGGGTTAAATCTACGATTCCCGTTTTTTTGCCCTCACTTTTTAACTTTAACAATGTACCTCCACATCCCAATTCTGCATCATCAGGATGTGCAACAATTGCTAAAACATCTAACTCCATGTTATTTCTAAAAATTATATAGTATAAGGTTTTAGGGAATTATAATTTTAAATGTTTGGGTGTAAGCTTGATTTAAAATGTCGTAGTAGCGAAATTGAACGTAGTAATATCCCTTAGGCTGATGAATAGGCACTGCTAAAGGAAAGCTGGGCGCTTTATATTGATTACAAAAAATTTCTTTTCCTTGACTATTGAAAATGTATAGTTCTACAGTTTGAATAGGAGTACTTAGGGTAGGCTCAGCAATATAAAATACATTTTCCTCCACCGGGTTGGGGTATAGGAGGGCTTTTGAAAAAGCTCCTTGCAAAGGGGAAGTATTGGTTATAGGTTGTCGGCTGGGCGAAAGAACAGGCCGAATAGCAAGTGTACCCCCTAATTGGCTAGGTACCCAAACGCCAAAATTATTCCAATAGACATTGGTATTGTTGTTATTATTCATATCATATGCTACCCCTAGTAGGGTATCTGTAAGTTGCACAACTCCAACTAAATAAGCATGGTCTTTGAGTAATAAGAGGGGCCGGGGCTGATTATCGAAGTTTCGAAGTTGATAACAAGTATCATAATTAGTTCTTGCTACTACCTGAGAGGGATGAATAATGAAGCTAGTATCACTGTAGGTTCTTTTTTTATCCTTGTATAGCCAAACAGCTATCATAAGACGACGAGGCTGCCGCTCAATAGGTAAAAATTGAAGACAAATACTATGCATCCATAAACTATCTGGGGCTAAGGCTTTTTGAGCAGGAGTTAATTGAGGATAATCCAGTGAAAATTTTTGTCCGAAACCTGCAGAACGTCTTAAGCCATATCCTAGTTCAGGCTCAAAATCATCGTAACTCCAAATTGAATCTGCTCGAAAATAACTTAATAAAGAATCGTTAGTATTGATATTGATTAAATTAAGATCTGCTGCAGAACCGTTAATATCGCGATTGGGAAGAACATGATGTAAAGCTTTTATGGAATTAATTTGATTAACATAAAAAGTTTCTTTGGGGGCAGTTGATATACGATAGGTAGAGAATGGCGATATTTCAATATTGGTCATTTTTTCGCTTAAAAGTGTATTTACTGGAAATTGCAGACTAAAACGAGAAATAATGCTATCTGTAGAGTAAATACTTTTTTTACCGGTTCTTAGTAGTAAGGTATCACAGGGGAAAGGATAGAGAGAATCAGGTAATAGGAAGTAAGGAATTGCGGAGAATGGCTGCTCCTTGCATCTTTTAATGCCCTTAATAGCTCGGTCTATAAAAAAAGTATCTTGCCAATTACGCCTTGCATTAATATATACTTGGTCTATGTGCCAAATGTCGTAATAACCGGACTTTTTACCGAAATTGGAGAATTGAATTTGAAATGTATTTCGAGGGTTGAAAAAAAGTGAGTCTTGAATTAGGTACGAGAAATAATTAAATCTTGTACCGTTATCATTTTCATCGAAAGCAAATTTTTTGTGAAAAAAAACACTATCTTTTTGGGTATTAATGTTAATTATGACGTCAAAAAAGAGAGTATCCTCAATTCCAGGTTTATCACATAAACCTCCGCGCTGAAAGAAAAAGCTAATGCGTATACTATCTTTTACTGAAAGGCCTGCTAATGTAATAGGTTGGGAACGTAAAGTATCTGCGTAACCACGGATAGGAAAAGTACTATAAGGACGCCCTTTTTCATTGAGGCCATCTAGAACAGCTGTTCCATAATCTGGAGGATCAATAGCTGAAAATTTTTTGATTCTTACCTTTTGATAAACTTGCCATTTTTGAGGATCAGGTTGGGTTCCATATGTAAAATTATCGAAAAAAGGAAGGCGAAGTCGAGTAGCCGATGTTTTACTTGACTTAGGATAGATAGAGGAAGCCCCCGAACGATAAACCTCTTTAGGCATTTTACTCTCTTCGCTGTAGTTAGAAAGAACTTCTATATTATTTATATTATTTTGCGCTACTAATGGAATCAAAAGAGATGTGCTAATAGAAATAAATAAAATACCACTAATTAGGAGTTTTAACATAAAAATTTTTTTGATGTTTAAGTGAGAGAATTGTGTAAAAGTAAGTTCATAGGCAAACTTAGAGTTTTATTAAAGTTACGCAAATATATGTACCGAGTGGCATATTTGGGAAGACTGGTGATCATACTAATTGGCTAGAGTAGAATTTTTTCAGAAGATGTTGAATATTAAGGGAAAAGTATTGCTTTTACTGCTCAGTTTTATATTTAGTTCCGTACTAGTTAGCACTTTAGGGGCTAAAATAGGAAAATTGAGACTAACTTTTCGCCAGGATCCCTCTACTACTGCTGTTATTGGTTGGGACCAGGAAAAAGGGGAGAGTCCTATTCTTTATTACGGCCTAGAAGATAAGAAACAAGAATGGAAAGCCTATCCTTACAGCCATAAACCGGATCGAATGGTCTTTTATATGGGAATGCACAATTATTTTGCACGGCTCACCAATCTGCTACCTGATACTACTTATTACTTTGTAATTAAAGATTCAGAGGGTATTAGTGCACGGTACCAATTTCGTACTTTTCCTACCACCTCAAATACTCGACTTTCTATTATAGCAGGAGGAGATTCTAGAAATAATAGAACTACTCGTCGAAATGCCAATTTAATAGTATCTCTTTTGGAACCCGATTTAGTGCTATTTGGGGGAGATATGACAAATTTAGATATGCCCTTGGAGTGGCAGCGTTGGCTAGAAGATTGGCAGTTAACAATTACTTCCCAAGGTCGCTTGATACCCATTTTAGCTACCCGCGGAAATCATGAACTTCGCAACGAATCGATTTATCACTTATTTGATACTCCCTCGGAAGAAATTTATTACGCATTGAATTTTGCAGGTAACCTATTGCGTGTATATACTTTAAACACAGAAATTTCTGTGCTTGGAAAACAACGCACTTGGTTAGAAAAAGATCTTCAAGCTCATTCTTCTGTTTGGAAAATTGTGCAGTATCATAGGCCGATAGCTCCCCATGCTCCTAGCAAGCCATTTCGAGGAATACAGTACAGGGCTTGGGCGTCCCTATTTTACCAGTATGGCGTAGATTTAATTGTTGAGTGTGATGCACATGTATACAAATTAACCTATCCCTTAAGACCAGACGAAAATGGAGAGTATGGATTTGTACGAGATGATGCTAGAGGAAACATTTACATTGGAGAGGGAGGATGGGGGGCTCCTTTGCGAAATACCGAAAGAAAAATACTAGGATGGACCCTACAAGACCAAAGAAAAAGTTGGACAAGAGATATAGGCAGTTTTAATCATTTTCATTGGATTTGGCTGACGGAAAAAACGATGCAGATTCGGACTGTTTTGGTAGATAATGCCCCTCTTGTTTGTGCTACTACCCTGGTGCCAGCCAAAAAAGATAAATGGTTTATTCCACCTAAACTTTTATTGCGGGTTGTCGAAAACCAAACGTATATCGAAAAGAAAAAATAGTGGAATAACACTCATTTCCTCCTCGTTGGATTACAGCTGCCTATCGTGCAAGCATTGAGTTAAATTGCGAACTGTGTAATTGCAATTAGCTTTTACCAAATAAGCTAATTAGTATACCAAATTCCACTTATAACGTATGGAATGAGCACTCATATGCTAACTCAATAATGTATTTTAGCGTAAAAGGAGAGTGAATAAAGCTTGAAATTTTAGGTATCTACCAATGGAATTGAAAGACACAACGATAAAAATTAAAAATCAAGGAAGCAAAATACTATTTTGAAAAGAAAATTTGAAACTAGCTCATTTTGTTTAGGAAACAGTTCAAATTAAGGCAAAAGATAACTGTAGATTTTAAATTTTTTAGATTACTTCTTTTATCATATTAATAACGTCAAGCTATGAAAAAAGCTATATCGATAATAGGACTAAAACTATTTATATCACTTGTAGCAATTATACTTTCGAATACCCCTACTTTAGGGCAAGCTCCGTACTGTGGCGGCAGTGCTGTATTAGGTTGTGCTACAGACCGTATTTGTAGTGTAACCTTAAGCGGTTGCCAGACTCTAAATAATGTGCAATTAGCAGGGCAAGAATGTAGTGCAGTAGGTTATCAAAATTACACTACTATGCAGTCGCCTCGTGTTTGCGCAGGAGGGCAAATTCAAGCGCAAATACAGACTGTTTGTTGTAACGGTCCTGGCTGCCCGCCTGAATTTACACAATTTATGGCAGCATGGATAGATTTCAACCAGGACTTGGATTTTAACGACCCCGGAGAGTTTATTAGTGCTACTCCAGCACCATTAGCCATTTGGAATTTTACTATTCCTATTCCTAGCACTGCTGCGTGTGGGGATACGCGGTTACGAATACGTACGCGTTGGCTAGGTCCGCCCTTTATTGCTATGCAAGCTTGTGGAAATATTTTAGATTGGGGAGAGACAGAGGACTATACTATTACAATTATTAATATACCCCCTCCTAATAATGCTAGCTTTTCTTTTTGCCAGGGGCAAGCCCAAGATATTACTTTAGTTCCTAATAACTGTGTCAATACAGGTAATGTAACCTTCCGCTGGTACGACGCTGCAGTAGGAGGCAACCTACTAAATACAGGCAATACTTATACTCCAAACTTTCCAGTAGGAGTGCACTTTCTTTGGGTAAGTCATTATGATGCAACTTGTGGCTGTGAAAGCCCCCGAACCCCCATTTCAGTGACGATATTAACTGCCCCACCGGCTCTTAATTTGAGTTCTAATGCTCCCTTATGTAGTTCCTCTACTTTGCAGCTTACTGCAACAGGAGCCATAGGTACGGTTAGTTGGAGTGGACCCAATAATTGGACGGCTACAGGAAGCAATGTTTCTCGCACACCGGCAGTAGGTGGGGCTTACAGCGCATTTCAAACTGCGCCTAATGGTTGTATTTCGCCAATAGCTACTATAGAGCCGCAGATAATTCCTGCCCCTGCCCAACCTATAGCCTTGAATCAAAGCCGTTGTGGACAAGGGGTTGTTACTTTTCCAGTAGCAATGGGTAACCCAGCAGGCCATGGTGTTTTATTATACGTCAATGCTGTTGGGGGCGCTCCCATACAGGTGGATTATATTACTCCGTTTTACCTTAGTACCCCTACAATTACTACTAATACTACCTTCTACATTGCGGCAAGAGATACTATCTTTCAGTGTGAAAGTACTCGTTTAGCTGTAGAAGCTAATATATTACCCTTGCCAGCATTACCTATAGTAGATCCCTTGAGTAGGTGTGGCTCAGGAAGTGTAACTTTGACAGTAGTAGGACCGGTGCTAGGTCAGCAGGTATTAGTTTATAATCAACTTAATGCATCCAATCCTATTCTTACTGCAAATACACCTCCCTATGCAATAGTAACTCCCACCCTATCTCAAAATACAACTCTTTACGTAGAGGTGCTTGATGCAAATGGATGCTATAGTGGTAAAGTGGCTGTGCCTATTACTATTCATTCTAAGCCAGGAATTCCTTTTTCTCAGGATGTTAGTCGTTGTGGGGCCGGGGGCGTAACATTTACTGTCCTTCTGGATAGCTTTATACCTGGCGATGAAGTATTATTATACACTATGCCTTCCGGCGGTCTTCCTGTTGCAAATTCTCTAGGCACACCCTACTTATTAAGTACACCCGCTATAGCCCAGTCTCAAATTTGGTATATAGCCAGCCGTAATACCCAAAATGGCTGCGAAAGTAGCCGCTTGCCTGTAGCTGCTCAAATACTTCCTATACCAGGCGCCCCTAATATTCCTAATATAGAGCGCTGCGGCAGCGGCAACCTTATATTTACAGCCGCTTTTCAAGCTCCAGTAGGTAATATTATTCAAATGTATACTCAGCCTGCGGGAGGATTTCCTATACAAGCCGCTAACGGTACAGGGTATGGAAGTGTAGAATTTGTAATAACGCTTCATACTACCTCTGTATATTACTTTGAAGTAGTTAATACCTTTGGGTGTGTAAGTTCTAGAGTAAGTGCTACGGCTACTATACATCCTCTACCAGAGGCACCTACTGTACCTAAAGTAGTGCGGTGTGGGGCAGGGAGCGTTACATTTACGCCTACTCCTGCTGCAATTAATGGTGGAGATGCATTCTTTTTATATTCTCAGGCAACGGGAGGAGTTCCAATTGTTAATTCTACTATTTTACCCTATACGTTAAATGTACCCTTCTTAAGTACTACGCAAACTTTTTGGGTAGCTTCTCAAAATACAGCTACGGGCTGTCAAAGTAATAGGGTGGAAGCTATTGCTGAAGTTATTGCGTTGCCGAGTCCACCAATTGCTTCTAGCCAAAGCAGATGTGGAGGAGGAGATATTAATTTTATAGTGAATATGGGTCTTGAACCCGGAAATCAAATTCAAATTTGGGACGCATTAGTAGGAGGAAATCTAATTGCTCAAAGTAACACTTTCCCTTATAGCTTTACTCTTAATGTTGCTAATACTTCAACTTACTATCTCCAAAGTGTAAAGCACCCTAGCGGTTGTCAGAGCGAGAGGAGGGCAATAGAAATAAAAATTCACCCACTTCCCCAAAGACCTGCTTTCTTAGTTTCCAGTCGTTGCGGCGCAGGTATTGTCACTATCACTGCTTTACCCCAAAATCCTGCTCAAGAAAAAGTACAACTGTTTACTCTGCCAGTAGGCGGGAATGCTATCTATGAAGCAAATACCCCTCTTTTCATACTTCAAACTCCTTTTCTAGGTAATACCAGTGACTTTTATATTGCTGCCGTGAATAAAGAGACGGGCTGTAGTAGCGCAAGGGCAGCTGTTACAGCAAATATTTTAACTATTCCTAGCCAGCCTAATGTTTCTAATGCTGTAAGTTGCAATGGGGAGCCCATTCTATTACCTGTAACTATGGGAAGTATTCCAGGAGATTATGTAGCTCTATATACCGTAGCTACAGGTGGGCTACCGATTGCTACTCAAAGTACCGCTCCTTACGTTTTAGCAACTCCCGCCATTACTACTCATACAACATTTTATGTAAGCGTTGGGCACCTGGGTAGTAATTGTGAAAGTCCTAGAAAAATAGTGATAGTAGAGCGTGCCTCCAAACCAGCTATTCCTCAGGTAATTTCAGCGAGCCGCTGTGGGGCAGGTGAAGTAGTATTTACTGCCTTTATGGGTAATCCAGCTGGGAATACGATTCGTGTATATGACCAAGCAGTAGGAGGGAATATAGTAGCTTTTAGCAATACTTCGCCTTATTTACTAAATATTCCAGCTGTTACTTCTACCACACCCTATTGGTTTAGTGCTTATAATACCCAGACAGGGTGCGAAAGCGAAAGGATTTCGTCTCTTGCAATGATTTATTTACCACCCGCTGCCCCTTTGAGTGCTGATGTTGCGCGCTGTGGGATGGGGCCAATAAAAATTGAAGCTCAAATGGGAAGTCCCAGTGGTAATGAAATTCGTCTATTTACAGAGCCAGTAGGAGGTATTCCTATTGCGGTGGATAATTTTGCGCCCTTTACTTTTTCAATGTTTTTACCTATTAGCCAACTATTTTACCTAGAAAGTAGAAATACAATTACGGGTTGCGTTAGTTTGCGTACACCTGTAGCAGCTACTATACATCCTCTTCCGGAAGCACCTTTTGTGCCCTCGGTATTCATTTGCGGTAATGGGTCTGTAACTTTTACACCTATTGTATCGCCACTTCAAGCTAATGAGGTTCGCTTATATGAATCTGAAGCCGGAAATCTTCTTGCAAAAGACGATATCTTACCTTTTGAGCTTCCTACACCTACCCTTGGTACTACTACTACTTTTTATGTAGCAGCTTATAACTCTGCTACTGGTTGTGAAGGTCCGAGGAGCCCAGCTGTTGCACAGCTAGCTCCTATTCCTGGAAAACCTGTAACGCAGGATGTATTGATTTGTGGGCCAGGAACAGCTACTGTAGCAGCAATTAGTGGCATACCCGCAGGTAATTTACTAGAACTTTATGATATGCCAGCAGGGGGTACTCTAATTGCCACTGCTTTACCAGGCCAGCTTATACAACTTCCTAGTATTGCAGTTACAACTACCTATTACTGGCAGAGCAAACACACCCCAACGCAATGTGTGAGTGAAAGGACGCCTGTAGTTATCGAAGTGAAGTCTTTACCGCAGGCACCTGTAATCTCGAATATAAGCCGTTGCGGTCCTGGTGCTATTACTTTGGCTCCTACTTTCATCCCCACTGCAGGCTCCGAATTATGGCTTTATACCCAATCTAATGGAGGTAACGCTATAGCTAAAGTAACACAAGCCCCTTACGAAATAAGGTTAGAAGTTAGCCAAACTCAAACTTATTACCTGGCACATTATAATTTCCAAACGGGCTGCCAAAGTGCACGTGTACCTGTAGAAATTTATGTTTTCCCTACGCCACCACTACCTAGAGTAGAAAGAGTTATTAGCAGTTGTGTACCCTCTGTTTTAACTTTCACGGTTCAAATTAATTCTAGTGGTGGAGATTGGAAAGTACGTCTTTATGACCAAGCTCAGGGAGGAAATATAATAGCTATGTCTATTACACCCCCGCACCTACTTTCTACGCCCTACCTCACTAATAGTCAAACCTATTACGTAAGTATTACGGATGCACTAGGGCAATGTGAAGGGCCAAGGGTAGCAGTAGAGGGTCAAATTTTACCTTCGCTTCCTATGCCCGCAGTAGAAAATGAGAAACGTTGTGGCAAAGGGCCTATTACTTTCTTTCCTAATAGTTTACAACCTGCAGTAAGACTGTATAGTGCGGAGGCTGGAGGAACTTTGCTTGCCGAAGATAGGACGCCGCCTTTTGAATTGACCGTATCAGAGCTAGAGCCTTCTGCTAATCCATATACATATTATGTTACTGCATATAACCCGCAAAATGGATGTGAAAGTCAAAGAGTAGCTGTAACAGCTACTGTGTATGAGCTTCCCTTGCCACCGGTAGTTGAAAATGTCAGCAGGTGTGGTAGTGGAGAAGTTGTTTTTACCGGAGTGATAAATAATCCTACTCAGAAAGTAATGCAAGTATACAGTCAGCTGCCGCTGCAAAATCCGATAGCAAGTATTGCTTCTTCCCCCTTTATTTGGAAGACGCCTACGGTTTCTACTACTACCGCTTTTTATTTTACCACTTATGATTGGCAATCAGGTTGCCAGAGTATTGCTCAGCCTGCTATTGCTACTATCCATTCTGTTCCAGCACCTGTATTAGTAGCGGATGTTTTACGCTGCGGTCCTGGCAATGTAACTTTTACGGCAAGAATGATGCAGCCTGCAGGAACCGAAATTCGAATGTATACTCAAGTGGCAGGTGGCAATCCTATGCATACTGCAAGCGCTTTTCCTTATCTTTTCCCTGTAAATGACTTAGTTATTAGTACTCGTTTCTATTTTGCTGCTTACGATGCTAATACTGGTTGTGAAGGGGAGCGAGTGGAGGCTACGGCACAAGTAACTTCTCGTCCTGTAGTACCTACCTTTAGCGTAATACCTACTTGCGGTGAAGGAAATGTAACTATCAGTGTTCTTGCTCCTGGAGCAAGCTCGGTAGCTCTTTTTTATGAAGCAACAGGAAGCCAAATAGCAGCAATTGATTATAATGAACCTTTTGTATTACTTACCCCGTATCAAACGACTACAACTACCTATTATATTTCAGTACTAGCAGATAATGGTTGCGAGAGTGAGCGGCAGGTGGTAATAGCTCCTGTTTTTGCTAATCCTCCCATGCCGGTGGTGGAGCCTGTAAGACGTTGCGGCGTAGGGGCTATCACTTTTACTGTAAGTAGCGTTTTGCCCGGGCTTGAAGTAGCTGCCTTTAGTACGCTGGTAGGAGGAGAGCCTATTGCCGCTACCCAATCTTTCCCGTATGAATTGGAGATATCCCAAGTACTTACAAATACTACATATTACATCGGTGTTAGAAATCCTAATACCGGATGTAGTAGTCCTCGGCAAATGGCTGTAGTAAATATCGATCCGCTTCCGCAAGCTTTGCCAGCAATGCGTGTTTCACGTTGTGGGGGGGGTACTCTTAATTTTACAGTCACTCCCGAAGTGGCTTTGGGTAATTCGGTACTTTTATTTGCTACTTCCACTGGGGGAGTAGCCCTAAGCTCAGACGATAATTTCCCATTTATTCTAGAAACTCCTAATATAAGCGAAAGCAGTACTTTTTATTTAGAAGTTCAAAATGTTCAAACCGGTTGTCGTAGTCTGCGAAGTCCTGTAATTGTTGATATTCTGGCATTACCGGGTATGCCATTGGTACCTTCAGTGAAGGCTTGTGCAGGTCAAAATGTAACTTTTTCTGCCAACTTCACTTATCCAGTAGGTAATCAAATTTTGATGTACCATCAAAGTGGGGCAAACCTGCCTGTGGAAGTAAAAGCGGCTCCTCCGTTTACTTTTAGTACACCTACTTTGCAAACTTCTACTACTTATTATTTCAGTGCTCGTAATAGCATTACTGGTTGTGAAAGCCCAAAAGTAGAAGCAGTGGCTAATATTTCACTAATACCCCCTCCCCCTACTGTAACTAATGTTAGCCGATGTGGGGCAGGAAGTATTACGATTAATGCTTTGGCAGCGTTGCCAGGCAATTATGTAGCAAATGCTTATGCAAGTATTGATGCAACTATTCCTGTAGCCCAAAAGGCAAATCCGCCCTATGAGCTATTCATACCTTTTGTTGGTAGTAATACAACCTACTTTATTAACTTTCAGGATAATCTATCGCAGTGTGAGGGTCCAAGGGTACCAGTGAGAGTAAATATCTTACCTGTTCCTCCTAGGCCTATTTTGCGGGATGCTTTTCGTTGCGGGGCGGGCGATATGAGGCTTTCGTTAGTAGGAAATATGCCCTTAGGAGTAATAGTTCGACTTTTCGATGAAGAAGTAGGGGGAACTCAAATAGCTCAAGCTTCGGCAGAGCCTTATATATTAGATATACCCCACCTTTCTCAAAGCTCTACTTTTTATGCTGAAGCTGTAGATGTTCTAACAGGCTGTCGTTCAGAGAGGTTACCAGTAATTGCGGAGGTAAAAGATTTACCAGGCACACCAGTGGTAGAAAATGCTAGTGTTTGTGCTGGTAGAAATGCTATTATTGCTGCAGCAATGGGTAATCCAGCAGGGCACAGCTTGCGTTTGTACTTAGCTTCAAATGCTGCAGCGCCCATAGATGAAAAAAATCAAGCACCCTATGTGCTAAATGGTCCCAGAATAGAACAAAGTACTACATACTATGTGGCTAGTGTTTCTTTAGAAGGTTGCGAAAGTCCGAGGGTAGCTGTTAGTGTAAACGTTCAGCCTACACCAGCTAGCCCACAGGTTGTTTTGCCTGTACAACGATGTGGTGCAGGGAGTGTAGTAGTAACTGCTAGAATGAGTAACCCTGCAGGAGATAAAGTTGCTATCTATACTCAGTCTGAGGGCGGAATAGAAATAGCTTCTGCTGAAGTTCAACCCTATCATCTAGTGTTACCTAACGTTACTCAAAGTCAAGTATATTTTATTGAAAGTATAGCTACGCAAGCAGGATGTACAAGTGCTCGTGTGCCCTTCTCGGTACAAATCTTGCCTCCTCCTGGTATTCCTGTTGCAGAGGCTGTTCAAAGATGCGGTGCAGGAGAAGTACAGCTTTCTGTACATATGACTTCTCCTCGAGGTACGGCGATACGTCTTTTTGATGCTCCCTGGGGTGGAAATTTAATTGCTCAAACTACTCAACATCCTGCTATTATTACCTTATCAAATGTAAGCCAATCGACTACCTATTATCTTGAAAGCTATCAAGCATCAAATGGTTGTACTTCGAGGCGGGAGGCTGTGTCTATCAGCATATTTCCTTTACCAGAACCTCCTGCAGTTTCAGAAATAACTTTATGTGGAAGGGGAATAGTCACTTTTTCACCGGTTTTGCAAGGAGGAGACTTACAAGTTCGTTTGTACGAGTCTCCTTTAGGAGGAAGGCTACTTGCACAGACCACCATAGCGCCTTATGTAATTAACACACCCATTATTAGCCAAAGTCAAATTTTCGGTATTAGTGTAAAAGATAATACTACAGGTTGTGAAAGTCCTAGGGTGCCTGCAAAAGTAGAAGTAGTTTCCATCCCTGCAGCTCCTAGAAGTATACAAGCTGTACGGTGTGGTGTAGGTAAAGTAGTTTTTACAATTACGCAACCTCTGGAACCTAACCAAAAAGTAGAGCTTTATTCTACTAGTCAAGGCGGAGAGCCACTAGCAGAAATGCAGGTACCTAGCCAAATAATTACCATACCCGAACTCCAAACCACTACTACTTTTTATATACAAATAGCTAATTTACCGAGTGGTTGCGCCTCAGAAAGAGTGCCAGCTGTAGCTACTATTCACCCAGTACCAAATGTACCTATAGTAGCTAATGTAACAAGATGTGGTTCAGGGCAGATACAGCTTACAGTGGGAGGGCTTTCTGCTAATGAGATGGCTCGTTTATTTACCGAACCCACAGCTAGTCTTATCATTGCAGAAACTCGAACTGCACCTTACATTCTAAATACTCCCGTATTAAATACTGATACTTGGTTTTACGTTGAAGCTCAAAACTCGCTGGGGTGTACTTCTCAAAGGGTTCCAGTACAAGTTAAGATTCTTCCTATTCCTGCGCCTCCGGTTATCATAAATGATTCGCCAAAGTGTACCGGACAAACGATTAGTTTAGAAGCTACAAGTAATCCCGGAAGTAGTTTCTTATGGAGTGGACCTAATAGCTTCACTGCTACTCAGGCACTAGTTACGCTTGCAAATGCTACTTTAAGCCACCAGGGTTCTTATAGTGTGGTAGCTATCTTATCAGGTTGCACAAGTGCTATAAGTAGTACACAAGTTCGAGTATTGCCAGGCTTAGTAGCACCTGTAGCTGTAGCTTATAGCGATTTTAGTAGAAATCGTGCTTTTTGCCAAGGAGAAGAATTAAACTTGGCGATAGCTAATTTTGCAGATTTTCCTAACAATACTTCCTTCTATTGGTCAGGACCTGCAGGTTTTCAGAGCAATTCTCCATCACCTGTAATTGAGTCCTTAACACTCAGTAACCAAGGAGTTTATACTGTGTATGCCGTAGCGCAGGGTTGTACTTCGCAAAGTGGTAGTGTTGAAGTTACAGTCAATCCAAGACCCCTTACGCCAACTATACTAACCAATGCTCCTGTTTGTTTAGGGCAAACCTTCACTCTCACTGCCACTGGAGTTCCAGACGTTTCGCGTTACCACTGGTGGGGACCTAATGGTTGGGAAGCAAGTGAACAAGTGGTAAGTCGTTTAGCTCAGGAGAATACAGCGGGAGTGTACAGTTTAGTAGCCATTTCAGCGATGGGCTGCACCTCTTCTGTTGCTACTCAAAATGTAGCATTTTGGGCTCTGCCCCGCCAGCCCGAAGTAAGCCACAATGCTCCGCTATGTCAAGGTAGTACTCTAATGCTCAATATTTCGGGTGGCAATCATTATTACCTAGAAGCACCTACTTTTTCGCAAAGTATTCAGCTTAGTAGTTTTAGCCGTAGCAATATGCAGCTTCAAGATGCTGGCATATATAAAATAATAGCGGTAGCAAATGGCTGTACTTCGTTGCCTACTCAATTTGAAGTAGAGGTAAATCGTTTACCATTGCCTCCTACGGCTAATGTACGTGTTCCTATCTGCGAAGGGGCAACGATACGACTCGCTGCGGAGCACCCCGAGGGCGCAAGCGAATTTATATGGGTTGGTCCTAATAATTTCTTTGCAAAAGGACAGCAAGTAACTATTGAAAATGCTGCTCCATTTCATAGTGGCATTTATCAAGTACGAGCTATAGTATCGGGTTGTACATCTGAAGCCGCTACAGTAAATGTATTGGTAAATTTAAGACCTCCAGCACCTATAATAGAAAGTAGTGATGCGGTTTGTGTAGGTGGTATATTCTTCATGACTATTATTAATGCAGACCCTAACTTAGAATACCGGTGGTGGGGGCCAGCTCAGTTTACAGCAGCGGGCAATCAAGTTTCTCGTACGAATGTAACTATAGACTATGCAGGCTTGTACCAAGCTGTAGCTATCCAAAATGGTTGCTCTTCCGAAATAAGTTCAATTTCAATTGAAGTAAGGCCGTTGCCTGCTCCTCCAAGGGTATATAATAATGGGCCTAAGTGCGCAGGCGAATCAGCTCTAGTATGGGCAGATATTGCTCCGCAAGCCCAATATATTTGGATGGGACCCGGCGGTTTCATGAGCACGGAAAGGACTATTTCAATTACTTCTCTTACTGCTGAAAATGCTGGTGTTTATTCGTTATTATTCATTCAAAATGGATGTGCTGCGCCAATTGTATCTACTACATTGGTACTTAAGCCTACTCCTCCTGTACCGGTAGTAGGAAGTGATTCGCCGCGCTGTGTAGGTCAAAACCTTCTTTTAAGCGCCAGTAGTACTGCTAATGAAGTCAGCTATATCTGGCAAGGACCCGCCGGCTTCCGCCAGATAACTACTAATACTACCATCCGAATTACAAATGCGACTACTGCGATGGCTGGTATTTATACTGTAACAGCAGTAAGTAATGGGTGTACTTCTGCACCCGCAACGGTAAATGTGAACATACAATCTATTCCTCCTACGCCTTTTATTCGACATAATTCACCTATTTGTGAAGGCAGCAATTTGCAACTTTGGGTGGAAAGCGCGCCAGGTATTATCTATGAATGGAGCGGTCCGCAGGGTTTTAATGCAATAGGGGCTGTGGTGAATCGAGTGCCTGCTCTTGTACAGCATAGTGGAACATATCGAGTAATAGCTAATAATAATGGTTGCCGCTCTACGGCAGCCACTGTAAATATTACTATTAATGCCTTACCGCAGGCACCTATCTTAAGTTCTAATGCACCGATTTGTACTAATCAATTGTTACAACTTACGGCTATTGCACCTATAGGCAGTGTGGTACATTGGCAAGGTCCTAATGGTTTTACGGCACAAGGCAGTATAGCGAGCCGTTGGGTAAGCAGTACTTCTGAATCGGGTAATTACAGTGCGTTTGCTATTTCGGGAAGTTGTACTTCTGCTAGGGCTAACTTAGTAGTAGATGTAATTTCTGCCGAAGAAGCCCCTCAAATTGGAGCAAACAGTCCGCTGTGTGAAGGACAAACGCTGAGCCTTAGTACTCAGGCGATAGCAGGAGCCATCTACCACTGGAGAGGACCAAGCGGCTTTAGTAGCACTTTGCAGAATCCTCAAATATTCAATATCACCACAACACATGCAGGTACTTATCAATTGCATTTGCAGATAGGAAATTGTTTCACGCCTTCGGCTTTAGTAAACGTTACAATACGGCCTACGCCAGCACCAACCGTAGCTTTAGCAAACGCTCCGCTTTGCGAAGGGCAGGTGCTACGTCTTACTGCAACAGATGTACCCAGAGCTAGTTACATTTGGAGTGGACCAGGTGGTTTCATGAGTACCAGCCAGTATCCTATAATACCTAATGTTACTACTGCTAATGCTGGGGTTTATAATGTATATGCTGTGCAGGGGCCTTGTACTTCAGCTGCAAGCATTGTAGGAGTACAGATATTCCGCACTCCAGCTGCTCCTACTTTACTTAATAATTCGCCTATTTGTAGCGGGCAAACTCTGCACCTTACAGCGGGTATTCAACCTAATGTATTCTACCACTGGCGCGGTCCTAATGGTTTCTTTGCTTCTATTCCTAATCCTTATATAGAAAATGTAACTACCGATGCTTCAGGTATCTATAGTTTACAGGTTTCGATGGGAAGTTGTACTTCGGAAGTAAGGACTACGGTAGTAGAAGTAATATCTACGCCCCCGACTCCTGAAATAAGCAGTAATAGTCCTATTTGCGAAGGAAGCAATCTGCAGTTATTGGCAAAGCCAATGCCAGGGCTTCGATATGCATGGCAAGGGCCAGCTGGTTTTTATTCTCTCGAGCCTACTCCTTTTATTACAAATGCTTCTAGTATTTATGCAGGTGAGTATTCATTGGTAGTGAGTGCTGGTAATTGTAGCTCGGCTTTAGCTACTACGCAAGTTACAATATTACCTAAGCCTCGGAGCATAAGTATAACTCACAATGCACCTCTATGTGCAGGTCAAACTCTAAATCTTACAGCACCCGAGCTACCGAATGCTCTATATTATTGGAGCGGACCCGGTGGTTTTCAATCGGGCTTACGAGTAGTACAAATATCGAATATTCAGGTTGAACAAAGTGGTATTTATAGTTTATATGTGCAAGTAGGAAATTGCCGTTCGGAAGTAGTAACTGCAGCTATAGAGGTTTTGCCCGCTCCAGGTTCTATTACTGCAACAGCTAATACTCCTATTTGCCAAGGGCAGACTTTACAATTGCAAGCTACTTTAATAAACGAAGCACAGTATGAATGGCAAGGACCAGCGGGTTATCAAAGCTTTATGCATAGTCCTGCTATACCTGCTATTACTACTGCTCAAAGTGGTACCTACTCGGTAATTGCTTATATTGGCCAGTGTACGAGTAATTTGGCAAGAATAAATGTCAGTGTATTACCTTCTCCTATGGCCGTAGAAATAAATGGGGAAAGGATAGCATGTGAAGGGCAAACAGTAACCTTAGGAGCACTTTCTAGTGAAGGAGCTACTTTTGAATGGCGAGGCCCTAGTAATTTTGTGAGCCAAAGGCAAAATATTACGCTTTCTAATATTGTGCCCGAAATGGCAGGAACATATAGCGTGATAGCTAAATTGGGTAACTGTGCTTCTGAAGTGGCAACGGCTACCATAGAAGTGGTACCTCTGCCTCAAATTATAAGCGTGAAGCGAAGTGAAGCAAGTTGTTTGGGAGGAAGGCTGGAGTTAGATGCAATTGCTACGCCAGGCAGTTCTTTAATATGGAAGGGACCCAACGGTTTTAGTAGTAATGCTAGCCGTCCTGTTATAGAACTATTGAATATGAATCATAGTGGTAGTTATAGCGTGCAGGCAGTACAAAGAGGCTGTACTTCGAGGGC
>JANWXU010000068.1 GCA_025057395.1 Bacteroidia bacterium | reverse complement strand
TCAAAGATACGGTTGATTCGAGAGTCGCGGTAAGCTCTATCCATAGGATATTCTGCCGAGTAGCCGTATCCTCCATATATTTGTACTCCCTCGTCTACTACAAAATCTAGCGTTTCCGAGCCCAGCACTTTCAAAAAAGCACATTCTGCAGCAAATTCCTGCGCCGCCCCTAAAAGCGCTTCGTTTATCGATTTACCTTGCTGCAATAGATGTTTTTCCATGTTTTGAATATATTTACTTGCCCGATAAACTGCCGATTCACAGGCATAAGTTAAAATTACCTGCTCTGCTAACTTTTTCTGAATCGCTCCAAAACTTGAAATAGGCCGCTGAAATTGGTGCCGCTCATTAGCATACTGCACTGCTTTTTCAATCACCGCCTTAGAAGCCCCCACTGCTGCCGCTGCCAATTTGATACGACCAATATTTAAAATATTAAAAGCTATTAAGTGCCCTTTACCAATTTCTCCTAGTACATTCTCCACTGGCACTTTTACATCGGAAAAAAATACTTGCCTCGTAGAACTTCCTTTTATTCCCATCTTTTTCTCTTCATGCCCAAGACTAATGCCTGGAGACTTTGCATCTACAATAAAGCCCGTAAATTTCTCGCCATCTACTTTAGCAAAAACAATCATTATATCAGCAAAGCCAGCATTAGTAATCCACATTTTTTGCCCGCTAAGGATATAGTGCTTACCATCTTCTGAAAGTACTGCTTTAGTTTTAGCGCCTAAAGCATCGGAACCCGAACCCGGCTCTGTAAGACAATAGCAGGCTAGAATTTGTCCTGTCGCTAAACCTGGCAAGTATTTGTTTTTTTGCTCCTCTGTTCCAAAATAGAGTATAGGAAGCGTGCCTATTCCCGTATGGGCTGTCATCGCTACAGAAAAAGAATGCCCTTTACCTAATACTTCTGTGGCAAGCATGCCGGTTACAAAATCTTGCTCAAAGCCGCCGTATGCTTCAGGTATAGATAGTCCTAGCATCCCTTGTTCCCCTGCTTTCTTCAGCAGATTAGGCATAAGCTCAGGATATTGCATACTATCTAGCTCATCTAACTTAGGGTATACATTAAGCTCCAAAAAGTCAGAAAACATTTTAGCAATAGCTAACTGCTCCTCATTAAACTCCTCAGGGATAAAAGTCTCATTAGGTGTACCCTCTTTAATTAAAAATTCTCCCCCTTTTACTAAAATATCTTTTACTGCTGTTTCCATAATTTTATTACCTTTTTGTTTCTTAATTCAATACTTCAAAAATTCCTGCTATTCCTTGTCCGCCGCCTACGCAGGCAGACACCATACCGTATTTTCCATTCTTTCTCTTTACTTCATTAATTACCTGAATACTCAGCTTGGCTCCCGTACATCCTAGTGGATGCCCTAGCGCAACAGCCCCCCCATTAGGATTTACAATTTCTGGATTAATACCCAATTGCTTAATTACCGCCACCGATTGGGCAGCAAAAGCTTCGTTAAGTTCTAAAACAGAAATATCTTCCATTTTTAGCCCAGCATGCGCTAATGCTCTAGGAATAGCTTCTACAGGACCAATTCCCATGATGCGGGGCTCTACTCCCGATAAACCATACCCTACTAACTGAGCAATAGGCTGCACATTAAGTTCTTTCATTACCTTTTCACTCATTACCATCACAAAAGCTGCACCATCCGAGGTCTGAGAAGAATTACCAGCCGTAACAATTCCATCAACTTTAAATACTGGTTTAAGTTTTGCTAGTTTTTCGATAGAAGTATCTGCCCTGGGTCCCTCGTCAGTATCCACCACATAGGTACGAGTTTGCCGTTTTTGATTTTCATCCAAATATACCTCCTCCACTGTATAAGGAACGATTTCTGAAGCCCATAATTTTTGCTCTATAGCAGCTAGCGCCTTTCTATGAGAATGATAGGCAAATTCATCACACTCCTCCCGCGTAATATTGAAGCGCTCAGCAACAGCCTCTGCAGTAAGCCCCATCCCAAAATACCAATCAGGATGCTCCTTAGCTACTTGATAATTAGGAACTACTTTATAGCCAGGTACAGGAACTAAAGACATGGATTCCACACCCCCTGCAATAATACAATTGGCTAGCCCAGAATGAATTTTAGAACAAGCCATAGCAATTGCCTCTAACCCAGAAGCACAATAACGATTTATGGTAACCCCAGGCACCCTTTGACCTAATGCCATGAGTGCAATCATTCTAGCCATATTTAAACCATGCTCTGCCTCCGGAATCGCATTACCCACAATTAAGTCGTCTACCATATCTTTGCTCCCGGGTATCGAATCCACCAAGTGCTTAATCACGTGGGCAGCCATATCATCTGGGCGAGTAAAACGAAATTGCCCCCTTGGAGCTTTACCAATAGCAGTTCTATAACCTGCAACTATATATGCATCCATAATTAGCTTAAACTTGTTGATTGAAAATTAAGTTGATAAAATTAAAAATTAATTACGCAGCGGTTTACCGGTTTGCAACATGTGCTGAATGCGCTCTAGAGTTTTCTTTTGTCCTAATAAACTTAAGAATACTTCTCTTTCTAAGTCCAATAAATACTGTTCAGAAACTAAGGTAGGAGTTGAAAGGTCGCCACCACACATTACATAACCTACTTTTTCAGCAATAAAACGGTCGTATTCGGTTGCATAGCCAGCATATACCATAGAATAGGCAAAAGCATGAACGGCTCCTAGACCCGTACGCCCTAAAACTCGAATATCTTTGCGTGGAACTGGTTGTACATACCCTGCTTCTGCAAGTTCTAAAACAGCGCTTTTGGCATCTGAAAGCAGACGGTCTTTATTGATAGTAACTCTATCTCTTCCTTTACGTAGTATATTGTATTTGTAAGCTTCCAGGGCAGAAGTGGCTACTTTAGCGGTAGCAATAATTTTTAGATAGTGCTCTAGAGCATTAATCTCCACATCTCCTTTCATGTACTCATCCGACATTCGCAGTACCAACTCTTTAGTCCCCCCGCCTGCAGGAATTAGTCCTACCCCCACTTCTACCAAGCCAATATAGGTTTCTGCTGCAGCCTGGGCAATATCAGCGTGCATGGTAAGTTCACATCCGCCTCCTAGCGTCAAGCCATGTGGTGCTACTACTACCGGAACACCCGAATAGCGAACCCGCATAACCACATTTTGAAACATGCGCACTGCATATTCTAACTCGTCAAATTCTTGCTCAATAGCTAAATTTAAGATTAAAGCTAAATTAGCCCCTGCTGAAAAATTTTCACCCTGATTGCCAATAACCACCCCATTATAAGACTTTTCAGCCATATCAATAGCTCGGTGGATACCCTCAATTACCTCTCCTCCTACAGTATTCATTTTGGTGCGAAATTCTACATTTAATACTCCATCCCCCAAATCAATGATAGCACAGCCATTATTTTGCCAAAGGGTTTTTTGTGCTCTTAAATTATCAAGAATTATAAAATCACGAGTACCCGGTATTTCTTGATAACTTTTGGTAGGAATATCGTAATACAAACGTACCCCATTTTGCACAGTATAAAAAGAAGAGAAGCCTGCCGCTAACATATCTTTTACCCAAGGTGCTACCCCAAACCCTGCTTTTTCCATAGCCTCTACCGTAGGAGCCACGCCTAGTACATCCCATTTCTCAAAAGGACCCATTGCCCAACCAAACCCTGCTTTCAATGCATTGTCAATTTTATATAGTTCATCAGCAATTTCTGGAATACGAAAAGAAACATATGCCAATAATCCATATGTCGCCTCTCGCATAAATTCGCTATACTTATCAGTCCCCTGGGCTAGAGTTTTTATTCTATCTTCTAAATTTTCCAGTGGCTTAAGCTGTTCTAGTATAGGTATCTTTACCTTGGCCTGTGGGCGATATTCAAATGTGTTGAAGTCTAGAGCATAAATCTCACTTTTTCCAGTTTGACTCTTTACTTTTTTGTAAAATCCTTGTGCAGTTTTATCGCCCCACATTTGCATATCTACCATTTTTTGGATGTAATCTGGCAGATTAAAAAGTTCCCTCCTTTCATCCTGCGGGCAATTATCATATAGCCCTTTAGCCACTTTTACCGCCGTATCTAGTCCTACTACGTCTAACGTACGGAAAGTAGCAGAACGCGGATTGCCAATAACAGGACCCGTAAGAGCATCCACTTCTTCTACCGTAAGCCCATACTTCTTTACAAGGTGTAATAGGTCCATAATAGCATAAATACCTACCCGGTTAGCAATAAAGGCGGGTGTATCTTTTGCCAATACTGTCTTTTTACCCAAAAACCGATCCCCATAGTACATTAAAAAGCGAACAACTTCAGGGTCTGTATAAGAAGTAGGAATAATTTCTAAAAGAGCTAAATAGCGGGGCGGATTAAAGAAGTGGGTACCACAAAAATGTCGGTTGAAATCATCGCTTCTTCCTTGCGTCATCATTCGAATAGGAATACCAGAAGTATTACTGGTAACCAACGTTCCGGGCTTACGGTATTTTTCTACCTCTGCAAAAAGACTTTGTTTGATATCCAACCTTTCTACTACAGCTTCTAAAATCCAATCACAGGAGGAAATTTTGGAGAGGTCATCAGTAAAATTACCTAGCTCTATTAAATTGGTGAGTGATTCCTCATAGATAGGGCTAGGGCTACTCTTTAACGCTTCATTAAAAAGTTTATTCACAATACGATTTCGTACTTGGGGGCTATCCAGAGTCAGTCCTGCCGCCACCTCCTCAGAAGTTAGTTCGTTGGGAGCAATATCCAATAAAATTACTGGAACTCCAATATTAGCAAAATGCATGGCAATGCGGGAGCCCATAATCCCCGCTCCTAAAACAGCTACTTTTTTAATTACTCGGTGCTGAATTCGCTGCTCTCTTTCCGATTGAATTTTTTCTACAGTAGTGGTTAGCATTTATATTACCTTAAGCATTTATTTCCTCTAAAATAACAGAAAATTAATTTGATATCAAACTTTTATTTATTTGTAAAATTCGAAATACCTCATAGCTAAATTCTACTAGATAAATGTAAAACATCAAATTCTTTTCAAAATTTTGAAACTAACTTCTAAGTTATTTATATTTGCATTCTGTATTGGGAAAAAACTATGGCAAAGAAGAAAGGAAATCGTATACCTATCATATTGGAGTGCACCGAGCATAAAGCAAGCGGCTTACCGGGTATGTCGCGTTATCATACCCAAAAAAACCGTAAAAATGTACCCAACCGTTTGGAGCTAAAAAAGTACAATCCTATTTTAAAGCGCTATACAATTCATAGAGAGGTAAAATAATAAGTAAAATAATTTAGCACTATGGCAAAGAAAGTTGTTGCAACCTTAAAAGCAAAGGAAAAAGCTGTAAGTATCACGAAAGTCATTCGGGCAGTAAAAAACCCTAAAACAGGGGCTTATTCCTTCAAAGAGGATATAATGCCTACTGAAAGGGTAGAAGCCTTTTTGAAGGAAAATAAGTGAGAATCTCTTGGAAGTAATACAAAAAGTTGCCCTTGGGCAGTAAAGTTCAATAAATTGTTTATTTCCAATTTAATGGTACAATCTATTGAACTATTTTATCCGAGGGCAACTTTTTAGTTTATAAAAGCCCAAAATATTATATCCCCGAAAGTGTCAATCTTCACATCTTGGTATTCCAAAGTCTATAAAGTTGGTGCTCTTTTCTTGCTAAGCTATACTATTATAGCAGGCTTAACTCTCCACTTACCCCAAGTAGGCGACCTTGAACAAACAAGTAGAAATTTATTCTTCCACGTGCCCATGTGGTTTACTATGTACCTAATGATGTTTATTTCCGTTGTAGCTAGTATACTTTACATTGCAAAAGAAAAAACTGAACTAGATAGTTGGGCCAAGGAAAGCGCTATCACAGGAATTGCATTTGGTATAATGGGCCTTCTTACAGGAATGATTTGGTCGCGCGTCACATGGGGACAATTATTGCCTGATACAGACCCTGCTGCCTGGTGGAGCTGGGATCCTAAACAAACAGGTGCTTTAGCAGCAATCATCATGTATCTAGCTTACTTTGTATTAAGAAATTCCATCCAAGAGGAAACTAAAAGAGCAAAACTAGCTGCTATTTACAATATTTTTGCTGCTATTAGTCTTCTTCCTCTAACGCTTATTATTCCTCGAATTCTGGGAGGATTGCACCCAGGCGGAGAAGAAGGAAGCCCCGTATTTAATACCCAAGATATAAGTGCCCACTATCGGATTGTATTTTACCCTGCTATAATCGGTTTCATGTGCCTAGCTCTTTGGATTACAGAAATACGGGTTCGATTATTCTTAATTCACCAAAAGCTTACTGAACAAGACGAGTCTTATGCTACTGAATACTCCAACCCAATTACCTAACGTACAAAATAAAATTTTATTCCAAAGCGAAAAAATTTATACTGTTCTTATTGTCATACTACTCATTTGGATAGGAATTATCATCCAACTGCTGCTCATTGAACGAAAGCTAAAAAAAATTGAACAAAAATATCAAGAAAAGCGTTGATAGGCTTTGCGCAAAAGACGTAAAGATAAAGTGGCAAAGTATAAAATATTAGTAATTGAAGACGAAAATGCACTCTTATTAGGCATCAAAGATTTTTTAGAAGAAGAAGGTTATCAAATCCTTACAGCGGAAAATGGCCGCAGGGGTTACGAACTAGCCATAGAAGAACATCCAGATCTAATCATTTGCGATGTCATGATACCCGAAATGAATGGATATGAAGTTCTAAAGTGTATTCGTCGGAACCCCAAAACTGCGACCACTCCATTTATTTTTTTAACTGCTAAGTCTACTATTAGTGATATGCGTAAAGGCATGGAGTTAGGCGCAGACGATTATCTCACCAAACCTTTTAGCATAGAAGCCCTACTGAAAACCGTGCAAACAAAATTTGAAAAGTATGATCAAATACGTTCCCAGTTACTTCTTGCCCAGCAAAAAGAAATAACAAGGGCTATCGTAGAAGCCCAGGAAGCAGAACGTCAAAATATTGCTTCTGATATCCACGACGGCTTAGGCCAAATCTTAACAGCTGCATTAATGAGTATCCAATCAATAAAAAATGTAGAAATTATACAAAATACTCCCCTGCTTAAAGAATTTTTACAAAAATTAGAGAGCTTACTCAATGACGCTTACGAAGAAGCACGCAACATAATGTATAATCTTTCTCCTACTATCCTTTCCCAACAGGGCCTCTGTGCTGCTATAGAAAACCTGTGCTGGAATGCGAGCGCTTGCACCGAAACTGAAATAGAATTTTATTGCAATCTTCTTTCCAAACGCTACGACCCAATAACAGAAATTACAATTTATCGAATTGTCCAGGAAGCATTAAACAATATTATTAAGTATGCCCAAGCCCAAACAGCAATAGTAACTCTGGACGCCACTTCCACATCTCTTCATCTAGAAATTAAAGATAACGGCATAGGTTTTAACTATGAAGACATACAAAAAGTCAGAAAAGATAAAGGCGGAAGAGGAATCAAAAATATTGAAAATCGGGTGCGCTTGCTTGGCGGTGAACTTCAAATAAGTACTGGCATAGGAAAAGGAACTCACTATATTATTCATATACCCCTATCCTCTACCCCTGCCTAAAGAACCTTCCTTCTTTTCTTTAAGCCTTCATAGGGATAAAACCACTGCAAGATTACAGCAAAAACAATAGTAAGTACGCAGCCAATTACATTATACCATAAGTAGCCTAGATTGGCAAGGGTCTCTATATACAAAGGCAAAGCACTCTTATCAAATAAAAAGTCGATAATTTGTCGTAGAAAAAAAAGGTGTAAAACAACCAACTCTGCAATTATGGCAGCCCAAAAAGTAGCAAAAGATCGGACAAAACGAAGGTAAAAGGCTATAAGAAAGATACCTAAAACAGTTCCATAGAATAGCGAACCTAAAATATTGACCGCCTCAATAAGATTCTCAAAAAGAGAAGCATAAGTAGCAAATAAGATAGCCGCTATTCCCCAAAAAAAGGTAACAACTTTAGAAACCCAAAGATAATGAGAGGGGCTTGCTTTCTGGCGGATACTTCTTTTGTAAAAATCAATGGTAGTAGTAGAAGCTAGTGCATTTAATTCAGAGGCCGTTGAAGACATAGCAGCACTAAGGATTACAGCAATAATAAGGCCCACTAGCCCTTGGGGTAAATAGTGAAGCACAAAATGTAAAAAAACATAATCGATATCACGAGTTTTAGGATCTACTATCTTTACCATTTCCAAGGCCTGGTCTCTTATACGATCTGCTTGATTTTGCAAGTGTCTCAATTTTTGAATTTTAGAATTTTCAGAACTTAGCACAAAATTCTGCTGCTCCTGATTAATTTCACGCCAAATTTGAATTTTGCTTTCAAAGCAATTAGCGTGTGCTTTTTCTAAATTCTGAAGCACAGGGGCTAAAGTAGGAGAAGTATTTATTTTATGGTAAGCTACAGGGTTAAAAATAAGAGGCGGCTTTTCAAATTGAAAAAAAACAAAGACCAACACTCCAATTAGCAAGATAATGAACTGCATAGGAACTTTGAGTAGGCCATTAAATAGGAGCCCCACGCGACTTTGAGCTACTGATTGTCCTCCGATATACCGTGCTACCTGGGAGTGGTCGGTTCCAAAGTAAGACATAGCCAAAAAAAAACCTCCCAATAATCCGGACCAGAAAGTATAACGCTCAGCCAAATCAAATTTAAAATCTACTAAGTTCAATTTGCCCATGATTCCTGCCACCTGAAAAACTTGCCCTAAACTTACCTCCTTAGGCATTAGGTACAAAACCATTACACCAGCCACTATCATTCCGCCCATCATCACTGCCATTTGCTGTTTCTGCGTTTGGCTTACAGCTCTCGTTCCTCCAGATACAGTATAAAATATTACCAAGCTACCAATAAAAAAATTGGTTGTTGCCAGCGACCATCCTAGAATCGTAGAAAGAACTATTGCTGGTGCATAAATGGTAATGCCGGCAGCTAAGCCACGCTGTATTAAAAAAAGAGCAGCTGCCAAAAGTCGAATCTTTAAATCAAAACGTGACTCTAAAAATTCATAAGCAGTAAATACTTTCAGACGGTAATAAACAGGAAGCATAGTAGCCGAGATCACAATCATAGCAAGGGGTAGACCAAAATAATTTTGAATGAAACGCATGCCATCTTCATAAGCTTGCCCTGGTGTAGAAAGAAAAGTAATTGCACTTGCCTGTGTAGCCATAATCGAGAGGCATATTGTCCACCACCTATCTTTATTACCCCTTAGATAACTCTCTATATCTTTACTACCCCGCGTTTTCCACGCACCATAGACTACAATAAAAAGTAAAGTACCTAGTAAAACTATCCAATCTAAGGTACCCATTTATACTTTTGAGTTATAAAATAATAAACACCAATTTGAATCAACAGAACAAGCAATACTGCCCAATACCACTGTTTCCAGCTTTTTCCAAACGGGGGCTTTTCTTCTTCTCCTTTGCGCATTTATTTTCCTAGGGAAATAAGATTAGCCAATATCCTAAATGCACCCGAAACACCTGCAGGCAACTGCCGAAACCAAGATAAGCTGGTATATACATAATAACCCTTTCCATAGCGAGCTACTAATATGCTTCCTTTTTTAGGAGCTTCGCCAGGATCATTGCAAGCTATTAAAGCTGTATATTCAGGAGCCCATTCCGAAGGAAAGTATAGCCCCCGCTCTTGCACCCACCCCCTGAAGTCTACTAAGGTAATTGGATTAGGACTACTTAAAGCAGGATGCTTGGGCTCTAAAATTTCCACCGGCGAATCCTCGACGGTAACCCGATCTCGTGAAAGCTTAAGAGGATAGGGCCCCAAGTCTGAAGTTACTAACTGGTGCGAAGTATTGTACTGTACAATTAAAGTACCCCCATTCTTCACATACTCTAATAATATAGGCTGCGCATATTTCAATTGAGTAAGAGTATTGTAGGCACGAACCCCGGTGATAATAGCATCAAAAAATTTTAACTTTTCGGGCCTCAAATCCTGTTCTTGTAATAACGTAACCTTATATCCAATCTGCTCCAAACTTTGGGGTATCTCATCTCCCGCTCCCATAATGTAACCAATATTTTCTCCTTTTTTTTGAACATCAATACGTACTAATTTACACTGAGCTCTAGGAAAATAAACCTGAGTAGGAATATGTTCATACTCTATGATTTCCATGCCTAAGTTATACTCCTTGCCATCTACTTGGGCATAAGCTTCTATAATACTTTCTTCTGGATTCTGCGGCGGATACAAAAGAAAAGTTATCTTCTTTTCTTCTCCTTTTTGCAAAATTTCCCATGACTGCTGCAATGGTACAGCTTTCCATTTTGCAGGAAGCTTCAAGCCTAGTATTCCTTTAGTATTAGCTTGGACAGAACGCAAATTTATAGTAATTGCTTTAGCATGGTCAGTAGGGAAAAGTACGACTGACTGTTCAAATTTTAGCACTATAGGCGGAGTAATGTAAAAAGGATTGTAAATTTCTCCTTTGACAGGATCCGTTTTCTTAAAAACAAGCGGTATACTAAATACAAAAGGTATTTTCTCTATAAGGAGAGAAAAAGTAAAGGTTTGGGCAGGGTCATTTTCTGGTTTTCCTACTAGCCTTTGGTCTAAAATTGTAAACTGTCCTAGGTTTCCCTTTTCTACTAACCAATAAGGCTGAGAAATGGGAGCATCTTCTGGTATCCTTAGTTGTGCCTTAAAAGTTAGCGGTATATTGAAAGCTAGCGGGTAGCTTAGAGAAGTATCCCACTTAGCATTTGGGGCAATTATCTGCCGTAAAAAAACCGAAATTGGGCTCCTATTCACTGCCTCTACCTGAATATTAATTAAATTACCAGGATTAGCATAATACTCATCTGTAGTTACTTCTAAATATAATCCCAAGCAAGCTTGAATAATAGCCTGTAATTCTCGCATTTTTTCTTCTTTCCAAAAAGGGTCGCTAATGGCTTGCAAGGCTTGGTATATTTCGATAAGCTCTGGCACCAAAGCTGAGGGTTCCGAATAATTAAATTTGGAAAGCACTTTTTGAATTAGCTTTTGTACCTTAGACCCACCAGTTACACGGCTCCAGGTAAGGTCTATCCCTTCAAATAAATCTTTTTGTGCTTTACTTCCGGCTAGATGCGCAATATATTCTAGTTGACTGCCTCGCGTAGCGCTAGTACCAAAGCCTTGACTTTTATGCATGCTACGGCTTTGTGCAGCAATTTCAGTAAGAGACTTACCCAACCATGGATTCCACTGTCCTACTTCCACGCTTAATAAAGTATCTTTGCGAAACTCCGCATCTGTATCAAAGAAAAAGCGGCTTGTATTCCAGACTAAGCGATGGGCTTGCCAAGGTTGAACATAAACAAGCTGCTCAGGAAAGCGTCTAGGATCTGCGGCAGCTCGAAAAGCCTCTTGCGCAAGCCACGTAGAAGCCGTGTGATGTCCGTGAGTTTTACCTGGTTGTGCCGAAAAGCGAGTAATAATTACATCTGGCCTTGTTTTTCGAATCACCCAAACTAAGTCCGCCAAAATTTTTTCCTTATCCCATATAGTGAAGGTCTCTTCTGGAGTTTTAGAAAATCCAAAATCATTAGCCCGTGAAAAATATTGGAAAGCTTTATCAATTTTACGAGCTGCCAAAAGCTCCTGAGTTCGAATTAAACCTAATTGAATACCCTGCTCCGGCCCTATCAGATTTTGCCCTCCATCTCCTCGAGTTAAAGAGATATACGAAGTACGTACTTTGCGTTCATGAGTTAAATAAGTGATAAGTTTTGTATTTTCATCATCCGGATGAGCCGCTACGTATAATACCGACCCTACTACATTAAATCTCTCTAGCATCAACCGAATTTCTCCTACACTATAGCATACCGGGCTCCTTGCCCACGATTTAATTATAAAGTTAATGATTATAAATAGCAATAAACTTTTGTAGCTCAACACCCTTACTTGAATAAAAACTAATTTTAAGTTAACAAATATAATACCCTTCCTTTATTTATTATAAAGGATGCCCGAGCACTAAAAAATCCATATTCTCCCTTCTTTATAATATCTAAATCATTATCCATCAAAAAATTCAAGCAATTGGAGTAACAAACTTTGGTACTTTGCCAGCTGATAAATCAACATAGCTGCATGGCTTTTATATCGGCGAGAGAATAAAAATTTTATTTTTTGAATTTTGGTTCACTTGAAATAGAATTGACTTATATTCTAAAAATTAGTAGGAATACTTGATTAATCACAACATAATCATTCTAACACTAACTTTTAACTTAATTAATAAAAGATAAAAACCACAAAGTTTCATGTTTTCTTTTCTTACTAAATTAGGATAAATAAAATAAAATCTTGAACAGAGCATGTTTTTTATTTTGCTTTTTTGGTTAAGCATACCAAGTTTAAGGGCTTTTTCTCAAGATTGTTTTACAGACACTACAAGGGCAAAACAACTCTTTACCCTGGGAGAAAAGTTTGAAAAAGCAGCTCGGTATGATAGTGCGACGATATATTATGAGCAGGCAGCAGAAATATGGAAAAAGGCGTGCCCTCAAATAGATCAACAAACTAGATATTACTTTTGGGGGAACTACATTAGAGCAAAAAATAAGCACGCTTCTCTATTCCATACGCAAGGCAAAAATGATTCAATTACCTTAGCCCAAGTAAAAAATCTCTTACAAGAGGGATTGCAATTTTTAGGAACTAACCATGAAGAAGTAGCAACCACTTATAGCCTCCTAGGAGCCATTTATCACAGTCGAAGTGAATATTCTATTGCCTTAAAGTACTTTGAAAATTCATTAAAGCTCCGCCTGGCAATACATGGACCTAACCATCCTAAAACTGCTGCTAGTTATAACAATATAGGGCTAGTATATAAAGATCAGTCCCAATATGCTCAAGCTTTAGAGTACTGCCAGAAAGCACTCGCTATTCGAATCGCTTTTTATGGAGAAAAGCATCCGGCAGTAGCCGCTAGCTACAATAACATAGGTGTCATTTATAACGAACTAGAACGATACTCCCAAGCGTTAGAATATTACAAAAAAGCCCTAGATATACGCCTTGCTACTTTAGGCGAAAAACACCCAGAAGTAGCTATCAACTATAGCAACATAGGAAATATATACTATGCCCAGGGAGCAAACTCCCGAGCTCTAGAGTATTATCAAAAAGCTTTGAATATACGACTTGCTACCCTGGGAGAAAAACACCAGGCAGTAGCACAAAGTTACAACAACATAGCGGGGGTATATTTTAATTTGAACAATTATTCCCTAGCACTAGAATATTACCAAAAAGCATTAAATATACGCCTTGCCATTCTAGGAGAAAAGCATCCAGAAGTAGCAAAAAATTATAATAATATAGCAATCGTGTACCGTCATCAAGGCTCATTTTCACAGGCATTAGAATATTACCAAAAAGCATTAAACATCCAACTGTCTATTTTGCCCTCTGCTCATCCTAACATAGCAGCTACTTATAATAACATAAGTCATATTTATTCCTGGCAAAAAGAATATGAGCAAAGTTTACACTATGCCCAAAAAGCTCTTGATATTCAATTGCAATCATTTGGAAAAAATCACCCAGTTGTATCCAACACCTATAACAATATAGCTAATTGTTATTTAGCTCAAAACCAGTACATAAAAGCCCTAGAATTTTATCATCAAGCCCTTATAAGTAATACTTCGGAAAAATGGATTTCTACTCACAAAAAATATTATCTACCGCCTTATCAAGAAATTTTGAACCAAGAATATTTCCTCCGAACTTTAGAAAAAAACGTAGAAACTTTCATAAAGCATGCAGTTTCAAGCCCACAAGCCTCAATCTACCCACTTAAACTTGATACTATTTTTCACATTATAGAGTATGGCAGTCAAATTCTCAACCAATGGCGTCAGATGATGAACCGAGAAAGTGACCAGATTAAACTTGGCGAGCTATCTACTCAACTTTATACTACCGGTATTGCTTGCGCCTTCTTACTCGATAGCTTGGGCATTCAGCAATCATCACCTCTTAAGCATGCCTTCACCTTCTCCGAAGCCAATAAAGCTGCCACCCTCCTATTAGCCATCCAAAACAACGAGGCCCTTGCCGCCGCCGGCATCCCCCCGGCGCTTGCCACTCTCCAACAAGACCTCAAAAGAGAAATTTCCCTTTGCAACCAACAGCTCGAAACTCTCTTGAAACCCCAAACATACGACGATTCGCTCAAAAAACAATATTTCCAAAATCGCAAATTTCTCTTGAGCCAAAGGCTCGATTCGCTCATTCGTGCCATTGAAAAAGAATATCCTCGGTACTACGAGCTCAAGTATGCTAGTTTTATTGCCACGGTAGATACTTTGCAAAAGACAGCCCTTGCCCAAAGCCCCAACACAGCACTGGTGGAATATTTTGTGAGCGATACGGCGTTTTTTGTTTTTGCTCTTTCAAGTAAGGCTTTTGCAGCCAAGAAAGTGAATGTAAAACAAAGCGAGCTCAAGAAATTATTTCATCAGCTGGGTCGTTCGTATTATTTGCTTAGCGAGCGGGAGCAGCGGGATATGGCTAAGTTTGAAGCCTATGTTAGCACTGCAGCAAAGCTTTACGAGTTACTTTTGTTGCCCGTGGAGGAGGTGATAAAAGGCAAGGAGCTGGTGATAATTCCGGATGGGATTTTGTGGGAGTTGCCCCTTGAGTTGCTAGTGAAGGTTCAGAAGGGGGAAGCGGTAAAAAAGTTGAAGAATCAAAGTTGGCAGCAGTTGCCGTTGGTGAATCAATTTCATGCGGTTCGATACCTTCCGAGTGCTACGGTATTTTTGCGTAGTTTTCATCAAAAAGCGAGCGAAGGCAAGGGTTTGTTGGCGGTAGCGCCGGTGTTTGATGAGCAAGGTAGGCAGACGGTATTGGCCATGCGAGAGCGAGATGTTGCGTATCCGGAGATAGTTTCCGCTTTGCCAGGTAGCGAGGCGGAAGTGCTTGGTATTAAAACTTTATTTGAAAGACGAAAAGAGCCGGTGAAGATTCTTTTTCGGCAGGAGGCAAGAGAAGAGGTTTTTACGTCGATGCCCTTGCGAGAGTATCGGTATATTCACCTTGCCACGCATGGAGTATTTAATCGCAACAAGCCTTCGTGGAGTTATTTGCTATTTAGTGCGCCGCAGGATAGCAACCCTACTTTAGAAAGAGATGGATTGCTTACGGCGGCGGAGTGTTACAATTTGGAGTTGGATGCGGAGGTGGTGGTGTTATCGGCGTGTGAGACGGCACGTGGGGAGTTGAAGCCGGGGGAGGGGTTGATGGGTTTGACAAGGGGTTTGCTTTATAGCGGAGCACGGGCAGTGGTGGTATCGCAATGGAAGGTGCCGGATGAGGCAACCAGTAAGTTGATGCAAATATTTTATGAAGAGCTGCTGCATGGCACGAGCAAACATAAGGCATTGCAGGCGGCGAAGGAGAAGTTACGCAAAGAAGGGTATGCGCATCCGTACTATTGGGGGGCATTTGTGATTATCGGCAATTAAGGCATATTTTTATATAGACTCCTTTGCTGTTTATTATTTTTCATAAATTTATAAAATGTTCATAAAATTTTAAATGTCAATTCCAGTTTTGATTTTAAGTGTTAATTTTTTTTATTTTTGGATATGATGAAAAATTTATAAGGCCATGATTTATGCTTTTGTTTACACCTTGCCTAGCACAAGCAAGTATCATTATTTTGATAATAGCTCTAGGAAAAAATTCTTGTGCAGCAAAGCATAATTATTTTGACAACGATACAAACACGAATCCTTATTACCACGAAAGGTGTAGATTTGTATATCGCAAGGAATATTTTATTAAACGTACCTATCGTTATTCGGATTTTGAAAATAAAAAAATTAATATCTACCGGTACGACGTTACTAATTTACCTGATTCAATACCCATACAACTTATTGATTATGCTAGGGGTCAAAAATTTGTACTTCCTGTGAAGGGTCCTAAAACCTCTGGTTTTGGTCCCAGAGACCTAATGGGCTCTACTTTCCATTATGGTGTTGATATTGGCTTACAAGTAGGAGATACAGTATATGCTGCTTTGAACGGAATTGTACGAGTTACTCGAAACGATAAGTATGGCTATGGAAGATTTGTGGTAATTTCTCATAAGGAGGGGCTAGAAACGCTCTATGGTCATTTGGATGAAATTCTTGTTCGTCCGGGAGAGGTAGTGAAGGCGGGCACCCCTATTGGACTAGGGGGAAGTACGGGCAAAAGCACAGGTCCGCACTTACATTTCGAATTTAGATTTATGGGCCAACAATTTGACCCCGAGCATATTCTTTCATTTAAAACTAAAAACTTAAAAAATCCTACCATACATATTAGGCAGGAATGGTTTTCTCACTTAGCAGGCTTCAAAAAAGCCACTTATCATACTGTACAAGAGGGAGATACTTTAGAAGAAATAGCAGACAAGTATGATACTTCTATACAAAGAATTTGTGCTCTAAATCGAATTCGCGGTGATGAGGACTTATTAGTTGGAATTAAATTAAAAGTAAAATAATCTTGATAACTATCGAACTCATAGCTTTAAACTAACATTTTTAATTATTAGCCCATAAACCTGGAAAAAATTATTGAAAAATAATTTATATTGCAATAGAATAAAAAAATTGTGAGAATTACTTTAAGTAAAAGCTCGAAAAGATGGCAGTAAGTCGGCTAATTACTCTAGAGCAATTTATCGTTGAAAAGGAAAAAGAAAAAAGTGGTGCCCAAGGTGAATTTTCAATGCTGCTTCGAGATTTAAGTTTGGCTATTAAATTAATTCAACGTGAAGTAGCAAGAGCAGGAATAAACGATATTTTAGGAACTACAGGCCAACGAAATGTGCAGGGCGAGGAAGTGCAAAAGCTAGATGTATTTGCCCATCAAATTTTGATTAATTTCTTTTCTTTTCGTGGTCAAATTGCAGCTATTGGCTCAGAAGAATCTCCTGAATTAATACCTATTAACCTGGAAAAAGGAAAATACATTTTAATGATAGACCCTTTAGACGGCTCCTCTAATATTGACGTCAACATACCGGTAGGAACTATCTTTTCTATTTATAAAAGACTTAAGAATAGCGGTCCTCTCGAGGCTCAGGAGTATCTACAGAAGGGAGAAAAACAAATAGCCGCAGGTTATGTATTGTTTGGTGCAAGTACCGTACTTGTATACACTACGGGTCAAGGGGTTAATGGCTTTACACTAGATCCGCAAATTGGTGAATTTTTATTAACTCATCCTAATATAAAAATTCCTGCTAAAGCTCAGTATTATTCTATTAATGACGCAGACTTGTATAATTTTCCTCAGCCCTTACAAGATTATTTGGCAGATATTCATCAGCGTTCTTTACAAAATCAATCGCCCTTATCTACGCGTTACGCAGGCTCTTTAGTTGCCGATTTACATCGAAATTTACTAAAGGGCGGAATCTTTATTTATCCCCCTACCCAAAAGAAGCCAGAGGGAAAATTACGTCTTGTCTATGAGGCCAATCCTGTAGCTTTCATTATCGAACAGGCAGGAGGCGTAGCTACTAACGGCATGCAAAATATTTTAACCCTTGAACCCCAAAACCTGCATCAGCGTACTCCCTTATATTTCGGCCCCATAGAAGAAATGAATTATTTAAAAAACTTTGAGGTTCAACCTAAGCCACTTCAAATATAAAGTAATTATTCGCTTTTATTTTTTGTTTTTCAATTAATTTAGTATTTTTAAGACTACTTTTACCTAACTATTGTAGAATCTTTATGTGGAAGCGTTTTATAAGAGCCTTAAAAGGTCTACTAGGGGGGGCTATATCTGCTATTGAAGATCCTCGCTTGATACTAGAGCAAAATATTCGCGAGCTTAATGACCAGGTTCCTAAAATGAACCAAAGTATTGCTACTGTAAAAGCGAGCGTTATTCAGTTAGAAAAGGAGCTAAGTAGATATAAAGCTGAGTATAATGATCTGGTAAGTAAAATTAAAGCAAGTATTCAAGCTGGGCGCGATGATATTGCAGCTAACTATGCCCTTCGCCTAGAAACAATTAAAACGAATTTAGCCAAAACAGAGGAGCAATTACGCACCGCTAATATAGCCTACCAAAAAGCGCTAGAAGTAAAGGAAGCTTTTATGCGCGAAAAAGATAGGAAAATTGCAGAAGCTAGGGAAGCACTCCGGGCACATGAACGTGCTAAATGGCAAGCGAAAATTGCAGATACACTTGAGCAGTTCGAAGTAGGCGGTATTGATCAAACGCACGATGAAATGTTACGAAGAATCAATGAAGAAACTGCCAAAAATGAAGCTCGGGTCGAAATGGCATTGGATAGCATCGATACCACTAGCATGAAAATCGAAAAAGAAGCTGAAAAGCTCAGAGCCATGGAATTAGTAAAACAATTTAAAATGGAAATGGGACAAATTAATACGTCCCCTATGGAAAGTGGTACTACCGAAAGTCAATCTGAATTTTTACAAGATCGAAACAGAACGCTGTAGCTTTTAATCTTATTCTTCATTACCATGAACTTAAATTATGAACCAAGACCATCTCTTATCGAATGAAGAAAAAAGAGCCAAACTCAAGGAAGAGTATAAAAAAGAATTTTTAGCCAAAAAACAGTTCCTTGAAAAAGTAGAGAGTCAACGGCACCTCCATAATATTAACGCGGCTCTAAAAAAATTGTTGCAGATAACAGGAGATAAGGAAAATGAAGTAGAGCCTCTTAGCCAAATATCCAGCCCACAAGAAAAACTCTTAATAGACATTGACTTAGACTTAGCTAAAGCCCCTAAAGAAATAGAACAAAAACAAGACCCCCTTTCCTCGAATGATATCAAAACCCTAGGGGATATGATAAATTTAATACACGAGGAGCCTACTCGCATAAAAAAAACACTAGGAGACTGGGAAAAGTAAATGTGAATGTTGAATAAAGAATCCCGTTGGTGCGGGATTTTTTTATTTAGTTTATTATAGCCTTAACTATAACAGAATTTTGAAACCGAGAAAATCAAACTTTTCTGATTGACAGAAAAATACCTAAGCACTTTAGGTTCAGATTAAAAATTAAGTGGAAACTTCCTTCAATTTATCAACAACAAAGTTTAGCATGTTGATAATCCTTTTTTTTGCACACTTTTACATAATTTAACTTGAGCACACTTTTTATTCACCTTGAATTGTTGAAATCTTACTAATCTTCTTTATTGTACCGACTTTTCGGCTATGAAAGAAAATCGCCCTAAAGGAAACAAACCTAAAGACTCCTACGTACCTAATAACCTACCCTTAAAAATCAGGAAGATTGTAGGCCTATTTTTAATGTTATTAAGTTTGTTTTTATTAGTTGCTCTACTTTCTCATATTTTCTTTTCTGGAATTGAAGACCAATCTGCCATCGAAGCCAACAGCGAACAAACTGCTGAAAATAAGGGGGGATACCTTGGAGCACTTTTAGCAAGTCTCTTTATAACAAAAGGATTTGGCTATATTAGTTTGATACTTCCTTTCTATTTCTTTTTACTAGGCTATGCCCTCATGGAAAATAAATTTTGGGGCCTACTTTCTAAGCTATTGAGCTACGTAGTTTTTATTCTCCCTTGGTTTTCTACGTGTATGGGTTTCTTTATCATCCTATTTAACATTCCTGCTATCGACCCAGCCGGATATGTAGGTCTAACACTCAATGAAC
>JANWXU010000067.1 GCA_025057395.1 Bacteroidia bacterium | reverse complement strand
GCATAGCGCTTATATAAAAACTGGTCTCTTCCTAGTTCAACCATCGGAATCGATACCCACGCAACGTGCTTATAAGCTGCTGCTATATTTACTTCCTCCCCACCAGGCTTAGTAAATTGACAGGGATGTCCTCCCGCTTCCGGAACTCTGGAATTAGGAGGAATACGCAAAATCTTAGCAATGCTCCTGCATTCATCATACCGGGTATTAGTAACATAGAGATAATGTCTTCCTCCTGCTACCTTAGCATCTTCTGCTACTGCTATACGATTAGTAGGATTAAATAACATGTCATCCCCATTATCTGCGCGGTGCCAAGTACTTTCACCAAAAAATATATTGAGCCGCTCGCCTGTCTCCACATTAATAGCATACCCCGGGAAATAACTCATACCATATTCTTCATTTTCGCTATCTGGTTGGCGCATGGGAGCATTACCCGACTGTACTTCTGCCAAACTTAAACTTTTTCGCCACTTTGCCGTCAAAATTGGAGCCCCTGAACCCAAAGCTTTCGAGGGAGATGTTTCTACTACCACGCAACGCGACCATTTACTAGGATCGGTAGTAATAACAATCTCCACACTTGGTAACTTATCCAACGTAACTAGACTATCAGGGTGCATTTCTTCCTCAGGCTTAAAAGTTGGGTTCTGCCCCGTCCAAATATAAAGCTTAGGACCAATAATATCTTTATTCAAATTGTAATGAGCCGCTAATACATATGGCGCCCACGTACCTCCTAAAACGTTTTCATACACCTGATGAGGATCATAAATCCTAGCTCTTTTTTGGATACGGGACTCGCTGCCCATATCTCGGTCATCCTTACTTATATCATTGCAATTATTTTTAGGAAAGGCACAGTCGGGTCCTGAGCGTATCCAGTTCCAGATGGATACATTATCAAAGTCACGTAACCCTGAAAGCCAGTTTTTGATAGGGTCCTTAAAAATACGCTGTGCACTAATAAAGCCCATTGCCTCTGCGTCCGTTGTGTCTCCGGGTATAGGAACGTCCCTAATAGCAATAGAAAATCCATGATTAGTACGCGTCGCACTTGCTCCCGTCCCTCGAATTTCTTCTATAATTCTCTCTTCCCCATCTAGCGGATTTGGACGCAAGGGTCCATTTCTTCCCCTACGCACGTATACTGATTTATACACTGTGTCCTTACGGTTATTAGAGACATCAAAAAGAACCCAATCCGCAAATCGGAATAAGGTATCAGCGTCTCTTTTATTAGGATCAGGTCTGTCGTAGCCTAAATACAAGTCTTTAGTAATTTCCAAACGATACTTCTTAGACAATACATTTTTAGGATTTACTATCTTTAAGCTAATAGGGGTAAATCCTGGTAAATAAATAGGCTTACCTACAAAGTAAGGCGGATTTAATAATTGGTTAGCAGTGGTTTCCGTAAAATTCAAAAATTTATTTCCATGACCTTGACCTTGCACTCGTATAACAGGGGGACTATTTCCGTAACCTGAATTCAAGATTGTACCCATCGCTTCGTAATCTACCTTCCTAGGCATGGCTGCAACCCGTCTTCTTTCGGGAGATTCAAAGTTTCTACCAATAATAAATTTCCTACCATCCGAAGAAGTATCATTATAAGCATAAGCTACCACAGTATAGTAATACGTTCGGTAATTCACAAGCCGATTATCAGTACCCTCTGCAAATTTATCCTCTAACACCCGTACACTTCGAAATATGCCCTTATCTTCCCCATACACCATAATTCGGTCTTGTATAATAGGACGAGGAAGACCGGCTACAACAACTTCCTCACGATTGACAATCGTAGAAATACCATCTTTAATATCACACTGTGCTACTAATCTTGCTTTAGAAGGATCATTTAATTCGTCGGTGGAAACGCGGTCGTCTCGAAGTTGATAAACCAAGTAGCCCTGAAAAGTAAATTCGGCGTCTACACCCGGAATAGTTTCTAGAATAGGATCTTTTTGTGCGTAATTTTCATAATAATTGTTGGAAGTAGGTTTTTTATAAGACCAGCTTAAAACTAATTCCCTATCTAGTTCCTGAATTTCGAGAGTAGGGGCATCAGGCCCATCTAGTAGTTGGAAGTTTGCATCAAATAGAGCCTGAGCAATATCATCTGCTTGCAAGAGAGCACAATAAGAACCTAGTTGCTCCGAATCATAGATATTATTCTGGTCTCTTGCCCAAACTACTCCTACAATAATCTCATTTACTGCACCGGGTCGAAGCGTAAAAGGACCTGCAGACTGTATAAAACGCCTATCTTGCGGCACATTATTAACTGACTTTTCATCCCACTTATTGGCACTAGAATAACGAACAAAAGAACAGCGCGTACCAGGATAATCAGGAAACATGTAGTTGGTGAGTTTAATTGCCTCTCCGGGGTCAGGGTACCCGTTTCCATTTCCCGTTCTATCATCAATTACAGGCTGGCCGTCCTTCCACCGCCCGATTAGATAATTGTAAAAATGTTCCTTTTGCTCTGGGTTACCAATTCTGGAAAAATCATTGTTGTAATAAACAAATCGCGCCATTCCAATTCTTTCATTATCTATAATTCTATCGCCGTCATTATCTAAAGAGTCTGGGTCGGCTAGTGGACCTTGGAAAAAATCTACCCCCACTGCAGGAGGTTTATCTCCATACCCTTGTGGTAAATTATCAATGGGGTCTCCATTATAACAAATACCTAAACCCCGAATGGTATCACAACCTACATAATCATCAAAAGCATAACCCAAGTCTGCATCTACCCATTGTCCAATGTAGGTACGAGTGAGCGTAAGCGTGGATCGATTTATAACCTTTTGCTTATAAAAAGTCATATTATTAATGGCGTTGGCAGTATTAAAGCCAAAAGCCATCATTTGTATTTCTATACCAATTGCTAAACCATTAGTAGAAGTGTGTATATTTCCTTTATCATTAATAACCCACCAGATAGCCTGGTCGCCAATAATGCTAGGATAGTCGCCATCCTCAGGCTTATAATCAAAATCCCCATTTACATCCTGAAAGGGGGCTAAAAAACGTTCAAACCCAGGATCGTTATTAATAGCAGGCCACGTCTCAATGGCTGCAGAAGTTCGTATTCCTGAGCGGTGCTCCTCAATTTCAGCTCTTGTAATTTTGTAGTGTTTATTCCATTTATCACAAATGTCTTTCTCTGTATCGCCGCTACCTAAGCGCAAAGGCCCAGGCCAAAAATCATTTCCTGACTGGCGGTAAGTTTGTGCAGCAATCCGAAGTTGACTGCTTTCGTCTAACCCTCCTATCCAAAGCGAGCCTGCAAATAAAGAATGTTTTGCTTTAGCAGGATCATCTACCTTAGGAATCTCATAGCGAGGATTACTTGTAAGATCCCACCACATATCCCCACCATTAAGCAAAAGTGCACGCACATTATTAACATCCAACACCGCCGAAGAAGTCGCGGGTAAACATAATTCTGCAGAAGTACGTAAGGGTGGAGTGCTTGCTCGTTTCCCACCAATATTTTCACGGCTCCATAAGCATGCCGGCAGAACAAAAAGCAAGCTAAGTATTATACACAACTTCTTAGGAACCACAGTCTGTAAAAATAAAGTAATACTATTTATATAAATATTTTTTTTCATAGCGTATCATTAAAATGAAATTATCACTCCTAAACGAATCTGGCGCGGTAAACTAAAGTTAGCGGGATTCTTTTCTTTAATTCGATACTGATCCACAAAAGCAGCCGGCTCTGGATAAGACTGAATAAATTGCGGAGCAAAGGGAGAAGTTAGAAATCCAGAATCATCTGGTAATCCTGAGAAGGCATATACTCTAAACACATTTTGAGTATTTAGTAAGTTAATAGTTGCTAAATACACATTAATGTCTAGCATTCTTTGATTTTTGGGCTTTAAGGCTCCCTCTTCAGTTTTCCTGCTTAAACTAACCAAAAAAGACTTATCAATACGCAAATCAAAGCGGAAAGCCCAAGGCAAATTACTGCCGTTAATAGTTCCTAAAATTTGCGTAGTAGGATTTACACCACCTTGCACATCAGACTGGTTAGGAAGCGCATTGCGGGTAAAGGGCGTACCAGAACCAATATTATAAGTAAGACTAGCACCCAAATTTTTGAAAATTTTATTAGCAGTAGGATTCTTGAAATAATTTTCAGGTATTCGGAAGTCGATATTTCCTGTAAGCGTATGCCGCTGGTCGAAGTTAAGATACTGTAAATTTCGGATAGCACTAAAACCTTGAATGGCACCAATAGCGTTTCTAGATGAGCCTGCACTTGAACCTGTTCCCTGGGCAAATTGTAAAGTATAGGAGGCCCGCATTCTAAAAAGTTCTCCTAAACGACGCGTCTTAAATTCAAAGGTGAATCCTTTGACAGTACCAAAATCCAGATTACGATAAGTATCATAGCGTGTAGGATAAGCTTCCTGAATACGCACAATTTGTATCATATTCCGCATTTCTCGATAGAAAGCAGAAATTACAATAGCTGCGTTGCCATCCTCATCCAAGTTTTGTTGAAAACCTACTTCATAGTCTATCGTTTGTTGGGGAGTTAGAGCAGGATTAGCTATCGGAACCGTAGAATTTTGCCTTATATAGAGATAATCAGTAAAACGACCTATTTCTTGGCCAGTAGGTCGCTGCACAAGAACATCATAATGGGCAAAAAAATTAGCTCTATCCGTGATAGGAAAAGAAAAAGATACTCTAGGCATATAGTTCCACTGCGGAACGTAATCCTTAAAAGCATCTATTGTAAGGGCCGTATCCCTTAAAAAAGGAATAGGACTTTCCCTTTGAATACGATTAGCCAAAATTTGCGGACTTGTAGGGGCACCAAATTCATCATACCAAACGTCTTTATTGCGATAGCCTACAATTTTGGGAGCTGTACTAAAAGGATTATCCACGTAAGGGACCCAATCCCTTCCAATATTAGAGGGCAGGTTTATGCGTAGGCGTTCTGCAGCCTCGCCTGCTGTGTAAAAAGGTGCCATCACATACGGGTCTCGTAGTACTTTTTGGTTCAAATCTAGCCTATCTACCCGTAGGCCTAAAGTAAGGTATAAATTATCTAGCTCGAATTTGTCCTGTATATAAGCTGCCACATAAGTAGGTGCAAAAGCATTTTGAGGGCGGTTGCGGGTGTCGGTGAAAAAAGTTTCTGGTGCTACTCGGCCCCTTACCTTGCCTGTGTGGTCATAGCCATAATAGCTAACATATGGCTTGCCCTCATTCAAGAGTTCACGAGCCGTAAACATATCTAGAGAGAAGAAAGATGGGTCTAGTTCGTCAATATTTACCCAGCGAGTAGCAATTTCTTCATTCCAGGTACCGAAAAGCTTTCTACGTACCACACTATCGAACTGAGTATAATCTGGACTAAAAGCATAGTTATACTTTACAGTATCTTGGAACACACCATTTACCGTCACAACCTGCGGCTTGTTTCTATCCAAACGCCCTAAATGCTGGTTCATTAAATTATTCATTAAAATCCATAAGCCTGAGGCAGCAAGACTATAACCCCGAATAATTCTTTGGTCAAACTCAAAGCCGAATTTTAGAGTATGCGTTCCTCGCTCTCCCTTTCCCCCTACTTGAGCCTTTCTACCCAGAATCATACTGGCCTGTCCTGTTACGCGAAACATTTCTGAACGAAAGCGTCCAAATGAACCCCAATTGGTTCCTTGAGCATCCCACAAAGAATAAATAGAAGTATTAGGGTTGCCTGGTAAACCATTTACTAGCCCCCCTAAGCGGTATAAATCTGAACGACTAAAAATGCTAGTCCGAGGAGTAAATTCAAAAATCGGGATATTAGCTTCTATTAAATAGCGAGGATTATTTCTATAATATTCCGCAATTACACGATTATAATTAGCTAGAATAGGGTTTTTAGTAGAACCAGGCACATAAATATATGCAGTATCTACATAGCCTGCGGTTTCCCAATAAAAATTAGAGGTTAAAGTACTATCAAACCCTGGTGTGCCAGGTGTCATTAGGCGGTATACAGGTGCTCTTTTGGTAATAAATTTTCCAACGTACCCATACGAGAAAATATCATCACCAAATTCACGAACTTGCCTTCTCTGCCCCGAGTAGGTATAATCGAACTGTAACCAGTAGGAAAGTGATTTAAGAATACTTTTATCTATAGAGTCGGGAAAAATAACTTGACTAAAACGCGCCCACCCCCGCGCATCTGTATTTACTCGATTTTCATTACCCGCAGGTGCAAAAAGAGAATTTGCAAGGTCCCAAATTTGACCATTAAAGAAATTACCTGAACCACCTACTTTTAACATGGCTGTTTTTCCTAATTTGAAGTCTAAGCGACCGTTAAAAGTAAGGTTTCGATGCCGTGCATCCTCTCTAGCTTTGATATTTTCAATTTTATCGCCTCGAATAAATTGCCCTCGGTTAATAAAAGTTCTTCCATCAGGTCCTACTTGTAAGGGCGTTTCTTCAAGGTCTTTACGAACTTCGGGTTTTAGACGATACACGCCGAAAGCTGAAGGCGAAGGATCTTTAATAGTACTTCCTTCAACAGCTAAAAAATACCCTACTTTAGTGATCTTAGTATTGTTGATTGAGTCTTTCTTAGAGATAAGAGGTCCACTAAAATTTATAGCTCCTAGGTTATAACCATAAGGGTCTGTAAGCTGGCTACTCAAAATTTCAACTCCTGCATGGTGCTCCGAACTGGGTTCAGCAGTAGTAATCTCAATTACTCCACTTGTTAAGTCGCCATACCAAGGAGGGACTCCCCGAGTAATCACACTGATATTAGCAATCGCAGATTGCGGCAGCGTAGCACTGCCGATCACTCGAATGCCATCAATAAAAGTTTGAGTGGCATCCCCTCTTGCGCCCCCAATATTTAAACCTCTATTTTCATCCTGCTGGAAAACACCAGCGGTTTGAGAGGCAAGAGCCCCTATTCCACGGCTTCCTGCGGTACGCAAGTCTTTTAATCCAAATTCACTTTTCTTAATGGATTCATCTGCCTTTACCAGATTTTCCTTAGCCGTAACAGTAATTACTTCCGTCACAATACTGCTAATGACAATATCTCCTAACGGCGTAGTAAGGCCAGCACTTACCTTTACCCCTTCTATCTTTTTTTGGTTGCCTAGGTAGCTTATTTGTACTACGTAATCATCAGCTGGGGGTAAATCAGGAATAATAAAATTTCCTTCCAAGTCTGTATTGCGGCCCTGTACCAGAGCACCTCCTCGCAAAACCATAACGGTAGCTTCAGCAGCAGGCTCACCATCCGCTATTACTCGTCCTTTAATAGTTCCTCCCTGCGCGTAAGCCAGCTCTGCTAATAACATAAAGAGAAATACCCATAGCAGACCGCAGCTCAACCGAAAGCTCATATTATTGAGTAAATGTTGATAATTCCTATAACCTTTTTAGTTCTATGCAAATATAAAAAGTGTTAGATGAAAAGCTAAATTTAATTAATAAATCACTAAACTATTTTTATTCTATTCGCGCACATAAATTCTTCGAACCCGCGAAGAAATACGAGTCAAAATTTCATAGGGAATAGTGTTAGCTGCAGCAGCCCATTCTTGAATTGAAAGAGCTTCGGACCCAAAAATTGTTACTTCATCCCCCTCCTGTACATCCGGAACGTGAGTGACATCTAGCATAAGCATATCCATACAAATTTTGCCAATAGTAGGCGCCCAACAGTTTCTTACTTTACAGCAAATTTTGCCATTACTCAAACTTCTAGGAATACCGTCGGCATACCCTACTGGAATAGTAGCAATAATAGAGTCCCTCTGCGTAGTTTGAGTTCTATTATAACCAATACTTGTACCCTTTGGGTAATAGTGAAGCTGTGAAATTACTGAATGTAAACTTCCTACTTCTTGTAAAAAAGGAGCGTACTGGGGAATGGGAGAAATACCATATAAACCAATTCCTAACCTTACCCAGTCGTACATTCCTTCAGTTTCTAGGCGTAGCAAGGCAGCCGTGTTATAACAATGGGCTTTAATATCCGGGAAGCTCCTTTGCAGGGTCGCATAAATTTGCGTAAACATCTGCAGCTGCCGATAGGTAAAATCATCGTCTTTTTCTGAATCGCTGCTAGCCAAGTGGGTAAATACGGCCTCTACCATAATACGGGGATTCGATTTTAACAAAAAAACTAGCTGGTTGAGCTGAGTAAAAGAAAATCCTAACCTAGCCATTCCAGTATCAAACTCCAAATGTATGGGCAAGGAAGTATCGTGCTCTAGCACTACTTCAGAAATTTTTTGTAATAAGCGGAATGAACCTATTGCAGGCGTTAAAAAATAATGAACTAGCAAGGGTAAAGTCTTCTCTTCTGGATTGAGTACTAAAATCGGGTGTTGGATGCCCTTTTCTCGTAATTGAATTCCTTCTGTTGTAAAAGCTACTGCAAAATAAGTAACGCCCAAGCGCTCCAACTCTAAAGCAATCTGCCAACTCCCTGCTCCATACGCCGAAGCCTTAAGCATAGCAATAATTCCAACTGTAGCTGGTATACGACCTCTGAAAAATTGATAGTTAGCCGCAAGCTTATTTAAATTAATTTTGAAGTAGGTAGCCGTTGCACTGCGAGTAAGGTAAGGAATAATTTTTTCTAACTCAAATTTCCTGGCACCTTTTAGCAAAACAGTTGTATTTCGAAAAAAATCATATTCAAAATTTTGCAAAAAGTCTTCTAAAGAACTAAAAGTTTTGTACTTCTCTACTCCTTCCCATAACTTAGAGAATCGACTACCTATTAAAAAGAGATTTTCGGCTCCAAATTTTTGTTCTGCTTGGTAGGTAATTTCTTTATGCACTTGAAGAGAAGTAGTAGATTCAAGCTGCTCTATATCTGATAAAATTACTACCTTACGCCCTTTGTATTGCTTAAGAAGACTAAATGCATTATAGATAGAAGCAAGGTCAGCATTATAAGCGTCATTAAGTATAGTAATTTCAGGGTTATCTGTAATTAATTCGGTACGCATAGAAACTGCGCGTAAAGTAGGAATAGCAGAAACGATTGTTTCCCAACTTACACCTAATAAGTTAGCAGCGGCTAATACAAGAAGTACATTTTCAAGGCTCGCCCAACCTGGCAAAGGAAAGTAGAAAGAATAATTAGTACCCTCGGGCAAGGAAATCGTAAAATGCCATGCGTCCTTATAATAGGAGTGCCTAATTACGCAGATATCATTTTTAGGGGAAAAACCAATGCTCAAAGTTTTAGGATGGTTCACATTTTCGGCTATCCAATCATTGTCTTTAGAATAAATTAAAACATCAGCTTTTTGAAATAAAATTAATTTTTGCTGTAATTTTTCTAAGGGAGAGGGAAAGCCTTCCTGGTGGGCGTCTCCAAAATGAGTTAATATTCCAATTGTAGGAGCAATTAATTTTTCTAGTTTTTCCATTTCACCCATCTGCGAAATACCGGCTTCTAAGATAGCAACCTGGTGGTGGGGCTGCATCTGTAAAATCGATAAGGGCACTCCCAACTGACTATTATAGCTCATAGGACTTTTGACAATTATTTTTTGCGGCGCCAACACTTCTGAAAGCCATTCTTTGACAATCGTTTTACCGTTGCTACCCGTAATTCCTACTACCGGTATTTGAAAACACCTGCGGTGAAAAAAAGCTAGCTGCTGTAAAGCATTTAATACATCTTCTACTACTACCCAATTAACTTCATTAAAAAAAGGTTGTGAAAGTAGTGATATTTGAGAAACACAAAAGCTCCGTATGCCTTTGTGATATGCCTCTGCTATAAAAAAATGACCGTCACGAAAATTTCCCTTAAGAGCCCAAAAGAGGGTATTCACTTTGCCTGCCGGTAACTCTTGCCGCGTATCAAAAGCATGATGATTGATAAGAACCTCTTTTTTTCCGTAAAAAGCACGAGCGCCTACAATCTCGGCTATTTGCCCAATACTATAGGTTGCAAACATTACCAGGGTAGTTATTAAATAAAACCCCAACCATCAAGCCGCCTCAATAAAAACAAAAAGCCTGCTTCTTACCTAGAAGACAGGCTCTCTTCTTGCGCAAAAATAAATTAATCTTTACTTTCTACCTAATTTATATACGAATTTAACATCCTCGGCACCTACTACTATCTTCCTTTTTGTTTTGCTATATTACACGGTAGAAATCAGCGCTTTTCTAACGCTAAGCCCATACTTACCTTGAAAGTTTTTTCTTGATTACTTTTACTTTATTCCAAAGCAGATAACTTACTATTTTTTTTCTTGTGACGCGAAAAATAAACTATTACGTATTTATCCTGCGGTCTCTTATCACGCAAATGGACTTTCTCGCCTTCAATAAGCATATGTGAAAGAGAGTCGATATTATTATACTCCATTAACTTTTCTATCTTCTTTTTATAACGTACAGCAACATCAGCTATAGTTTCCATTTTTCGAGCAATATGAATATGAGCTCTAGAGGGCTTGACTAGCAAAATTAAAGTACCGGGCTCAGGTTCTTCGTTAGGAGGTAAATTATTCCACTTGCGTAATTTTCGAATAGGAATATTGTATTTACTTGCGATATCAACTAGGGTAGTTTTATCTGTTATTTCATCAAACTCTTTACCAAAAAGCGGTTCTTTTTCAATAGGATACTCTAAGACCCTTGGTGCGGAAGGATGCGCCGGAGCTTCAAACTTTTTCCTACGAGAAAACCATTGCGAAAATACATTAGCATCGTTCTCAATACTTGCTAACTGAGAGTTTTTAACGATAGTTTGATCCGCAGGCGTAACACGAACACTTGCAAGCTGCCCTCGCGAGACAAGTTGTGGGGCAGGTTCAAATAAATTAATATGAGGGTCTTTAACGTGCACGTAGGGCTTATTTCTCTGCGGTACATAGTAACTATAGGGCTTACCCTGCGGAAGAGTATATTCATTAACCCAAAGATTGTACCTCTTAAATTCTTGCCAATCAAGCATATGCTGTTCTGCAAGACGCCTAGCAGAAACTTCCCCCTCGGTATCATAGGGCAAAAGCCAAAAAGTGATATTCTTTTTTCTATATAACGCCGGCTCAAAAGCAATTTTATGGGCAATTGCCTTTTGAGCATACCAATGCAAATCTTCTGTAATAATCATTTCACGAGCTCCATAATATTCACTTTTTACATAGGGTAGCGCGCCTGTAGCACCAGCATAATAGGCAATTACCGCATACAACCAATTATCAAATCTTCGATATTGTTTATGAAAATAACGAGCAGCCCCAATAGAGGAACGGAAAATATGCTTTCTTTCATCCACCCATTGATTGATATCCAAGCCCACTTCTCTAGCAGTAAAGTCTTTCATCTGCCAAAAGCCTACCGCCTGCGAGGGAGAGACTGCATCCCCGCGCAGGCCACTTTCCTGAATCACTATATATTTTAGGTCTTCGGGCACTCCAATTTGCTCAAAAGCGTCTGTTACAAAAGGCATGTATAAGTCTGCTCTTTCGACAAGAGCCTGGTAGGAAAAAGGATTTTCAAAAATAAAGTCTACCTTCTTTTGAATTTCGTCTCTAGCTTCAGGTGTAAATCGGAGCTTGATGCCACAATACCACATTTCCTCGGGTACTAGGCGCCCCCATAAATAATGGGTTCCCCCAACCAATGCTAGCCATAAGAAACTAACCTTCAGAACATAAACAGTTCGCACTTTCATAGTCGTATTCATTTTTTTTGAATAAAAAATAGGCCGTCTCTTACAGGCAAGAGCAAAGCGAAAACACGACTATCTTCTTTAATAAAAGTATTAAATTGCTGTAGTCCTTTCGTAGCAGGATCGGTTGTAGAAGTATCTAATACATTGCCACTCCAAAGCACATTATCTGCAATGATTACCCCCCCCTGGCGTAATTTAGGTAAAACTAAATGATAATAAGTTAGATACTCTTCCTTTTGGGCATCCAAAAAAACTAAGTCAAAAGTTACGGGAATTTCAGGAATTAAGCTTAGCGCCTCTCCTATCAATACCTCAATACAATGCTGTAACTGTGCCTTTTCAAAATAGCCAAGTGCAATTTCCACTACCTCGGGGTCATTATCAATGGTGTAAATTTTTCCTCCTGGTAATAGTCCCTCTGCTAAACACAAAGTAGCATAACCAGTAAAAGTGCCTATCTCTAAAATACAAGAAGGCGCTACTAAACGAGAGATAAAACTGAGCAGACGTCCCTGTAAATGCCCCGAGAGCATTCGAGGATACATCGTTTTGAGATAGGTTTCTCTGCGTAGAGCATAAAGTAATTCTGATTCGGGCTCACTATGCTTTTCAGCATACTCCTGTATTTCTATAGGCACGAAATTCATGCTACTTATTTAAATTGAAGGATTTCAACAAAAATAAAATAGAGTAGGAGGCAGAATATCCACAATGTTTATATGTTTATCCACACTCCTACTCATAAAAATATAAAATAGGTGAATAAAAATGCGAAAAAATAGTTGAAAAATAACTTTTAACTCCTGAACTAACCCTATGAAAGGTTAGTTGTTCGAAACTCTTCTACTTTTTGGGGCGCCTGAGAAAGCTTAGCAGTTAATTTACCTGTTAAAAAGTCCCACAGCATAATGAAGTCTGATGCTAAACTAAATAAAGGGTACTGAAAAGTAGCCGGTTTATTTTTCTCAAAAAAAGCATGTCCTATCCAAGCAAATCCATAGCCTACTACCGGCAGCAACCACAACCAAACCAAACGCCCTGTAAAGGGAATTACCACCAGCATCAAGATTACTAGAAAGGTGCCAAAGAGGTGTAGACCTCTACAAATCGGATTACGGTGCTCAGTTAGGTAATACCAGTAAAAATCACTCAACTTTTGGTATCTTGGTGCCATAATTCAATAAAGTTTATAATGAGTAAAAAGCTACTACAATTTAAAGAATGTTTTAATAAATATTTAGGGAAGAGGGAAGATAGCCAAAATGTTAATTCAAGGCTTTCATGAAAAAACTACGAGTTTTTGATTGCTTTTGCTTTTTTAATGAACTAGATTTACTAGAACTTAGACTCCACACCCTAGCAGAATGTGTAGACTACTTTGTACTTGTAGAAGCTACTCGCACTCACCAAAACCAGAAAAAAAAATTATTTTTCCAGGATAATAAAAACCGCTACCAACCTTTTCTAGATAAAATTATTCATGTGGTAGTAGACTCCTATCCTGGTTTTTGGAATAAATTTCGTAAGCCTAATGCCTGGGACCTGGAAAAGCACCAAAAAAATGCTATTGCTAAAGGATTGCAAAGCTGCCACCCTCAAGATATTATTCTTTTTTCAGATGTGGACGAAATTCCTAATCCTTACTGCGTTATCAAAAATTTAGGCAGAAATGAAATACTAGTTTTTCAGCAGAAACATTTCTATTTCTATCTCAATTACTTAGCTGTAGAAAGGGATAACACAAATGATAAAAAAAAATATGTTTGGTGGTATGGTACTTTAATGTTTCCATACTATCAACTTAGCACTTTTAGTAAAATGCGTAGAAAAAGAGACTTTAAGAAATACAAAAAAGTACATGTATTAAAAGAAGCAGGTTGGCATTTCGGATATTTGGGTGGCGTAGAGAAAATTATCCAAAAGTTAGAAGCATTTGCTCACACAGAGTATAACCACCCTCTATACAAAAATCCTATCTACATTCAACAAAAAATTGAACAGGGGCAAAGTTTGTTTCAAGAATACCCTTTTCGTTTAATCAAGGTACCTTTGGATGATAGCTTCCCCGCCTACCTGCTACAAAACCAACATTTATTTCAACAGCATTTACTTTTATAGAATAATCATTAATGGCTGCCACAAATAGGTAACAACTCCTCTGGAGGAATATTTTTACCTAATTCCTTTGATTTTCGCAAATCAAGGCAGGCTTTTTTTGTATCCCCGTTATGCCTATAAATTTGGGCCCTTTTATAGTAAAGTTCAGGATCACTTGTATTAAGCTTAATAGCCTTATTCAAATTTTCAATTGCTTCACTGATTTTATTTTGCGCCAGTGCAACTTGTGATAAAAGCTCATAAGCTTGCCAGTGGTGTGAATTTAATTGAATACAACGATTCAGATCTACCTCCGCTAGCTGCCAATTTTTCTTCATGCTATGCATCGAAGCTCGTAAAAATAAAGCGTCTATGTAGTTAGGCTCGCTTAAAAGGAGAGAATCAAGAGCACTAAGAGCAGTATCTACTTTCTGTTGTAACCACAGCAGTCGAATTTCTTCCAACCGTAATTCGCTAGCATTAAAGCCAAGTTCACGCGCAGCTTTAAAGTTTTCAGCAGCCTCCTGGAAATTTCCTAAAGCAGCAATTACAGCGCCTCTATAAACAAAGGCTTCAGCTAAGTCGGGAACTAAAATAAGTGCAATATTCAAATCCTGCAACGCCTCTTCATATTTACCCAACCTTCCTTTAGCCTTCCCACGCAGAGCATAAGCCATCCCATTAGCTGCATCCTCTTTTAGTACGTGAGAAAAATCATCCACAGCGGCTGCATACCTAAATAATGCCAGATAAACAATTCCCCTGTGGTAATAAGCAGGAATAAACTTAACATCCCGCTGAATAGCTGTGTTAAAATCACTTAGGGCTGCGCTGAGCTCCCCTAACTGATACCGGGTAATTCCTCGCTGAAAGTAAGCTTCGGCATCCTCTGGAGCTAGGTCGATAGTGATAGTAAAGTCTCTGTGAGCCGCTTTTAATTCACCTTTCTGCAAACGGGCTAACCCCCTATTAAAATAAGCAGCAGGGTAATCGGGAGCAATATCTATGGCACGAGAAAAATCAGCAATCGCATTTTCTAATTGCCCTAGTTGCACATAACATAACCCTCGATTGAGAAGGGCATCCGCCTGGTTTTCGTCTGCTGCATAAATCACCTTCGTAAAATCTTCAATAGCTTCCTTAAAATTCCCCTTATCCAATTTACTAAGCCCCTGCTGCATTAAATCTGCTGTTCGTTGCGCTTGAAGCTCTACTTTAAAAGATAAAACTAAGCACAATAATATAATAACACTGCTTCTCAAACTCAAATAACAAAACATATCTAATACTCTATTCCTAAGCTAAGAAGCTTGCATAGTAAAAAACATTAGAAATAAAAAATTATTGACAAAGGGCAAATCGCGCTAAGTTTTCTCCGGTAATTTCCTCGCGCATAAAACGCTGGACAAATTGGTCTTTACACCCATAGATGAATACGCAGGGCATAGCTACAATATCTCCAAAGTAGGGATTGGGTCCCTTCCCATTAACAAAATGCACATTCATTCGAACTTTTCCAAAATAAGTATCTCTAAATTTGGCTATTAATTCTGGACTGGTTTGGGGCTTAGATATCCAGGTTAAATGAACGTTCTTAAGCTTATCCGCCGCCTTAGCAACCGATTCTGCCGCATGCTGGCAATGATCACAGGAGGGATCGTAGAAAAAAAACATTCTTACTACCTCCGAGGGAAGAGAAGCGGGAGTAAAATCTTTGCCCGTAAAAGGATCTACGAATACGAAGGCCGGGATTACTGGACTTACATTTAGCGTTTGAGCTTGGGCAGAAGCCTGCTGAGCATAGACAAACCCCTTACCTAGATATATACTCAAGTAATTTATACCTACAATAGCTAAAAATGAAAAAATAATAGTTTTCATATTCATATTTATTACTTGTTAGTTAATTGGGAAAAAAATAACATTACTCAGATTGGTAGTTGTAACAATACATTTGATAATAACTTTGAGAAGTAATTTGGCCGTTCTCGGCAGCAATACGCCAATCTTGGCAAGCACCCTCCACATCGCCTAGTTTATTTCGGACTTCTCCCCGAATTTCATATGCTTCATAATCCTTAGGATTGAGGTGAATTACTGTACAAAGGTCCGCTAAAGCATTCTCCCACTCATTATTAGCTTGATAAAGTAAAGCTCTATTGAAATAAGGCGTAGGATTATCAGGCTCTAATGCTATAGCTTCTTTATAGTCAGCTAGGGCGCCAGCATAATTTTGAAATTCAGCACGAATAATTCCTCGAGTCAAATAAGCTTCAGCAAGGTTAGGATTAAGATGGATAGCCTGTGTAGCATTTTTTTCTGCCTGTTTTAGTTCACCTAACTCAAAATATACACGCGCCAGCTGAACATAAGCTTCCTCGTTCTTGGGCTCTAATTCTATAGTTTTTTTTAAGTCTTCGAGAGCCTGCTCAAACTCACCAATCTCTAAGTAAGCAATACCACGGTTAAAAAAAGCTAATGCTTCTGCATCATCTAAAGAAATAGCCTGATTATAATCTTCAATAGCCCCATCAAAGTCTTTTAGTTCTGCACGTAGGGCTCCTCTATTGAGCCAAATGGCGGGTTCCTCGGGGTCAAAAGCAATTGCCTTTTCGTAGTCTTGCCATGCTAAATCAAAAAGTCCTATTTCTGCATAGGTATTTCCACGATTTATTAAAGACTCTACATCGTCATCTTTTAGTTGCAAAGCCATGGAAAAATCATCAATGGCTCCCTGATAATCGGCAAGTTCAGAACGCACAATACCTCGGAGCGCGTATATCTCTTGGTATGCGGGTGCTAAACTTATAATCTGATTACAAATTTGTAGTGCTGCTTCATACTTCCCAGCATCCACCATCGATTGGGCTTTTTCACAAAGATTCTGCAAAAATAACTCTGAGCCATTCGGCGTAGAGTAGCTTAAAGAGTCGCAATCGGTCATATTTCTTACACGAAACTCCAATAAAATAATAAATAATTTTATTTTTTATAGGGAAGCAAACACTTCTAAATTAAGCTCGGGAACTACCCCAAAACGCAAAAGCAATTGACGAATAATTTTCTTATGCTCCTTGTGCAATTTATGAGGAATAAGAGCAACAAACTTATTAAGCCACAAATGCTTAGCGATAGTAACAGGACTAAATTGAAAATCTTCAATCTCTTGAAAGGGATATTCCGAAATGGGCTTGCCTAGTTCAAAGACATCATTTTTAAATAAGAAACTCATCAAACGGTCTGCATCAGCATCTGTCTTGGGCTCTCCATGCGTTGTAAAATATTGCAATATTCCTGCAATAATATACTCATTTCTATTTTGTGGATTTTTATCTAGGAGAAGGCGAATGCTAAGTTCTTCTTTTTGGTCTTCCGAAAGGCTATATAATTCATTGCGTGCAAAGATAAACTGCACCATCGCTGCCATAAGCCCAGCATAAGCACTCAAGAACAACTCACTCCACTGCTCGAAATTCCGAGCAATAAACTTAAGCTGGTCTATGGAAAAATTAACCACCTCTTGGTTTAAAAAATCAGCCGTATCAAAATCAAGCGGGTCTTTTTGTAAAAACTCAAAATTTCCCCCCAAGCTATTAGCCTGAGCTGTTAATTCTCTTTTGGTTTCCTCAATAAAAAAAGCCTCGTCTTCACTATCCAGCTCTCCGTCAACAATTAGAGGATACGCCTCCATAAAAAAGTCTAGCAAAAATACAAGCGTACTAAAGGAAACCTCCCTAGCTTCTTCTAGGGCTCTTACTTTGGCGTAATCTCGCCATACAACAAAAGGATTAACTGCTATAATGATGTTATCCACCCTTTTCTCTTTTACTACTCTAAACGAGCTATAGCCTAAAATAAAAACTCTTTAAATGCAAATTTAAACAATACAAATATTATTCAAATTTAATTTCTAAAGAATCATGGATAAAGTAGAAAAAAAACACAAATTCTTTTTTGAGTAAAAATACAATTTCGGTACCTTTCTCATAGATTTTTATAGAAAGATACCGAAACTTAGAAAAGTTGAATTATACTCTTTCAATCAAAATTGCAGAAGCACCTCCCCCCCCATTACAAATAGTAGCAATGCCGTAACGTAAATTTTTTTCAATTAAGGCATGGACTAAATCTATAACAATACGCGTTCCACTCGCCCCTATTGGATGCCCTTGGGAAATTGCCCCTCCATGTATGTTTACTTTTTCAAGGGGAATACCCAATATCTGCATATTAGCCAGCACTACCACGGCAAAAGCCTCATTAATTTCAAAAAGGTCAATTTGGTCAATGGTCATATTAGTTTGCGTAAGCAATTTTTTAACTGCTTCAGTATTTGCAATAGTAAACCAATCAGGGTGAAGGGCTGCGTCTGCGAAACTAATAATTCTAGCCAAGGGCTTTAGATTATATTTTTTTACGGCTTCTTCACTAGCGATAATCGTGGCTGCAGCACCATCATTAATCTTGGAAGAATTGGCGGCTGTAATCCCCCCATCTTTTTTGAAGGCGGGCTTTAGCTGGGGAATTTTCTCAAATTTTACGTTCTTAGGTTCTTCATCTTCTGTGATAATTATAGACTCTCCTTTCTTGCCCGTTACAGTTACAGGGCAAATACTTTTTTCAAACCAACCATTTTTCTGAGCCTCTAGGGTAAGTCGATAAGAACGAACAGCGTACTCGTCTTGTGCCTCTCTTGAAATTTCATATCTTTCTGCACACATCTCACCACAAAGCCCCATCGAGGCATCTGAAAAAGCGTCCGAAAGCCCATCTCTAGCAATACCGTCTAGTAGTTGGGTATGCCCGTACTTGTAACCTGTACGATAATTAGTAACATAATGGGGAGTAAGGCTCATATTTTCCATGCCCCCGGCTATCACTAGATCATTATCGCCTATGAAGATTGTTTTAGCTGCTATTTGAATAGCTTTCATGCCGGAGGCACAAACTTTATTAATCAGCGTGCATGGAGTTGTTTCAGGCAACCCTCCATAATAAGCTACTTGTGAAGCCGGCGCCTGCCCTAAGTTAGCAGATAGTACATTTCCGAAATATAAGTCTTGGATAGCAGCAGGATCTAACCCACTATCTTGAATGACAGCTTTGACAGTTACTCCTCCTAGCTGCGGAGCTGGAATAGTCGATAAGCTACCATTAAAACTACCAAATGGTGTTCTGCGCCCTGCTACAATGTAGGCTTCAGTTTTCTTATACATTTTCAATATTTTAGGTAAAAATCAATTTTTATACGAGCAAATTTAGTATATATTCTATTTATAGCAATAATTTAGAAGTCTCAAAAGAAAGGGAGTACTTAAAACATAATGACTCATAAACATGACAACTAAGCCAATAATCATTCTACTTATTGGTTTTTTAGGGGGTACCCTTAGTGGACTAGTAGGAATAGGGGGGGGAATCATACTTGTTCCGGCGCTTACTTTTCTTCTTTCCTTTGAGCAAAAAGTCGCTCAGGGTACTACTTTGGCAGTATTGGCTTTTCCTGTGGTGGCTTCAGGCTTATGGGAGTATTATAAAAATGGATATGTCAATATCAAAGTGGCAGCCTTATTGGCTTGCGGCTTTGTTTTGGGAGGGTATCTGGGAGCTAAATTAGCCCATCGAGTCCCTGAATTTATTACACTTCCTAACAATTGGATAATACAACATCCTTTGAGGAAAATATTCGGCATAGTTCTCTTATATATTGCTCTTGAAATGCTAAGAGAATAACTACTTACCTTTAGCTGCTAGGACAGTTTGGATAGTATAGACTATAATTTTGATATCTAAAACTAAAGACATATTTTGGATATATAAGATATCATACTTCATTCTTTCTATCATTTGGTCTACATTTTCAGCATATCCGTACTTTACTTGCCCTAGGGAAGTAATACCAGGTTTTACTTTTAATAAGTGCCAGTATTCGGGAGCTCTTTGAACAATTTGCTCAATAAAATATTTTCTTTCTGGACGGGGTCCTACAAGGCTCATATCTCCTATTAGAACATTATAAAATTGAGGGAATTCGTCTAATCGATATTTTCGCAGAACTTTACCAACTCGTGTAACACGCGGGTCATTATCTGAAGAAAGAGCAGGACCCATTTTTTCTGCGTCTATATACATAGAACGGAATTTAATAATCTTAAAGGGCTTTCCATTTTTGCCGCACCTTTCTTGTAGAAAAAAAACAGGCCCTTTAGAATCTAATTTGATTAGTACACTTATCACTAAAAAGAGGGGAATACAAATAACTAACATTACGGCAGAGAAGACAATATCTAACAAG
>JANWXU010000066.1 GCA_025057395.1 Bacteroidia bacterium | reverse complement strand
CGCGACAAAACCCCCTGAAATTAGGAAAGGGAGGTTTGATGCGAGCCCGAGTATCTTTTACTTGTATGCTTATTTTCCCTTCCTGGCGACAACCATTTCTTTCTCTTCGAAATACCAGGGTAATACTAGTATCGGGTAAAAAAGTGGGTGCTGGCAAAGAAAGAAACTCAATAGTTTGTCGCTCGCGGCTATAAACCGGCATAAACCACTCTATATTACCAGAAGTATCAGACAAATAACTATTAAGTTTAAGACGCAAGCCACCACACACACTAACCCTTTCTTGATAAGAAATTAGTTGATTTTCAACAACTTGAATTAACAAAGTATCTGAAGAAACACATCCTGTAAAAATATCATAAAAGGTTAAAGTGACTGTATCGCTGGCTTGTGGGAAAAGAGTAGGAGTATCTGAGGAAGGTTCTGAAATCATTTGACGAGTAGCCCAAAAATAATTACCTGGATATTCCCTTCTACGAGTAGCCTTTAGCTTTAGAGCCCCTCCATAACAAACAATTTCAGGACGACTATTTTCTATAGTAGCCACTCCTGCGTTCTTTACCCGAAATAGCTGCTGGTAGCGCCTAGGCTGGCAACCCGCTAGCTGAACTCTATAAGTAATTGCTATTTGACGCCCCCGAGCCTCAAAGGAAGGACGAAAACGAAATGTGGTATCGTTAATTGAGAGAATCCCCCCCCATGGAGAAGACTCCCATCTTCCTTTTCCCTTTCGGTCTATAGCTACAATAGGTAAACTTAAATTATGAGGACAAATTTCACTTTCTACATTACGCAATACTGCTTGCGGACCCGGTCGTATGTCAATAGTTTGTGTATATAACTGAGGCACACAATTTGCTGAAATAACTTTCCAAATAATTTTAACTTGACCACTATCTTCTGGTGCAGATGCATAGCGCGCTTTATTTGCCCCTAAATTCAAGATTTTACCTTTTCCATCAGTTTCCCAAATGCCCCTACCCTCTATTACCGTACCCTCGAATATACTTGAAGTGTCTCCGCTACAAATAGCGGGCAAATCTGCCGTAAATATTCCTAAAGGCAGTGGCTTAACAAAAACTGTGGTTTCTGCAGAAGTATCACTTCCGCACCCTCTTGTAAATACAATAGCTCTAAAGCGAGTAGTAACACTCAAACTAGGGGTCAAAATAGTTCGCTGCGGAAAAGCGAAATTTTTCCATTCAGTAAAAGGAAAAACAGCGTATTCCCAGTAAATATTGGATCCTATTAGCGTATCCAAACTGATAATAGCCTGCGTACCATAGCAGATTTCCTGATTAGAGGATATTTTTCCTGCCACTGCCGAACATGTATTTTTATGCACTAAAAAAGTATCAAACCCTGTGATTGATGTATTCAAGTTTCTATATCTTATAATAAGAGTATCTATACCCCTACCATAAAACTGTATAAATGCTCCTGTATTGGAACTCGATTTAATTTCTATTTGCTTTCCCCGCACAAACCACTGAATCTGAAAATTAGCAGCCGGAACAATAGTATAGTAATGAAGACTTGGAGTTAGTATAGTTCTGGGTCCCTTTATGATAGGAAGATCTCTAACGTCTTGCCCATGCAAAGGAGAAATAAGTACTACGTAATATAATACCACAAAACAAAGGAAAGCTACCATCTTGGAAAATACCTTGAATACAACCTTATAGAACAAAAAAGGATATTTAGTTATTATAAAATTTCTTTTGCAGTCTCCTAATTTAGTTATGGTACATTATTTCCCAAGCACTCATATAAGCGTTATGAGACTGAAAATAGTCAATCATATCTTTATAAAAAGGATGATTACCCAGGGTGGCACTATCACCAATTACTACAAGCTTATACTTTGCCCTTGTTAAAGCTACATTTAACCTTCGAGTATCTGCTAAAAAGCCAATTTGTCCCTGGGAATTACTTCGTACCAAACTGATATAAATAATATCTCTTTCTTGCCCTTGAAAACCATCGATCGAATCAATACTAATATGAGCTATATACTGCTTCAAATCAGCCAACTGGGGTAATTGAGCTTGTAAATATTCTACCTGTTCTTTATACGGAGATATCCAGCCTACGGAGGGAAGGTAATCAGTAAAGCCCTGCAAATTTTGCACATACTCCACAAAATGACTTATTAGAGTAGAAGCTTCACTGGGGTTAAAATAACTTTTAGTTTCAGGATTTTGTTGTTCTTCGAAGCCACAGCCTGCCGTATCGATAAATAATATAGGAGTATCTTGCTCAAATAATTTTTGCTGACCCACTTTAGGAGCACTACAAAGCGCATTATTATAAAAATGAGAATTGGAAAAAGACATAATCAAATCGTGCATTCGATATTGCACATTTAATAATTGACTTACATATACTTTTTGACGCTGATAAAACTTTTCAAATAAAGTAACGCTTAGCCCTTTTTTTTCTGCTTCTGCCGATTTTACTGTAGGTGGTAATTGACAATGATCTCCGGCGAATACTACTCGGTGCGCTTTGGAAATCACAATCCAAGCTGCTGGCTCTAATAATTGAGCTGCTTCATCTATAAAAACAGTAGAAAATTGCTTTTCTTTCATTTCCTGAAAATTGCAGCCTACTGGCGTTGCAGCTATTACCTGAGCCTTATCAAGTATATCTTGAATAATATACTTCTCAATATCCTTTGCTTCTCGTAACAGATTTTTCACCTCTAGCAACTGTTCTTGCCGCTCCCCCCTTACATAGTTCCGCTTGTACTTAAGAGCATAACTTTTGAGACTGTAAGCCCGACTACGTAAATTACGGACTTGAGCATAGGCATAGTGCAAAGCAATTTGAGAATCTAAAGTATGAGCTTGAATACTTTCAGAAATTCGAACAGGGTGCCCTATTCTCACTACCCCTACTTTTTTTTCTACTAACTTTTCTACAAGCAGATCTACCGCAAGATTACTAGGTGCAGAAACTAGTACTTGTTTTTCCTTTTTTAGGGCATATAAAATTGCGTCTACAAGAGTGGTTGTTTTTCCAGTGCCTGGGGGCCCATGAATAATACAAGCATCTACCGATTGAGCGGTTAGAGCTATGGCTGCATTCTGAGAAGGATTAAGGTAGGGTATATTAATAGGGTTTGTATCTTGCTCGAAGCGTGGAGGCATATATCCCAACAATATTTCTCTAAGCTCGGCTAACCTTCCTTTTTCAGTTTGAGCTACCTGTAAAACAGCCTGCTCCATCATCTTAAACGTTTTATCATCAAAGTAATAGTTAAGTACAAATTTGCCCTCCGTAACCCATTCAGGCAAATCATCATTATCAATAGCAATTGTTAATTGGTCCTTATATACTTTTGTGATTACGCCTGTGATTCCATTAATAAAGTTTCTATTTTGATTTAAGCTCTGGTGGTAAGGTTCTATACAAGCTACCTGCCCACTTTCAAAAAGCACAGGATAGCTATCAGAAGTAGTTTTCTGTAGGGTAACATGCAAAAAGCCGCCCGTACCATAATCCATGCTCCTTAATATCACAGGAGCCCATGTAAGGCCTCGCTTTTTTCGCTCTTCTAGCGAGAGAGTACGAATCTGTTCCTCAATTAAGTTTTTTTCCGCTACTCGTTCTAGTTGAATTAACTCTAGTAAGTCTAATACTTCTTTTTGGGCTAAGTTCATTGAAATGATGATTATTCAGAAGCAGTACAAAATAATATAAGCCGTTCCGATTCAGGCGCAGTGAAAAGTTCACCTAAATAATTACCCCAAATTTCTACAATTTTTAGCCGTGATTGGTGCAACATACTTGTAAAATCTTGTAAAGTAAATAGTTGAACATTTTCATAAAACTCGAATTTCTGACCATTATCTTGAATTTGGATTACTTTTTTTACAAACCCCTGGCTAATACGTCGAGTTATAATAAAAGTCACTCCTTCTATATGAAGCTCCTGATAAGGTATTAAATGGTCTACTACATAATCCGCATTTAGGTAGTCGATAATTAATATTCCTTCGCCCTTCATGGCTTGACGCATATTGAGCAAAGCAATCATATTATCATAAAGATTTTCGAAATAACCAAAGCTCGTAAATAAATTTAGAACTAAATCAAATTCATTTTCAAAAAAGAGTTTTCGCATATCTCCAATGAAAAACCTAAGTTTTTCGTTTTCATACTTTTGAGCTTCTTTTATTTTACTCTCTGAAATATCGACTCCCAAAACATCAAAGCCAAGTTGGTTCAACACCACTGAATGTCTTCCATCGCCACAACCTACATCTAGAGCTTTAAATACCTGTTCTTGTATTTTTTTTTTGAAAAATTTTGACTCCAAAAATTCAACTATTTTTTTTATGAAAGCCTTAGCCTCTAATACATCTCTATGTTTGTAGAGCATAGAGTAATATTTAGAATTAAACCAATCAATGTACCATTCTTGCTGCATACTTTTCCAACAGAAATTTTTTCAATAACTTTTCTTTTGCTACTCGTAATCACAAAGTATATCTAAAAAAAAAACAGAGCATAAAGCTCTGTTCTTATGGTGTATAAATATGCATATTATTTACTTTTTAGGAGGTGTAAGATTTAATTTTTTTCTGAATTTCTTCTACATCTTTTCTAAATTCTCTATCTGCATACATAAGATCCCTCACTGTATGTAAAGCATGAATTACAGTAGAGTGGTCCCTTCCGCCAAAGTGCATACCTATGGTCTTTAAAGAAGCCTTCGTAAAAGTTTTTGCAAAATACATACAAATTTGACGTGCTTGTACTACTTCTCTTTTTCGAGTTTTATCTTTTAACTTTTCCACTGGTAATTGAAAATATTCACTTACTATTTTTAACAAAGAATCGATAGAAATTTCACGTGTAGAATTATTTACAAAGCCTTTTATTACTTGCCGGGCTAGATCAAGATTAATTTCCTTTCTATTAAAGGAACTTTGGGCAATAACACTAATCATCGCTCCTTCTAGTTCTCGAATGCTTGTTTGGATATTATCTGCAATAAATCGAATCACTTCATCGCTTACTTCAATTCCTTCTTTGTAAGTTTTATTCTTTAAGATAGCAATACGTGTTTCTAAATCAGGGGGCTGAATGTCAGCTGCTAAACCCCATTTAAAGCGATTCAATAACCTTTCTTCTATACCCTTTAGTTCATTAGGGGGCATATCGCTTGTTAAAATCAACTGCTTATCTGCCTGATGTAAATGGTTAAAAACATGAAAAAATATGTCTTGTGTTCGCTCTTTGCCAGATAAAAATTGAATATCATCTACTATTAAAACATCTACCAACTGATAAAAATTAATAAAATCGGTAGTGCTATTATTTTTTATAGAGTCTACAAATTGATTAGTAAACTTTTCAGATTGAATATAAAGAACAACTTTATTAGGAAAGTTTTTTTTTACCTCATTTCCAATAGCTTGTGCTAAGTGTGTTTTCCCTAAGCCAAAACGCCCATAAATTAGTAAAGGATTATAAGCAGTTTTTCCCGGGCGAGCGGCTACTGCTAGCCCCGCCGTTCTTGCTAAACGATTGCACTCTCCCTCTATAAAAGTATCAAAAGTATAATAAGGATTCAGCTGAGGATCAATACTTATTTTTTTTAACCCTGGAATTACAAAAGGATTAGGTATCGACTTAGATGAACTTAAAGGTAAATTAACAGGTGGATTTTTAGCTGAGAACTCATTCGAAGCAGTAGGCATATTTACTGCTAATTGACTGAGTCCATCATGGGAATTTTCAATAATGACAGAATACTCCAGTTTCGCATCCGGCCCTAAAAAATGGCGAATAGTTCTCCGAAGCAGAGAAACATAATGCTCCTCCAACCACTCATAAAAAAACTGACTAGGTACTTGTAAAGTTAGAGTTGAATTTTCAAGCTTTATAGGCTTGATAGGCTCAAACCAAGTTTTAAAACTTTGGGTATTAACATTGTCTTTAATTACACTAAGACACTTTGCCCAAACAGCCTGACAATTATTTTCTTTTTCTTTATCTTTATTTTCCATAACAGCTAGCAAATGGGTGAGGGGTATACTGCTCTAAGCGTAAATTTCCCTAAAAAAATTTATAAGAAAAAACTTGATTAAATGCTTTTTTTGATTTATCCACACCTTTTATTTTATTGTTGGTAATTTTTAGAACATTGAATTTTCTTTTTTATACAATTATTTCGTATATTCTGAGCGTTTCATTAAGCGAGGTTTTAATGTCGGTGCTTTCTTTTCTCTTTCCGATAATTAAAGCACAGGAAATTCCAAACTTTCCTGCGGGAAATTCTTTTTCGTATGTTCCAGGTATCACTACACTATTGGCAGGCACTCGAGCTACATAACGAAGAGGCTCCGGTTGCGTTACATCCCAAATAGCAGTACTTGCTGTTAAAGTAACGTTAGCTCCTAAAACAGCTTTTTCTTCTACAATCACTCCTTCTACAATAATGCAACGGCTTCCCACAAATACATCATCTTCTATTATCACGGGCCGAGCTTGAGGTGGCTCTAAAACCCCTCCTATACCCACTCCCCCACTAATATGCACTCTTTTTCCAATCTGCGCACAGCTGCCCACAGTAGCCCAAGTATCTATCATTGTTTCGTCATCCACATAGGCACCAATATTAATAAAGCTAGGCATTAAAACTACTTGCTTTCCTAGATAAGCTCCTTTTCTACAAGTAGCAGGTGGAACCACACGCACTTTCTGAGATAAAAAATTACTTTTTAGCGGAATCTTATCATAAAAAATTTGATTTCCTCCCTCCATAGGTTCCACTTTACGCTGTTGGAAGTAAAGCAAAATAGCCTTCTTTATCCATGTATTTACCTGCCACTGTCCCTCTATTTTTTCAGCGCTTCGCAACTGCCCACTATCTAGCATTTCAATGACTGTTTCTACAGCGGTGATGCACTCCCTTGTAAGCCTCAAAGAAGGTTCTTGCCAAGCATTTTCTATGGTTGTTTGCAGATAAACTAAGTCCATTTTTGTATTTTATAAAAAAAATCTTAAAAACTTAATTGTTATTATCTTTTATTTTATTTACTCATTTGAGTAAAAAGGCTTTTTATTAGATAAAATTTAGAAATATTTTAGCTACATAATACTATAAATTATTTACATCGAATCTCTAACAATAATTTAGGAATAGTTCATTTTGCTTTAAGAAAAATTTATCTTTATAAAAGCCCTTGTAAATTTTTGTCTAAATTGATAATATTAAGCAATATTACGTCCACCTAAAGTAGCATATCATAATATAACCGAATGAAAAAGCTGTGGTTAACTTGTTGCCTTGTCCTAATTCTATACCTAGAAAGCTCATTAGTTAAGGCTCAACCCGCTAGAAAAGAATTGATTCTTAAATGGAAATCTGAATATTTACACCTAGCTACTTCTACTGCCTGGTTAAAAAAACTTACATGGGCAAAATATTTAGAAAATATAGAACTTAAACAAAGATTCGCTCAAATACCCCAAAACCAAACTAAACTTCACCCTAAAGCCGTTGACCTAAGCACTATCTATACTTTATACTACTCCTCTCCCTTACCGCAGTTCAAAATTATTCGCTTTCTGCAAAGCCTTCCCTACTTTGAATATGTAGAACCTCTTCCTACCCTCATTCCTTTTAGTACAGGCTATCGTCCTAATGACCCCTTGCTGAATAACCACCTTACTTTTAGCCGCATACGTGCTTTCGAAGCTTGGGAGCTCCAAAAGGGAGACACGAATATCACAATCGCAGTTGTAGATTCTGAAATTGCATGGGACCACCCTGATTTAGAAAATAATATCAAAATTAATTACCAAGACCCAATTAATGGTATTGATGATGATAATGATGGATACAGAGATAATTATCGGGGATGGGATCTAGCTGGCGAAGCATTATCTGCCAATCAGCCAGATAACGACACACGGTCTTTAACTAACTTTGCTCACGGTACTCAAGTAGCAGGTTTTGCCGCTGCCGTTCCCGATAATAACATAGGTATAGCAGGTACAGGATTCCGAACCAAAATTTTACCTGTAAAAGTTACTCCTGATATAGGCCCTGGAAATACGAATATGAGCTACGGCTATGATGGAATTATTTATGCTGCCAATGCGGGTGCCCATATTATTAATTGTTCATTCGGGGGTTCAGAATTTAGTCGCTTTGGACTAGATGCCGTAATGTACGCTACTTATAACAAAAACGCTCTGGTAGTAGCTGCTGGTGGAAATGTACTAGGGGATACCACTTTTTATCCTGCCGGTTTTTCAGAAGTATTGGCAGTAGCTTCGCTTGACTATCAAGATGTTATTCAAACTTCGTATGGCTGCCATATTGATATTAGTACACCTTCGGGGGGCGTAGGGTTACTACGCCCTAATCAATATCAAAATACTGCCATAGGAGTAGCTTCTTCCTGGGCAGCACCCCTTGTTTCTGGAGCGGCTGCTTTGGTAAAAGCTCATTTTCCTAATTATACCGCACTACAAATAGCTGAAAAACTACGAGTAGCTGCTAATGCCGAGATCTACCAAGTTAATAACGGACTGAATTATGAAAATAAGCTTGGTAAGGGAAGGCTAGATATGTATCAAGCTCTGACGCTCGAGTCTCCTTCGGTTCGAGTCAGTGGATTGAATTTCGAAGATAATAACGATAATATACCCACAGCAGGTGATACAGTACTACTAAAAATCCAATTAACTAATTATTTGCTTGCGACCACTCAATTAAGTGTTCTGTTAGAAGTACATTCTCCATTTGTAGAAATACTTAACAGTCGTAACTTAATTGGAGCCTTGCAAACACAAGAAGAAAAAGTTGTAACTTTTCGAATTTATCTACGTCCTAATATTCCACAAAACTTTAAAGCGTATTTTACTCTTAGTTACGAAGATCCGAATCTGGAATATAAAGCTAAAGAGTGCTTTCCTGTATTACTCAATATTACTTTTGTGAACATAAGTAACGAAAAAATAGCTACTACCGTTAATAGCGTTGGCAACTTTGGATTTAATGATGTGGGTGTAAATTCTCAAGGGATTGGCTTTACTTTTCTAGGTAAAAATCAGTTATATTTAGGGGGGTTCGTGGCAGGAACTAGCCCTAATACTACTGTGGATAATTTAATTAACCAAACTGGCAGACCACAACGAGATTTTCGTCCTCTTCAGCCTCTATTATTTCAACGCCCCGGCAGAATAGCTAATGAAGAAGTTATTGCTTACTTTGATGATGGAGGTGCGGGCCAAAATAGAATTCCTATTCGCATTAAAAATCAGGCGAGTATTTTTTCCGGAGTGGGAAAAGACCAATTTGTATTAATGGAATATACCCTTTTTAATCCAAGTCCTCGAACGATAAGTAATTTATATGCGGGTATTTTTGCTGATTGGGATATTGGTGAAGAGGCGACTAATGATAATACCAATTTTATAGCCGAAGAAAATCTTGCTTATGCTTACGATAATGAAAATAATACGCCTATTTTAGGAATTAAAGCTTTGCAGCCCCAAGCAGCTGTTCATGCTTCTGGGCAAATGAATACTTACAGTAACTATACTAAAACTGCAAAATTTAGAAACATTAGCAGTGGTCAAAATAATGCTAATATTGAAGATACTGATATCATTCAATATTTAGCTACTGGTCCTTATGAAATTCCTGCCCAAGATTCAATAACTCTACGCTTTGCTTTACTAGCAGGCCACACTTTAGAAGATATAAAACAACAAGGCAAAATAGCTGAAAAGATTTATTGTGATTTTACGCAAGCCGGTATTTATTCGATTAATTTAGGCAAAGATACTACCTCTTGTACTCCTATTTTCTTGGGCGGCAAAATTGCGCAGGCTGTACATTACCAATGGTCCGAAGGAAGCATGGCCCCGCAACTATGGGTTTGGGAAAGTGGAAAATATAGCCTTACGGTCTACGATAGCAAGGGGTGCCAACTCAGCGATACTATAGAAGTAAATATTGTGCCTTTTAAGGCTGAATTCAAGGTTAGTGATACTCTTTTAATTCCTCCTCAGGACTTACTAACAGTGAAAGACACTACCCCTGGAGCTATTTCTTGGTTCTGGGATTTCGGAGATGGCAATACAGCAACTACCCCCGTTGCGGAACATCGCTATGCTCAAGATGGAACTTATACGTTAACCCTTATTGTAAGCAACGGGACGTGCTACGACACTGTTCAAAAAATTATTAGGCGTCAAACTCCTACCTCTATGCTAGTAAATAATTTTACTAGTTCTTTGATATTATTTCCTAATCCCATCATCCGAAATAACAAATTTAGTATTCAGGGCCTACTGACCAACGAAAAAGCTACTATAATGCTACAAGATCTTGCCGGGAAAATTATAGCTCAATGGCAAGAAAAAGAAATATCTTCGGGCTACTTAGAACTACAAATTCCGCAACTTCCGCAAGGTATTTATTATCTTTGCATACAATCGAGCCTTAGGAATCAAACACTTAAGCTACTTATTGGCACCAATGTAGACGATTAACTTCTATTATACAGTGTTTAGCACGAAATAATTCTGATCTTTTTGGAAACAATTCCAAGAATTATACCCAACAAAAATTTTCTTTACCTAAAGCTCTTAGTTATTGCTCGCCTTGCGTATCTTTCTGTGCTAATAGGAAGAGCTTGGCAAATATGCATAGGCGATTTTCCTATACGCACTCTTCTTTGGGATGAAAAGTTGCTTAGAAATTTTATTGAAAACAATATTAAAATTAGTTGGCAATCATATTTGCAATTCAGCGAAGAGGCTATTCATTACATACTAGCATTTTTGAGCATATTCTTCATAATAGGAGCACTATATACTATTACTTCTAGAGACAATAGCAAAACTATTTACGCCCTTACAACTTGCCTGATTTTTTGTGCTCTTCTTTTTTGGAAAGAAAAAAGTTATCAGTGGGCTGAGTTAGGAGAATATGGATTGCAGTGCATTACACCACTGGTGTATTATTATTTTTCTAAAAATCAAACTCTTACTGTAATTTTTTTTTACATACTCATACTTGCAGCAGCACTTACTTTTGCAGCTCATGGCATTTATGCGTTAGGAATACTTCCTACCCCAGCTCTCTTTTTGGATATGACATTGTACTTATTACCTTTTAACCAGGAAGAAGCTACTTGGTTTTTGCTAGGAATAGGGTGCTTGGATATCTTTGCAGCCTTGGGCATCACCCTAACCTACCTTAGAAATGTTGCTCTATTATGGATGATATTTTGGGGAGGTATAACTACCCTAGCCCGCCTTAGTCTGATTCAAGCTGCGCCTAACCTTATAATAGGGATATACGAAAATATCCATGAAGTCCTTGTGCGGATTAGCCATTTTCTTTTACCCCTCTTTATTTGGTTATATGCAAATAAGTATAAAAACCTAGATGAAAAATAAAAAATTAAAATCCAGAATTCTACCCTAATTTAAAACTATTAGCCTCTAATATAATACCCACTTTTGCTCTGATGAACAAGCTTAGTGACTTTTAGCTAGCTGGTTATACAAAAAAATAACATGAAATCTTACCATCGGGCATAAAACAAATGGTAAAACTGATTGCAAAAAGTTCATAGTACCTAAGCCATTAAATTTCAATAACTTAGTGTAAAAAGAGCAAAATTAAGCCTGCTGCAATTTTTGAAAAACAGTATCTAAACGTCTCCAATCTTTTTCCATCAAAATTGGCAATATAATTTCAGCAAGTAAGTTTAACTTTTGGATTACTAAAAGTAAGTCTTCTAGTTGAGTTTGTAATAGTTGTTCGTTGGTAGGAAAGTTAATGCTAGGAGAAGGGGGGGCTTTTTCGGTTTGAGTCTTTAGAGACTGCAATAAGTTCTGAATAGCTTCCGCAATGGGAAATATTTCTTGATTTTGTCGATGCTGTATAATGTTAATAGTTAGGACCCAAATATCTTTTTCAGCAATATAAAAATCTCGCCGTGCATCAATTTTCTCTAATTTTCGAACTAGCCCCCACTCAATTAATTTTTTTAGATTTATATGTGCATTACCCCTACTGATAAAAAGCTCCTCCATAATACTATCAGTATCCATAGGATAGGGAGTTGAAAAAAGCAGGGCAAAAATTTGTGCCATAGTTTTACTAATGCCCCAGTGGCTAGCCATTTCACCCCACAAATGGATAAACTGACGACGTGCCTTTAAAAAAACAGCACTATAAGTTTCAGGAGAAGATTTATCAAATGGAGCCTGCATTTCCTGATGCTAGCACAAAATTTATTAATCTAAATCAATAAACTTAATTAATAAATAGCTTTTATCCGAGGCAGCTAAATTTAAAATCTTTTGAAAAACTTCTTGTTGCATTTTTAGATATTCAGGAAATTGAATTCCTGGATACTGCTCCAGCATTTCTGCTGCTTTCTCCAGAGGAATCTGGTGAAAATCACCCGAATCTAAATTATCATTATTATCATTCCCGTACATTGCTTTATCTAAGGGTAAAAATACAGAGGGTAATTCTAAATCGATAAGTACTTGGTGCATATACGGTAGAGAGGCTGTAAGAATATCGATAAAATCCTTTGAAAAATAAATGTATTTGTTATTTAGCAAAAACCAATGTTCTGAAAAAAAATCGGAGCAGTGCCAATGCAAATAGAAGTCTAAAAAGTCTTGATACTTTACAGGCTGGTTGGTACTTAACTGTCGCTCTAATATGTGCAAATAATTTTTTCTTAATTTCAACTTTGGATTTTGACTTTTTTTGAGATACTTAATTGAAGAAAATTGGCTGTAGTAATCATAAAATTCCTTTTTAGCTGTAGAATTTTGGTTAATATTCTCAATTTCGGTAAGCAGTGCAGATATTAGAGGCTGTAGCCTACTAAAATTATTTGCTTCAAACTCTTCACGTAAAGCCAAAAAATCTTGAAACCTTTCCTTATTTAGAGAATAAAAAACTGCCTCATCATATTTTTCTAGTACTTCCATCATTGGTTAGAATTACGGTTTAGATATTATAATGTATCAGTTGCTGAGACTCTAGTAATTGTAATACTTTAACTACCACAAGCTATTTTTAAGCCTAACAAAACTATGCTACAAAAAACAACATTTCTTCGGTTCTAGGCCTTAGCTAAAGACCTATCGTATTTGCCTTCTACGCTAAAAAAGCGTCAGAGTCAAGGATGTGAAATTAGTGTTTATTTTTAAGATTTTAAAGTTCTAATAAGTCCACCCTAGTAGCCCTCTTAGTTAGACTAAAATTAATTCCAAGAATGTACTAAAGCAAAATTAATAACTGTTTACTCATCCTAAACTTCAACTTAGTTCTTTTGTTTTGTATATTTGTCTAAAGTAAAAATCCAACCTACCAAACTAGCCATGCAACGTTTTTTGATGATATTTCCACTGGCTCTTTTCCTTTATCTTTTGTTTAATCCCTTGAATCTTTCTGCTCAACAAACTTTCTACGTTCGTGCCGATGGTAATGATGCCAATAACGGCTTAAATAACACTCCTGCAGGTGCCTTCCGTACACTTTCAGCTGCCATAAGAGCTGCTCTAGCAAACGGACAAGATGCTGATATTATTAACCTTATTGATAATACTGGCAACGGAACTACTTACAGCATTAACGCAACTTTAAGTGTACAAGACAAGGGCTTAATTCTACGATCTCGTAATAACGCAGATAGTGGCCCTGGAAATGTTAGATTACTAGGAGAGGGGGATTTTCCTATTCTTTCCTTACAAAATGATGGACAGCAAGTTTTGAATATTCAATTTCAAGCTTCTGCAGAACTAAAAACTCACTTAATAGAACTTAAAGAGGGTAGTAACCAAGTTGTGCAGAATTGTAGCTTCGAAATACCCGAGAAAATCCTAAACTCTAATGCTCACCCCAATTCCCCTATGCAAAGCTGGCAAGGTTTTGCTATCTACCTTTATAATGCACAGAATGCCACATTAACGCAAAATACTATTCGTAATTTTCGGCAGGGTATTCGTGTAGAACCTACTGTTACCGCATCAATTACAGATAATCTTATTTACTACTGCAAAGGAGGAATTGTACAATTTGGGGGAATTAGTTCTGGGGTTCGAGCACTAGATATTCGCAATAACCAATTTGTAGCTCCTAATTACCCACAAAAAAGAAATGAATGGGATATAGTCTTTGCAGATTTCCAATCTTTTGCACTTTTCCAAAATTTATATACTTCTATTGCCACTGTGCGAAATAATAATCTTGTAGGTGATCATATTCCTACTATTGTAGTGCGCCCTTTTCCCATTCAAGAACAAATTGCAAGTAATCGATCTGTAATTTATGTTGATAACACTAATCCTGCTTTTGCAGCTTACACCCTCAGTAATAGCTCCCTAACAGGTAAAGACAGTCTAGGCAATTTTTACCAGCCTTTTAGCTCTCTTTCTGATGCTATTCGCTGTGTTATATCAGGGGGACATATTTTCATAAAACCCGGCGTATACGACCAAAATATTATTGTAGATAAACCCCTAATAATAGAAGTCACAGAAAATGGAATTCCTATAATAACCTCTCTTACCCAAAATATTTCAGGGGGAGGCCTTTTAATGATTAAAGGCTCTCTTCAAATTACTTCGTTACTTAACCTGCAATCAGGCTGGATTGACCCGGGTAATGGTAAAATTATAGTAGGCAACTCTACGTGCAGCCCCTTACCTCAGATTATTGGGGGGTCAGCTAATAGTTTCATTCTAAGCAATGGCATTGGAGGATTACAAAGAATGTGCTTAGGTGTAGGAGGAATCACAAGTAACGTTTCTTTTCCTGTAGGTAGTAATCGCAATTCCTATACCCCCCTTTTCTTACAAAATCTTGGTAGCCGTGACACGTTTACCCTTTGTCTCAGAGAAAGTGTTTTAAGTCAAGGAATTAGCGGTACTGCTTTCACAGAACATGTAGTCAACCGTACTTGGCTTTTAGAAGAAACAACTAGTGGGGGAACTAATGCTAATCTTCAAGTTCAATGGAATGCAGCAGAGGAGTTAAATTTTCTAAGAGGAAATTGTTTGATTGCAGTACATAATGGTAGCTTTTGGCAGCCCTTGAGCAATTGGGGAACCGCTACAGCTCCTGCGCCCTTTACTCGTAGTGCAAATAATGTAAAAAATTTGGGAGCTATTGCTGTAAGAAGTCAATTTACCTGTGATGTGCCCAGTATTTTACAAATTGTACCAGGCAGCATAAGCTTTACCACTGCAGCTATCGAGTGGTCCCCTACTCTATTCCCTGTAGAAATCCAAATACAACCTAGTGGTGGTAGCTGGAGTACACCAGTTATCACTCATACTTCTCCCTATACTTTTACTAACTTAACGCCGGGTACTAGTTATACAGTACGCATTAGAACTATTTGCTTAGAAAATCAAATTTATAGTGAATACCAAACTCTTACCTTCACTACTGAAAATTGTGCTCCCCCTTCTAACTTTCACATTAGGAATATAACCTATACTAGTGCCCAAGGTACTTTTGACCCAGTGCTTAATGCACTTACTTATCAAGTCGAATATAGGATTATTGGTAATCCTTCTACTCAATTTTCCACAGCTGTTCCTAGTTTTACGCTAAGTAACTTGGTACAAGGTCAAAAATATGAAGTTTGTATCAGGAGTGTTTGTGTGCAAAATCAAATTACTTCTTCTCCAGTTTGTAGAACTTTTGAAACCCCCCTTTGCAAGGCTACGGAATTAATACAAGTTAGTAATATTACTTTTACTAGTGCAGAAGTTTCCTGGCAGCCCGTACCAGATGCGGAAGGCTATGAATTAGAATATCGATTAGTGGGCGGAAATTGGATTCCCGTTAGTGGAATTTCTCCTGTAACTTTAGCTCCTTTGCAAGCCCCTGCTAATTATGAAGTAAGAATTCGCACACGATGTAGAAATGCTTTTTCAGAATACAAGTCCACTTTTTTTCAAACCCCAACTTGTCGCCCTCCGCTCAACTTTGCTACAAGTAAAATTGGATTTACTGAAGTAATCACCAGCTGGAGCCCTAATCCTAATGCCGTTGCCTATGAATTACGATGGCGCAAATTTGGCACCACCGCTTGGGAAAATCAGATTATTACCCAATCTCCTCCCTGTACAATTCCTAATCTTACCCACAATACCGAATACGAAATACAAATTCGCTCCATTTGTGTAGAAAATACAATTTACTCCGATTGGCTCACTACTGGCTTTAAAACCCTAGAATGCCGCCCGCCACAAAATATTCTCATTCGCAACACTACTTATACTACTGCTGAAGTAATTTGGGAAAGTGTGGAAGGGGTTAGTCTTTATGAAGTAGCCTATCAAATTGAAGGTAGTGGCATTTGGAGCACTCCAGAAACCGTAAGTACTACTCAGAGTCTTTTGCAAGGATTAGAGCAAGGTAAAAAATACCGAGTTAGAATACGCTCTATTTGTACACCAGGTGTACTTGATGCTGAATCAAGCCTTATTTTTAATACTTCTTCTTGCCCTAAAGTAGAAAATATAGCTTTTAATAACATTAGCTATACTTCTCTTACCTTAACTTGGCAAGCTACTCCTCTAAGCTTAGGTTATGAAGTGTATTATAAAGAGGCAGATAGCGTAAGGTGGAAAGGTCCATTTTTATCCCCTATTAATCGTTACACCCTCTTTGGCTTGAAGGCGGGCACTAAGTACTATGTACGAATTCGAAGTATTTGTATTACAAACTCCGTTTTTTCTGACTATAGTGTTGATAGCGCTTTTACTAATACTACCTGCAATACACAACCTATAGTACGCATTGAAAAAATAGGTTTTTCTAGCAGCATTATTGCATGGAATCCCATTCCAGGAATTAGTCAATATGAAATTAGCTTTAAGTTTTTCGGACAAACGGATCCAGATTGGTATATTCTTCTTACAAGAGAAAACCCCTTTACCCTTACCGGCTTACGACCCGATACCGACTATTGGGTCCGTGTAAGAGGAATTTGCGTATTAGACACTGTTTATACTGAATACGGCGGTTCTACCTTCAAAACTAAAGCTTGTCCTGAGCCTACAAACACGGTGGTTAATTCTGTAACTCCTTACGAAGCTCAAATTAGCTGGCAAGAAGTTCCGCAGGCAATTCGTTACCAGGTAAATTACCGGGAAATTGGAACTACTCGTTTCAAGCTAGAAACTATTTCTTCTAACCGGATTACTCTAAAAAATTTATACCCCAAGCAGTGTTATGAAGCTCAAATACGTTCAGAATGTTCTGCGGGTAGTTTTTCTAGTTATTCGCCTTTTGTGCAATTTTGTACTCCAGAGGGTTGCAGCCCCCCTAGAAATATTACTGTAAGTGGGCAAGTAAATAGTGCTCTAGTACAGTGGGAAATACCAAGCGGTAGCAATGGTACAATTGTATTTTGGGCAAGAAATAAACTTCCTTTAGTGTGGGAAAAAGCAACTGTGCCTGCTCCTCTTAATCAATACCGCATAGAAAATTTAGCAGGTAACGAAAATTATCTACTAAGTCTACTTAGCCAATGTGGCCAAGACAATTCTCCATGGTCTGAAATAATAGATTTTGTTACAATTGGCGTTAGCCGCGATAAAAGCCTGAACAAGTTTTTTAGCTTGTACCCCAATCCAACTTATGGTACTATAGAAATTCTAATGCCCTTTCCCCTGGGCCAAACATTCATAGAAATTACAAATCAGGAAGGGAAGATTGTATTTTCAACCCTCTTAGAAATACTAGAGCCTAAAACAACACTAAATTTAGAAAATTTACCTAATGGAATTTATCTTATACGCATTTCCCAAAATGGAACTCTTTTTCAACAAAAACTTTTAAAGCACTAAATGCACGTGAGTAACTAATTATTAAAATAAGGCTACCTAATCTTTTTACTTAGGTAGCCTTTTATTTTACCCTATCCTTTTACTCAACCTGTTCTTCAAAGAAATCAAAAATAGCATCTAACTCAGAATTCCAGTAGGCATAATCATGTTTTGCTGCTACAAGGTTAAGTTTGCAGCGGCGTGCCAAGGTAGGATTATGTTTTTGTATAGCCTGGAAAAAAACTCGAGTCTGCTCTACTGGTACAACAAGATCTTGGGTGCCATGCCCCAAATACAGGGGAGCTCTTAAGAAGCGAACATTTTCTGTAGGGTTATCTTTACCCTTCCATCTCTGGGGAAACTGAGCTAAGGGTCCATAAAAGCCTATAAGTAGTTTATCGCTAGGCATTAAAAGTGGTTGGTAGTCGCCCGAAAGAGCTGCTCCAGCCTTCCATAGATCACTTTTCCACTCTGCTAAAAGTGCTACTCCTCTTGCTCCAGTTGATAGACCAATTAGAAAATTAGAATCCTTGGGCAATAATAGCCTAAATCTTTTTTGTAAAAAAGGAATCATTGTATCTACTACCCACCTGCCAGTGGGATAATGCAACCAATCTTTACGAGTTTGGGGATAAGTTTGAAAGGCATAAATACTTTTTCCCATCTCGGGCAAAATTAGAGTATATCCTTTTGCAAGGGCTAGGCTGCAAAGCTTCGATTTCTGGCACCAATCGTCTCTTGCAAAGTTCCATCCTGGTAAGATCAATAAGTTTTTATTTAATCTGTTCTGCGGTACCCGAATTTCCACAACATGTCTTCCTATAAGGAGGGTAGTATCGTTCAAAATAAAGCCTTGCTTTTTTTTAGATTTATTATTAGTGGCAGGCTGGTTGAAAAATCTACTTCTTGGCTCTAATTCACAAGCATTATGAAAGAGTATAAGAGCTAAAATCCAAACATGTATTTTCAAAGCCTACTTTTTTACTTGGCAGCAGCTCTTTTTAGCCTGTCATTAATTGCTTTGCCTAAACCCACATCTGGAACTAATTCACAAAATATAGCCTCCAGCCCTAAACTATCAAGTTCACGCATAGCACAAAATAAATTATGTGCAGCTTCCTTAAGGCACCCTTTGGTAGAAAGCACTTTCTGAAAAGCTTTTGGAATATTGGGAAAAGGCTCCCGGAAGCAAAGAGTACCTACTGCATTTAACGCGTCTGAAAAATAAAAACTTTGCCTTTGAACTATAAAAAAAGGAGTGCGGGGTGCATAGTGTGATTTTAACATCCCTGGTGCATGAGGATTAGAACTGCTAAAAGGCTTAATTTCAACTTTACCTATAACTGCCTCTATTTCCTCTATACTAATTCCTCCTAGGCGAAAAATTGTCGGCTTCAAGTACTCATCAAAGCCTACAATTGTTGATTCTACTCCAATAGTACACTTTCCCCCCTCTAGAATATACGGAATTTTATCACTTAGCTGGTCTTTCACATGTGTTGCCGTAGTAGGACTAATATAACCAAAAGGATTAGCGCTAGGCGCAGCAAGAGGAAACGGCAAAGACCGCAAAAGATCTAGAGTAACTGGATGAGCCGGAATACGAACCCCTACATTGGGCAATCCTGAAGTAACAAGGTCAGGAATTTTATGGTTTTTAGGTAAAAGTAAAGTTAGAGGGCCAGGCCAAAAGCGCTCAGCTAAAAGCATAGCTTTAGGATGAATTGCCTTTGTAAATTCACTTAAAGCCTCAATCGAATAAGTATGCACAATAAGCGGATCGAAGGTAGGCCGATTTTTAATCTCAAAAATTCTAGCTACCGCCATAGGTTCGTAGGCATTGGCAGCTAAACCATAAACCGTTTCCGTCGGAATACCTATAGGCAGATTAGAGTACAAAAAAGAGCAGGCAAGTTCTAAACTAGTACCAATTTGTGCTTCAAAAGTGTTGGTTTTCATAAGAATAAAGACTTCCATTATAGAAGCCTGGTATATAGCTGTAAAAAAAATAAAATAAAGTATTAATAATACTCTGAGTATCGTTGCTTTTCACGAGTTAAATCTCTCTCTTTAATCGACTCTCTTTTGTCATAAGCTTTTTTACCCCTAGCTAAAGCAATCTGTATTTTTGCATAATTTCTTTCATTAAAAAATATTTTTACTGGAATGATAGTTAAGCCTGATTCACTAACTTTATTTTTTAGACGCCTTAGTTGTAGCTTAGTAAGCAGTAGTTTGCGTGGCCTTTTAGGATCGTGATTATGTATATTACCTTGCTCGTAAGGGCTGATTTGTAGATTTTTTATATATAATTCGTCTTTATCAAAATAACAAAATGCATCTTGCATTTGCACTTTTCCTTGCCTTATAGACTTAATTTCGGTACCCTTTAGTACAATCCCTGCATCATAAAGTTCAATGAAGTGATAGTCATGAGCAGCTTTTCGATTAGTAATTGTAGGTTGAAAGTTTTCTGCCATTTTGGAATGCTGCTTTTTTATTAGTTAATAGCCTTACTTTACCGTAAGGGGTAGGTAAGGCTGAGTACAGAAATATAATATAATATGTAGAAGCAAGGGTATTTCGCTAGGCAGGAAGACTATTTACCCACTTGGCGAGCTTAGATTTATGGTTAGAGGCTTTATTTTTATGAATAAT
>JANWXU010000065.1 GCA_025057395.1 Bacteroidia bacterium | reverse complement strand
GTGGACCTGGGGGGTGGAGTAGTAATGAGCAGAATCCGGTGATAGTGGGAGTGGGTACGAGTATGAGCGGGCAGTACACGGTGATGGCGGTAGTGGGGGGTTGTACATCGGTGGCGAGTTCTGTGACGGTGCAGGTGCGAGCTACGCCGGAGGCGCCGGTGGCTACGTCGAACGGTCCGTTATGCGCGGGTCAGACGTTGCAGTTAGGCGCGAGCACGATACCGGGGGCGGTGTATACGTGGAGCGGTCCGAATGGATTTAGTTCTGGAGTTCAGAATCCGGTTCGGGTGAATGTGGGCACGCTGGATGGTGGGGTATATACGGTGTATGCAACGTTGAATGGATGTCGGAGTGGAGTATCGAGTGTAGAAGTAGTGGTGAGCGGGGGGATAGAATTGCGAGGTGTAAGTAGTAATAGTCCGGTGTGTGTAGGTGGAGACTTAGAGCTGGTGGCGCCGTGGGTAAGTGGAGGGCGATATCACTGGAGTGGGCCAGGGGGGTGGAGTTCTACATTGCAAAATCCTGTACGGAGTGGGGTAGGTATGAGTGATGGTGGGGTATATTCGTTGGTAGTGAGTGTGGGAGGGTGTACCTCACGAGTGGCTACGGTAAGGGTGGAAGTACGGGAGTGTGGAAGTGTATGTCCTGTGGTTCGTGGAGTTTCTGCGGTAGGTCAGAGTGGAGGGAAGGCGGTAGTGAGTTGGAATTTACCTGTGGAGGGGGTTGGGGTATGTTATGTGGTGTCGTACGGGATAGCTGGGAGTGATCCTTCGACGTGGTCGCAGGTGTTGGTGCCACATCCGAACCGGATGGTAGTGATAGAGGGGTTGGAGGGGAACCGGGTGTATAGTTTTCGAGTTCGTACGAATTGTACGAGTTGTTCGGCGGGGAGTGGGGTTCGTTCGGAGTGGAGTGAGGTGGTGAGTGCGGTGACACCGGGTTCGAGGGGTGATTTAGATGGTGCAGAGGGTTTTGGATTATGGGTGTATCCCAATCCGAGCCGGGGAGTGTTCAGAGTGGAATATGAATCTGGTGAGCGCGGATTCGCTGTGTTGCGGGTATATGATATGGGAGGTAGGAGGGTGCACGAGGAGACTGTGGAAGTGGAAATAGGAAGGCAGGAGATAGGAGAGGGGATAGGGATATTGGAGAGTGGGGTGTACGTGGTGGAAGTGTTGCAGGGAAATAGGCGCTATCAGGTAAGAGTACAGATAGTAGAATAAATATAGTACTAATTATAACTAGAGCCCGCCCTTTCCTTTGGGGCGGGTTTTTTGTTACTCATAAATAAGCTATGAAAGTCTTGTATAACCAATACTAAATTTTAGTGCATACAATGTTAAATTTTAATAATTTAGAATCATTATTTGAATTTAAAAGGATTTCCACGATACAATATGATGAAATATTTTGCTCAATTACTTTTACTCTTCTTGAGCAGCGTTTTATTTGCTCAAGATTTCTTTATTCCTACGGCCTCTCAATATTGCGCTAGTACTGGTAGTGAATATTCTATTCGTTTTTGGGTCCAAAATTCACCTAATTTTGGTATCAATAATGAATTTATATTAGAACTATCAGACGAAAATGGAAATTTTGCTAACCCTCTTATTTTAGGAAAGGCGAATAATTTTCAGAATTCTATATTTATTCAATTTCCCCCTACTCTAAAAAGTGGATCTAATTATCGTTTTCGTATTCGAAGTACAGCTCCTAGCATAATAGGTACTCCCTCTGCTGCCTTTTGGATTGTTTCTGCGAATGATTTAACAGTTACAGTAGAAAGTTCTAAAGGTACTACTCCCTGTTTAGGAGATATATCTACTTTAAGTGTAACGCCTAGTATTATAGGACCTAGCTATCAATATCAATGGGTAGGTCCTAATAATTTTAGTTCAACTCAACAAAGTTTTATTTTAGGGCCTGTTACTTCATCAATGGCAGGTAACTATCGAGCTACGGCTTTATTATCTGGTACAAATTGTTTTGCTGTTTCTACACCCTTTAACTTGCAGCCGCAGGCTGCACCCTCTGCTCCATTAGTAACCCCTATTTCTCGCTGCGGAGGTGGACTTTTTAGCTTCACGGTTCAAATGGGCTCTGTGGCAGGTAATCGTATTCTACTTTTTACGCAAGCCAATGCTACTAGCCCTATAGCTATCCAAACAAATTCACCATACATTTTTTCAGCAAATGTAACTACTTCTACTACTTTTTGGTTAGAGGCTGTGCAGACAACTAATCAATGCACAAGCGAGCGTATTTCTTTGCCAGTGACTGTTGAAAGACCCCCTATACCATTCATCAATGTAACACCTTCTAGTAATACTTGCGTCTTAGCTCCTATAAGCATTTCGGGTCCTCCCGGATTAAAGCTTGAAAATTATATATGGGAGTTAAGCGATGCTTTTCCTTCCAATATTATAGGGCCGGGTCCTCACTTAATCAGCTGGCAAACATCTGGAACAAAAACCGTAAAGCTTACTATGAGAGGCGAGCTCTGTCCAGTCCAGGAAGTAAGTACTATAGTTACAGTTCATGGTACTAGTCTTATTGATGATTTTACTTTGCCAAGTAGCTTATGTGCCCAAACAGCTATACTTCTGGAAGCGCCCTCCATATTAGGAGCTCAGTATACTTGGGACTGTGGGGGGTGCCCATCTGAGAGAAATCTTGTTGGTAGTGGACCTCATCTAGTAAGCTGGTTAACCCCAGGCACCCGCACAGTTTCACTTAGGTATCAAGCCGACAACTGTCCCCCTAGAACAATCCAAAAAACTATTACTATTTTACCCATACCTTCTGTTGATATAAATATTCAAGGAAGTATTTGTGCTCAGGAACCAGTGCAAGTTTCTTTTGTAGGCCAAGCTTTACCCCAAGCTCGTTTTTCATGGAATTGGGATGGTGCTATTGCTATTCCTGGTAGTGGTAGGGGGCCTCACCGGGTAATTTTTCCACAGAGTAAAGGTTATACAATTTCCCTAACGGTAGAGCAAAATGGATGCTTTCAAAGCGCTTCTTTACCTTACTTTACCCTTCCTCCTTTAGAAGCGAAGCTTGGTTTGTCGCGAAGACAAGTTTGTGAAAACGATACCATAACTATTCGTGGACAAGTTCCAACAGCTGCTCGTTTCATTTGGGATTGTGATGGATGTTTTCAAGGAACTTTACCAGCTCACTTAGGTCCCCATATTATAAGTTGGGGTGGAAGTGGGGAAAAGAAAATCCGGCTATGGGTGCAAAATCAAGACTTATGTACTCGCATAATTGAAGAAATCGTTACTGTGCTACCCAGGCCCAGAGCTGAAATTTGGCTAGAATCGCAACCTGAACCTTTAGCTACTTGTGTAAGGCGTAATATTTCGGTAGCACTAAATAACTTCTTTCTACCACCCACCACTTCTCTTAGCTGGGACTGTGATGGCTGTTTGCCACAGCCTTCAACACTAGGGCCGCATCGAATCTCTTGGGCTACACCGGGTGTAAAAACAATTAGTTTACAGTTAAGTAGTGCCAATGGCTGCAGAAGCGGAGTAATTCGACAGAATGTGACCGTTCACGTTGAACCTGACCTAGCAATTTTTGCAGTACCTAATAATGTTTGCCCCGGAAGATTAGTTACTCTTAGTTCAAGTATTTTAAACAATGCAGTTTTTTCTACTGTAAGATGGGATTGCCAAGGATGCTCTTCTCAATTATCGCCTAGGTTAGGTTCTTTTGCAGTAAGCTGGAATACGCCTGGAATTAAGTCAGTATCTCTGCAAGTTGCTACTCCTAGTTGTGGTCTTCAAACTGTTACTCAAGCTGTAATAGTTCATACTCCTCCTAAAGCTCCAGAAATATCTGATAAAAGTCGTTGTGAAAGCGGAACAATAGTGTTTACTACCAGTACTGTAGAAGAGGTTTCTGTATTCGATGAAAATAATATCTTTGTAGGTAAATTTTCAGGTACCCCCCCTTCTTTAAGTATTCCTTTTATACAAATAGGGGAAAAACACTTTAAGGCAGTAGCAATAGATACTAGAACTAGTTGTGTAAGTGATACCCATAAATTTAAGGCTACTGTTTTTCCTTTGCCTTCGCCACCAAGAATAGAGCCAGTTTCACGATGTGGCTTAGGGCCAGTGACTTTTACGGCTCGGTATATCAATAATTCAGGTACTCAACTAGTAGTTCAATGGTATTCAAGTAGTTTGCCTATTGCGGTTCCGTTTGCTACAGGAGATACGCTTGTAAAGGATTTACCATTTTTTGGAGAGATTTATGCTAGGGTGGTAAACTTGCAAGCCGAGTGTAGTAGTCAGGCAACCAAAGCAAGTTTTCAACTTAACCCTTTTCCTACTGGTAGAATAAGTGCACTTTCTAGAATTTGTACTCAGGAAGCAATAGAATATACTTTCGAAGGAACTTATGATGCTAATGCTACTTTTAGCTGGGAATGTGATAATTGCGAGCTACTAACCCCGGCATCGGGTACCAGCTTGAACCGAGTTAGTGTAATGTGGAAAGTAGCAGGTGAGCAGACAATACGACTGACGGTTCGAAATCCTAGCGGCTGCCAAGTGCAATTTCGGCATAGTACTTCTGTATTTTTAGCTCCTAGTGCAAAATTTAATTTAGCAGCTAGAGAAATATGTATTACTCAGAGTCTAACTTTAAATGCTCAAGAGCCTACGCCAGGTGCTATTTATACTTGGAATTGTGATGGTTGTAACTTGATTTTTCCTCAGGGAGCTGGTCCTCATACTGTTACATGGAGCACTGCCGGTACAAAAACAATTTTATTAACAGCTACCACGCCTGTTTGTGGTACCCTTTTATATACCCAAATTATTACTATCAATCCGCTACCGGTGGCAAGGATATTAAGTCCGGTGGAGGGTACTTTTTGTCAAAATCAAGCTATTCGTTTGGAGGCAGAAAGTCGCGTTGGGCAAAAGTACATATGGCAGTGTAATGGGTGTGTACCAGCTATACTGCCTAATACAGCTGGACCTATTCAAATTCAATACTCAAGTGCGGGTTCCTTTCAAATTCAACTTACTGTAATTACACCTGGTTGCGCACCCCAAAGCTTTAGTCGAAGCTTAAGAATTCATCCTTTGCCTCCTTTAGTTCAAGTAAGTAGAGATACAATATGGCGTTGCGGCAATGGGAATGTTACCATTGCTCCTTTAGTAGATGCGGCTCTAATTCAGTCCGTAGAATTATATACTTTACCCACTGGTGGAATTCCTATCCAAACACAAATGGTCCCTCCTTATATATTTACTGTGCCTGTTACTACTCCTACGCGTTTTTATTTGGGAACTATATCTAAAGAAGGGGGATGCTTGAGTGATAGGCGTACTTCTATTTTAGTTATACCTACCGATACTCTTAGCAAACCTAGAGCTCAGTCTCTTTCACGCTGTGGTGCTGGCAGAGTTACTTTTACTGCACTTGTTACCGAACCACTTGGAACAGAGTTGCGTTTATGGCAAGATGGTCGAGTAGTTGCTCAAGTACCTGTTGCTGAAAATATTCCTCGTACTCTGGTTTCGCCCATTATCACAACTAATACCAATTTCATAATAGAGCATGTTAACCTTAAGGAGGGGTGTCGTGCCCAGAGAGTAGTAGAAGCTACTATTTTACGGCAACTACCTTTGCCGCTCCTTAACGATACTGTGGTTTGTGGAGGAGGTAGATATCCAATTTTTGTGATTCCAGATAACCAAGTGGAGAGCAGGGTTGGTTTATATACATTACCTTTTGGCGGTAGCCCCCTTGCAGAAGTAATACTTCCAGGAACAGAAAAATTGCAAACTCCTTTTATAACCACTACTACTACTTTTTTTGTAGAAAATACAAGTACAGACGCTAGTTGTATAAGTAGTGCAAGAGTTCCTATTGTTATTACTGTATTACCTAGACCTGTTATTAGTTTTAGTTTTCATACTAATCCTTGTCCTAATGGGCTATTAAATCTTAGCTTAACTATTCATCGGGGGCCGGTAGAGCGGTTTATTTGGCGCGGACCAGGAAGTTTTGAAGCTACTACTATAATTCCTACCCTTACAATTCCAGCTTATAATAATCCTTCGCCTGTTCGGTTTGAAGCTATTGCAATAGCGGGTAATTGCACTTCTGATATAGCTCGCTCTCAAATTGTGAATCTACAAGCACCACCTGCTATTCCAATTATTCGCTATTTATTTAATTGTTCAGGAGAGGGGTGTTGTGCCTGTGCGGGTGATTCTATCAGGCTATCTTTGGCTAATGTTAGCGACTTTCGTGCGGGCACTCAATTTTTGTGGGAAGGCCCTAATAATTTTATCCAAGTAACCACCTTGCCGCGGCTAACGATTGCTGCCGAGCCTACAGCTGCTGGCTTTTATACTGTAACTGCTATTAATAGCTGCTCCTCTCGTTCTGCTCCTTTTGAGGTATGTATTCGTTCTAGGCCACCTATTCCTGTAGTTGAGGGGGATGGAGTACATTGTGCCTCTTCTAGTAGTGCACCTATTACTATAAGAGTTACTAATCCTATTTCAGAAGTTGAATATCGTTGGAGTGGTACTTGCGCAACAGGCTTGCGAGGTGAGCAAATTCAAATAGCCCGGTTAAGCCGATGCGATGGTAACTATACTGTTCAAGCAGTACATTCCAATGGTTGTCGTTCTGCGGTGCGTCCTTTTGAGGTAAAAATAGTGGAGCTTCCTCCTACCCTGAATCTCCAAACTTTACCAGAAAAAGTTTGCGAGGGTAAGTCCTTTCAAATTATTGCCATACCGGCCATTTATAATGCAACTTATGTTTGGCAAACTCCAAGAGGAAGTATTACTCAAAATACTCCTACCTTAAACTTTAGTAGCGCCACCCTTAATTTAGCAGGTACGTATCAAGTTCAAGCTTTTGCTCAGGGTTGTACAACAAAAGTGGCTGTTAGAGATATCAATGTCTTAGCAGCTCCGCAGATTCGTAGCATTGATATTCCTGCTAGGGCTTGCGCTCAAGATATTATTACCCTTAGGGCTACTGTAAGTGGTCCTATTCAAAATTGGCTCTGGCAAGGACCTGAAGGATTTGTAGCGAATACTCCTACCGTGAATTTAATAGCAGAACCCTATTTAAGTGGGAATTATAGACTGATAGTTAGCGCAAGTAATGGATGTGCCGATACTGCTAGTACCCTAATCAATGTGGAGGGTAATCGAGTTAGGTTTTTTGCTAGTGTACTTTCTAATACTGAGCTGTGTGCTGGAGAAACTCTACGCTTTAATGCTTCAGTTTCAGAGACTAATGAACCTATTTTCTACTACTGGCAAGGACCTAATAACTTTTCCTCTACTGTAGCATCTCCAACCTTAGTTCAGGTACAACCCTCGAATAGTGGTCTTTATACAGTAGAGGCTAGAAATACCCGTGGGTGTATAGTGGGAAGTGCTACTTTTGCGATTAAGGTAAATCCTGTGCCTTTGGCACCGAGTGTAAGTATAGATATAACCGATTGTAGGGCTTCTGATTTTACTTTGTCAGTAGTTTCTCCGTTGCCTAATTTAACTTATCGATGGGAAGGTCCTAATAATTTTAGAGCACTAGGTACAGTGATAAGGCTGAAACCCGAGTCCTTTCCTTGGGGCATTTATACCGTGCAAGCATTAGCAGAGAACAGTTGTAACTCACCAAAAACGCAAATTGAAGTATCTCCTAGGGTTACGCTTCCTATACCTAGTATTCGTTTATCTACTCCAAGTAACTTGTGTGAGGGAGATAAAATAGAACTTAATGGTATTTCTTCCATTTCGGATGCTACTTTCTTTTGGAGGGGTCCTTCTAATACTCAATTTATAGGTAAAGACTGGATTTTGGAAAAGGCTTCTCTTCATAATGCTGGTATCTATAGTTTACAGCTGATACAGGGGCTTTGTGCTTCTCCTGTAGCTATTAGTCCAACAGTTTCGGTTTTTCCTGCTCCGTCCTTACCCGTTATTCGGGGGCCGCGCTTAGCCTGTGAAAACTCCCTGGTAAGTTTAGGTATAGAAAATCCTATTGAGGGGGTAAAGTATTTATGGAAAGGGTTAAATAGTAATGTGCAAGAGGGAAATGCAATTTCCTTCTTGGTGCAAGGAAATAGAAATATTCGTTATGAAGTAGAGGCTGTAGGAGCTAATAACTGCCGTTCCGAAGTGAGTATCGGGAATATAGAGGTGATTTCGATGCCGCTGCCTATAGAGATTACTGCTTCAAAGACTGAAATTTGCCAGGGAAGTCCCTTACTACTGGAGGCAGCTAGCATTGGAGGTGCAAGTTTTGAATGGACTACCCCTAGAGGGAACACTTTTAATGATTCTTATATTTATATTCCTAATGTTACGCTAGCTGATGGCGGACTTTATCGATTACGTGTCAATGCATTAGGCTGTTCAAGTGAAAAAAGCATTCTTATTACCGTCAACAATATTCCTGCGCCACCTACAGTAGGTTATAATGGAGTTCCTTGCCCGGGGCGTAGCATTCAGCTCTTTGCTCAGGGACCCGCTAGTTATCAGTATTATTGGCAAGGGGAAAACTTTAATAGTCAGGAAAGGGCTCCTTTTGTAATTCTCAAAGAAGTAGGAAATACTTACCAGGTGGTAGCCATTGAAAAAGGTTGTACTTCTTTGCCCAGTACTTTTGCCATTCCGATTGAGCCTAGTAGCATACAAGTAACTTCTCGGACAAGTGCTTTTTGTGCTAGTGATTCTATTTTTTTAAGCTTCGTTGCTAGTGGTAGAGGCCCCTGGTATGCTAATCTGGATATCAATGGTAGTTTTACTCGCCTATTTTTATCAACTTCGTTATTTACTTATGCACTACCCGTTTCTACTCCTTCTCCTGTAGTTATATTACAATCTTTAGACGATTCACGAGGTTGCCGCTGGCAGGTGAATCAAGTAGTAAACATAGAATCTCAAAATTTACCAGCAGTAACATGGATTCCTCGTAATTGCGGAGAGTTTGCTGCTTTAAGTATTGGAAATATACCCTTGGGAGCTCAATGGGAAGTTTTTTATTTAGAAAATCAAATACCTAAGAGCCTCAGAGGATTAAATGAAGGTATATATCCTATTAGAGCATCTGAACAAAATACTATTTTACAATTACAGGGCATACGAGTGCAGACGGCTAATCGTACTTGCTTTCAGCCTCTACAAGGTATATTTAGAATAGGCCAGGCTCCTATTGCAGAGATAATTTCTAGCCGGCAAGAAGTTTGCGTAGGACAAACTGCTACCATGAGAATTCTTTTAGAGGGCAAAGGACCCTGGATAGTAAAGTTTAGAAATGGTAGCCAAATTGAGGAGCGAGTATTGGGTAATGCTGCTATTGAAGGACGATGGGAAACTAGTATAGCCTTTGTTCCTCAAGTGGGGGTTAGTAATTATCAACTAATAGAAGTAATTGATGCTAATGGCTGCCGTCCTTCTTTAAGAGGTAGTATGGTTGTCACTTTTCGGCAGCCCCAAGTAGGATTTTTGAATCGTTCAATTACGGCTTGCACAGGAGTACCTACAGGTATACCGCTGGAGGTAAAAGGGAAAGGACCATGGAAAATTGATTATTTAGAAAATAATACTCCCTTGAGCTTTATAATTCCTGCTCAATCAGATAATACCTTCATATGGCAAAAAGTTGCTAATCAAAACCTGGAATTAGTTTTGATAGGGGTTCAAGATTCCGGCGCTTGCCCAGGAATTATTCAAGAGGATAAAAAGAATATTTTTATTACAGCCCTTCCTGGTCCTAGTATTCAACCACAAATTTTAGGTAATAGTTTAGTTTGCCCGGGAGCCACTTTGGAGCTAAGTATAATTCCGGTAGCAGGTGCTTTGAATTATGTTTGGCAAGGGCCTAATAGCTTTTCTTTTACAGGGCAGATTCTTCGAAGAAGTATAAGTAGTAGTAATGAAGCAGGTACGTATAGTGTTACTATTATTGCTCCAGGATGTACTAGTCAAACCGCTACTCGATTGGTAACTTTACGTTCTGTACCTAAAGTTGCTGTTTTTCCACCTAGCCAAGAAATATGTCCTAATGAAACTGCCGAAATTGAAGTACGTTTGCTAGAGGGGCAACTTCCTTGGCGATTTACTTACCAAATAGGGAATGGGCTAATTCAAAACTCTCCAGTTTTAAATCAAAGAAGTTGGATATTTCGATTTTCGCCTCTGCAAAGTACCTTGTTTCGTATAATAGAAACAATCGAACTTGCAGGATGTACCACTCAGCCAGGCGTACTAGGAGAAAGTTTTATTCAGGTGGGGGGAGCTCGTTGTTGTCCTGCGCCTACAATTCGAAGTATAGAGCCTAACCCTACTATTGAAAAAGCTCTTTTACGTTGGAATTCTAGTTTGAATGCTCAGTGTTATGTAGTTGAAGTTTGGAAGGGTGAAGAAAGGATTAGTGCTACTCTAGTACCTTTGCCAGTAGATAGTTTGTTTGTTCCTTTGCCTGCTGCCTCGATGAATTACGCTGTGCGTTTGCGCTCGAATTGTAGTTTATGTTCCTTTTCGCAAGGATTTTTATCCAGCTTTACTCCTTTTATAACTTACGGGCGTTCGGCTTTTGCTAAGGCTTCTGAAAAAGTAAGTTTATTGGCTTTTGCTTATCCTAATCCTACTCAAGGGTTGCTGCAAGTAGAGCTTCCATATTCGGCGGTTAGTTTTTACCGCGTGATGAATTTACAGGGGCAAGTATTGCTGGAAGGTACTGGAGAAGAGAAAAATCTGCAATTAGAACTGAGCAATTTAGTGCCAGGAATGTACTTATTAGAAGTAGAACAAAATCAAATTCGCTGGCAATTTAAAATAATCAAGCAGTAACAAATAGCATCATAATAAGAAAGAAATAAGCCCGACAAGAACTCGGGCTTATTTTGTTTAGCATATTGCCTTTTATTGCCATCCGCCTCCTAGAGCTTTGTAAATTTGTATTGCTGTATTAAACTGATTTTTGCGAATTTCAAATAGATCGATTTCAGCTTCTAGTACTCCCTTTTGAGCAGTAATTACTTCCAAGTAGTTAGCAAAACCAGTAAAAAATAAATTTTTGGAAGATTCTACTGCTTTTCTTAGGGTGCTAAGCTCTTGTTCTCGAAGAGAATAAATTTTTTCTAAATTTTCTAGAGTTTGCAATAAGGTATTTACTTCATTAAGGGCAGATAAGACTTTATTTTGATAGTTCAAATAGGCTGAGTAAGCGTTGGTTTGGGCTATTTTCTTATTAGCTTTTAACTGATGGTATTGAAAAATAGGAGTTGTAAGTCCGCTAGCAATTCCATAAGCGAAGGAGGCGGGATTAAAAAATTTTTCAATACTAAAAGCGTTTAGGGCAGTGTAAGTATTGAGTTGTAAAGTAGGCCACAGAGCCGCTTGGGCAGCATAATAATCATAATTAGCGGCAGCAAGTTGTAACTCTGCTTCTCGCACATCAGGTCGAAGTTGTAGCATTTGAGCCGGTACACCGATGTAGCTAACCACAAGCAAGGGCTTTTCCATAAAATTAGGTGTACGAAGCACGGGTTGAGGTGAACGTCCTAGTAAAAAGTTGATTTGATTTTCTAGGGCAATAATTTGATTTTTTAATGAAAATTCGAGACTTTGGGTACGCAAGAGTTGTGCTTCGGCTTGTTGTACAGCCAAGGAGGTAGCTTTGCCGGCTTCTTTTTGTGCTTTGATGAGATTAAGCATTTGTTGCTGCAGAAGGGTATTTCGCTCTATTACTCTTAGTTCACTATCAATAGCTACTAGTTCGTAATATAGAATTCCAATTTGAGCCACTAATTCTGTAATTACCATGTTTTTGTAGGCCTGGGAAGCTAGAATTCTGAAAGAATTAGCTTTTTTAGTATTGCGCAATTTACCCCAAATATCCAATTCCCAGCTGCTTCGAAAGCCTACGAAAAAATCCGGTGTAGGGTTAGTGGGTATACGTAAATCTTCACTGATATTACCTGAAAGGTTAGTATCAAAATTTCCTACTCCATTCATGGTATATTTTCCGAACTTATCTACGCCGGCGGAGGTAATTAAATGTAGAGAGGGTAGTAGCTGTCCTTTAGAAGCTAAGTATAAAGCCTGAGAGGCTTCTATGCGCTGCATAGCGATTTGTAAATTCCTATTGTAAACTAGCGCTGTTTCTATTAGAGCCTCCAGATATTCATCTTTAAAAAATTCTTTCCAGCTCTGTTGCGCAATAGAAGTTGTATCTTCTTGGGCTCTAAATTTTGATGGAATTACAAGCGGTAAAGGCGCCTGAAGCGAGTGGTAGGTTAATTGGCAGGCGCTTATCCATACCGCAGGTATAAAAAACGTAAGTGCCTTAATTACCCTATTTTTCAAAATTTTAGTAAGAATTAGATAAGTTAATGTTTTCATCTTTTCCCTTTTTTAGGAGCAAAAATGATGTATAAGCCAGGAATTATAATAAGACCCAAAATAGTACCTAAAAGCATTCCTCCTGCAGACGCAAAACCTATAGATTGATTTCCTAGGGCACCAGCGCCGCTAGCTAAACATAAAGGAATGAGCCCTGCAATAAAGGCAAAAGAAGTCATTAAAATGGGGCGTAGGCGGGCTACTGCGCCTTCTTGAGCTGCTTGCAAAGGATTATAGCCTTGTATTTGACGCTGCAATGCAAACTCTACAATTAGAATAGCATTTTTGCCTAGGAGCCCAATTAGCATTATTAGTGCTACTTGAGCATAAATGTTATTCTCTAAGCCTACTACTAATAAAGTCAGGTAAGAGCCTATTATACCAAATGGAAGAGAGAGTAATACTGCCAGAGGAAGCTGAAAACTTTCATATTGCGCTGATAGTAGAAGAAAGACGAAAATTAAGCAAATGAAAAAAATATAGATAGTTTGGTTGCCAGCAATAATTTCTTCTCGGGTAATACCCGACCAGTCTATTACGTAGCCACGAGGTAATACTTCTTGAGCTACTTCTTCTACTGCTTTTATTGCTTGCCCTGTGCTATATCCCTCAGCAGCATCACCATTGATAAGCGCAGAAATATACATATTGTATCGTGTAATCTGTTCTGCGCCAAATACCCTTTCTATTCGAATAAAAGAAGAATAAGGTACCATTTCGCCATATTGATTTTTTACTGTTAGCTGCAAAATGTCTTCGGGTTTAGAGCGGTATTCAGGCAAAGCTTGTATCATTACTTTATAAAGTTGTCCAAAGCGTATAAAATTGGAAGTGTAGTAGCTGCCTACAAAGGCTTGCAAGGTTTTCATTGCTTGGGCAATATCTATACCCTTTTTAGCGGCCGCATCTTGATCCACATAAATTAGGTATTGGGGAAAGCTAGCATTAAAATTAGTGAAGACAGTTTTGATTTCTGGACGTTTTTGTAGAGCTTCAATAAAAGTATTGGTAATCTGTGCGGTTTGACTTAATGATAGATTTTCGGTTTTATTTTGTAAGCGCAATTCAAATCCACTTGCGTTACCAAAACCCGGAACCGTTGGAGGAAGAAAAAATTCAATTTGTGCATCTTGTATTGATTTACACTTTTGAGTAAACTCTAGAATCAGTTCTTGGGCTTTTTTTTCTCTTTTTTCCCAAGGCTTTAAATTTAACATTGCCATTCCATAAGGAGCACCGGCAGACTCGGTAAGAATGTTAAATCCGGCAAGGGTAGTAATAGATTCAATTGCTTCATGATTTTGTAAAAGTACCTGAATTTGGTCTAATACCTTATTGCTTCGCTCGAGAGTAGAACCCACAGGACAAGTAACGCTTATATAAATCATTCCTTGGTCTTCGGTCGGAATAAAGCCAGTGGGTAAAAGTCGCTGGGTGCTGTAGGTGATAGCAATACCTGAAACGAGAAGCAGTAGGGTTATTTTTTTATAAGGTGCGATTCGACTAATGAGCTGTTTATAAAAGTTTTCGAGCCAATTGTAGCGATTATTGAAAGCTTCAAAAAATGCTGAAAATAGTGTTTTTTGAGGCTCATCATGGTAATGAGTAGTTTTTAGAAGTAGGGCACACAAAGCAGGTGTAAAAGTAAGAGCATTAAGTCCGGATATAAAAATTGCAAAAGCTAGAGTGAGGGAGAATTGTCTGTAAAAAATGCCTACAGGTCCGGAAAGGAAAGCTACAGGAATAAACACACATGCCATTACCAAAGTGATAGCTACAATAGCCCCACTAATCTCTTGCATAGCTTCTATAGTAGCATGAAATCCATCTAAATGTTTTTCATACATTTTTACATGTACGGCCTCTACAACTACTATTGCATTATCCACAACAATTCCAATAGCAAGTACTAGTGCAAATAGAGTAAGTAGATTAATAGAAAACCCAAATATTTGGAGAAAAAGAAAAGTACCCACCAGCGCTACTGGCACTGCTAAGGCGCAAATTAAAGTGGAGCGTAAATCTTGCAAGAAGACAAATACAACAATAAAAACCAGTATGAAGGCTTCTATAAGGGTTTTTACTACTTCGCGAATAGAGGCATCTAAAAATCGAGAAACATCATAAGCGATACTATAGCGCATGCCAGGCAGAAAAGAAGTTTTTTGAAGCTCTTGCATTTTAGCCTTTATATTTCTTATTACTTGGGCGGCGTTAGAGCCCGGGCGCTGTTTCACCATAATGGAAGCACAAGGCTTTCCATTTGTCTTAGAAATCATTGAATAAGTCAGGGCGCCAAATTCTACTTCAGCAACGTCCTTGAGTCGTAAAATTGAACCATCTTTTTCAGCACGGATAACTATATTGCGGTATTCTTCCGGCGTTATAAACTTACCCGTATATCGAAGTATGTATTCTAGTTGTTGCGGATTTTTGCCAGAACTTTCGCCAGTTTTACCAGGGGCTGCTTCAATATTTTGTTTACGAATTGCTTCTATAATTTCTTCCGTGCTCACTTTGTAAGCATTCATGCGGTGGGGGTGTAGCCAAATTCGCATTGCATATTCTTTTGAGCCTAAAATTTCACAAAAGCCCACCCCATCAATTCTTTTGAGTTCTTTTATAATGTTAATATCTGCAAAGTTGTAAATGAATTCTTCATCGGCTTGCGGGTCATCACTATAAATATTAAGGTACATAAGCATACTATTAACTTCTTTTTCGGTACTTACTCCTGCTCGAATTACTTCTTCGGGCAGCTCATCTAGTACAGTAGCTACTCTATTTTGGACTGTTACAGCAGCAATATCGGGGTCAGTACCTACTTTGAAGTAAACGGTGATTTGTGTAACGCCATTATTGCTAATAATAGTGCTCATATAGGTCATTCCTGGTACACCGTTAATAGCACGTTCTAGGGTAATGGCTACTGCATTCATGCAAGCTTCGGCATTGGCACCCGTGTATTTGGCTGTCACAATTACAGAGGGCGGAGCAATTTCTGGAAATTGAGTTACTGGTAGCTGAAATAAAGCGAGAATTCCTAGTAGAATAAGAAAAATAGAAATTACGGAAGAGAGTATAGGGCGTTGAATAAAAGTTTGTACCATGTAGTTGGGATGAGGATTCTAAGAAATTAAACTATCCAATTTTACAATTTTAGGAGTAATGCGAAGGTCTTCTTTAAGGTTTTGGATTCCCTCATAAACTACTAGCTCGCCTACTTGGATTCCGGAATCTACAATGTAATAATCTTTGAGTCTTCTTTTAGGCACGAAGCTTCTTAAACTTAATTTTTTATCTTTTTTCACCACATATACGTAGTTTTTGTCTTGAATTTCTAGTACTGCTTTATGAGGAATCAGTTTTACATTTTTAATTTCTTCAGAAATAATAATTTTACCGGAAGAGCCATGTTTTAACAGGCGCTTAGGATTAGGAAAAATAGCGCGCATCGCAATAGAGCCAGTGGTGGTTTCAAATTCACCTTCCATAGTTTCAATTTTGCCCTTGTACTCATACATACTTCCATCTGCTAAGATTAAACTTACGTAAGGTAGTTGATAGGTGGAATCATTTTGCAAGCTTTTCATTAATTTTAGATATTGACTTTCTGATATCTTAAAGTAAGCATATATTTGGTTATAGTCCGAGATAGTGGTGAGCAGGGTGCCATCTTGTACCAGGCTACCTATTTTTAAAGGGATTCTATCTACTTGACCATCAAAAGGAGCAACAATGTTTGTATAGGAAATTTTCAAAAGTGCTTTTTGTTCTGCTGCTTTTGCTTCTTCTACCTTAGCTTGGGCAGCAGCAAATTTAGCTTTTGCAACTTCTAATTCAATAGGCGATATTACTTGCTGCTCTACGAGTTTTTTTATCCTTTCTACTTCTAATTCAGCAATTTTAGCTTCTGCCATAGCAGTTTTAAAGCTTGCAACCGCTGCATCTAGTTCTGTTTTGTATTCTGTGTCACTAATTTTGAATAGTATTTGTCCTTTGCTCACTCTTTTACCCTCATCGATAAAGATTTTTTCTATATACCCTGATACTTTACTTCGGATTTCTACATTCTTAATAGCTTGTATATCTGCTACATAAGATTCTTGTATAGTTACATTCTGATTACTAACCACAAAAGCAGGAATTTCCAATTGCGAAGTTTGGGGAGTATTATCTTCTGAACATGCTATAATAAATAAGAAGAATACTCCCGTCCGAAAAATGTAGAGTAACTTAGTCGATAATTTTAAGTAGCTATATGGGTAGATAAACATTGTTAAATATTTTTGGGGTAAGTAATAGACTTTCTTAAGAATAGTATAGCTTCAGGACCGGTATGGAAAAGCAAGTCTAAGATAGAAAGATTAGGAATAAATTTGCCAAAAGGTTGCCAATAGCGAGGAGGTTGAAAATAATCAGGATAAGGGCCCTGAGGAAAATGAAAAACACATTCTAGATCAATTTTATCAGTCGTTATTATGCACTCTACTGGTGGTAGTTTTAGGAAAGCGTTAATTTGCTGAATTAATTTTAAGTTAAAATCATACAGTTTTTGGGGCGGATGTTCCAAACTTGATAAAAGAGGCTCACTATAATATAAGAAATAAGCTGCTCTTCCATATGCACTCTGAAGGGCTTTTTGATGAATAAGATGCCATGGACTATTAAAACATATTTCTACTTCAGAACAGTATTTAGTAGCGTGGCGAATAGGTATGATAAGGGGTTCTAGTTTATTAGCGCCTTTAATATAAGCTCTGTTCAGCAAACTTTGTTTTATAAATTTTGCTGGTATACCCAATTTATAATTTTGCGTCTTGAGGAGCATCGCATACCAACTGATAGAAGGAAGGTAAGTAGGCGGAAGAATTAGAGAATTACCTAACTCTTCCTCTTGCAAGCAAGTTTGCATAATTTTTCAATGCAAATTTGCAATTATTCTTATTGAAAAAAAGAAGTATTATTAAAAGAACATTTCATTAGTTTTATGAAAAGTAATTTTGTAGATTATGTTAAAATATATTTTAGTAGCGGAGCAGGGGGAGCTGGAGCTGTTAGTTGGCGCAGAGAAAAATATGTGCCTAGAGGCGGACCTGATGGTGGCGATGGCGGGCGAGGCGGAAATATCATTCTGCGTGGCAATAAGCAACTTTGGACTTTATTAGATTTAAAATACCGCAAATTTATTAAAGCAGAAAATGGGGAGCCAGGAAAAGGAAAAAAAATGAATGGTAGGAACGGCAAAGACGAAGTGCTAGAAGTGCCAGTAGGAGTATTAATAAAAAACGCAGAAACGGGAGAAATTATTGGTGAAATTACAGAAGATGGTCAGGAATTATTATTATTACCGGGGGGTAGAGGAGGCCTAGGAAATTGGCACTTTCGTAGTCCTACGAATCAAGTTCCTGATTATGCTCAACCCGGCGAGCCGGGCAAAGAACTTTGTGCAATCATAGAACTTAAACTTTTGGCTGATGTAGGGCTAGTAGGCTTTCCTAACGCTGGAAAATCTACACTGCTCTCTGTACTTACAGCAGCTAAACCTGAAATTGCAGACTATCCTTTTACTACCCTAGTGCCTAACTTAGGAATTGTAAAGTACCGCGAGTTTTATTCCTTCGTAATGGCCGATATTCCAGGTATTATAGAGGGGGCTAGCCAGGGAAAAGGACTTGGTACATTGTTCCTTCGTCATATTGAGCGAAATTCTGTATTGCTATTTCTTATTCCTGTTACTTCCGAAGATATTGATAGGGAATATCAAATTTTATGTAATGAATTAGGTGCATATGAGCCTGAATTATTACACAAAAAAAGAGTAGTGGCTCTCACTAAGTCTGATCTTTTAACTGAAAAAGAGGAGAAAGAATTACAACAAAAATATCCAGACTTTATCATAATTTCGGCAGTAGCTCAAAAAAACTTGGATAAACTAAACGACTTGCTGTGGCAAAAATTAAATGAAGATAGTAGAGAAACAACAGAACTTGCTTCCTAGGTTGGGCTACTTTTTGAGTTGGGCTGCGATAGTTTTATTACATCCTAGTTTATGTGTCCAGGCTCAGAAGCAAAGTTATTCATTAAACTTTGACGGGGGATTTACTTATGTTCAAATTCCAGACTTGAAGGGCAATTGCCTTAGCTTATGGGGCGGCACGCGCTTTTTAAGCTTTATAAATCCTAAACTTGCTCTAGGTCCTGCTATTACTTTTTATTATCAACAGCTTTCGAAGGATAGGCGTTTTAATGAATTTTCTTACACTGTAGGACCCTTAGTTAGATTTTACGGAGGTTTAAAAAACTTTAAACTAGTAGTAGAGACAAGCATTGAAGGGGGTAGGATCATAAACCGCAATAGTCCTGCTGAAAGGTTCCCTATTGAAAAAGCGTTTGGCTTGAACGGGAATATTACCTCTGGTGTAGCCTTTTTCTTTAGCGAAAATTGGAGCCTAGATATTTTGCTTTGTTTTCGTTATTACATAAGAGAAAAGAGAAATGACTTTTGGGCAGCTTACTTGAGTACAGGGTTGGTTTTTTACTTAGAAACTAAAAGTTTTATGCAAAAAAATAAATGAAGAAAGAGTAGTTCTTCAAACTACTCTTGTGAATTTTCAAATTATTGTAATATATTCAACTAAATATTAATTACATATTTCCCTTTACGTAATACTGTTTTTCCAGTATCATCACTGTAGCAAATGGCAGGTTTAAGAGTATAAAGAATAATGTTATTAATTTCTTCTTGGAAAGCTTGGCTTCGTTCAATTTGGTGAACTGCATTTTCGAAGTTAGGATATTCCTCATTACGAATAGAAAAGTCTGTAAGAAATGCGTCATAGGAAAGGTTATCTGCATAGTGTTCTGTAAAAGCCATCCTGCCTACCATTTTATCAAATATTTCAAAATGTAGTTCTTCCAAGGCTTGCTTTAGCTGCTCATACCATTCTGAGTTTCCTTCATTCAAAGAACTGGTATAGGCAAGTTGTGCAATTTTGGCTAGTTGAAGGCGTATCTCAGGAGAAAGATGAGTAATGCTACGTAGTGAAGGAAGAATGTCTTCAATAGCATGGTATAGGGCAGGAATTTGGGTGCGCTCTTGTAAACCTAATAAAATATTATGGATTTTATAGCAAGTTTCGATAAGATTGTGATAACTAAAGTCGGAAGAAAAGTGTGAGCTATTTGTGAAGCGAAGAGATAGCTTTTCTGCAATGTTTTGGGTAGTTAATGCTGGTTCAGGTTCTTCTGCTTTATTATACTTATTTTGTGCATTTTCTATTTTATCTAGGCGCTCATCAATTTTTTTCATGTAACTAGAAATATTAGCCTCTAGCGCATCTAACTTTTGTTTCTGTTGTTGCATAGAAATTTCTAAGTTGGTTTGTGAAGAGCTTCCTGAAAAATTATTTTTATCCATTTTTTCTTCTAGCTCTTCAATTCTATTCACAATTTGTCGATTCCTCTTACTAAAATGACGATAGAAAAAAAATAATCCTCCTATTAAGCTGCTAGTTATAAAAATTAACCAGAAATGTATCAGATTATCTTTCGCCTTCCAATTATTAGAGGGAGCTATGTTAATTAGTGAATTGGAAGTAGAAGAGTTTAGATTCTCAGCATTTTGAGAAACCTCTTGGCTAGTAGAGGATGGGGTTAGGTTTTCTTCTTCTGCGATTACTTCTATATTGGAAGAGTTAGCACTAGTATTGGTTGCTTCACTCGTGCCTGATTTGGATATTTTTTTTTCACTTTCTTCCAGATGTTTGGCTAGTGCTTCTAGTGCCGCCAATAAATTCTTAGCGTCCTGAGTTTGAAACTTACTAGCAGACTTAATTCCCTCTTGGATTAGTTTATTGAGTTTATTTTTCTCTTTGGATAAATCACCATTATTACTATCAATAATTGCAAGAATAGCTTCTATATTGTCGTTTAATTTTTTGGCGCCTACATTTTTGGGGTCCTTTTTTAGCTTTTTATCAAAAATAACATGTAAATTTTCTAATTGCTCAATTGTCTCTTGTTTGGTTTGCGTGTTTCCTGAGAGCGGAAAATGCAATAATAGAGCAATAATACTAACTGCAGTAAAAAGTCTGGTATTTAATAATAATGATTGTATTAGGGCTACATTCATGAGTATTTTCTAAAATTAATGCAAATTGTTGAAAATGCAAGTTGATTAACAAATATAGTTGGCCTTAATTACTTTTGGATTACCCCTCACATTAAATTACTCACATCAGCCTACCTTAATAAGGTAGGATTGGGATAAAATTTAATTGATTA
>JANWXU010000064.1 GCA_025057395.1 Bacteroidia bacterium | reverse complement strand
CCTAAGAACCTGATAGATTAAAGTAATTTTTTAATGTTACACCGGCTGCTTTACATTATGTTTCTTGTTTCCTTACTTCTCTTTCTAAATAAGGGAAGTAAGGCACAGGAATTGAATATTAAAATGCAGCAATCCGTCTATCTAAGTTCTGCGCTGCGTAAGCCCCTTGCTTCGCGGTCTTTGCACTTTCCTAATATCGGAAAAATTAGGTTTTATGAAAATCCTGTACTTGCAAGTCAGATTGCTACCCTTGAAAGTAAGCCACACAAAAACTATGAACTTTTAGATTCTTTACTTACAGAATATACTCATAATTTTGGAATTGATAATTTTAAAGATAAAAAGCAACTTGAATATATTTGGAAGTTAGGACAAGTAAAAGAAATTCTGCGCGATACGACCGCTGCGCTTTTTTATTATACTTTAGCTCTTAATCATCAGCCAAAAGATTCTGTACGCATTCGTCTACATTACGATGCTCTTCAAACCAACAAAAAGGTAGAATATGTAGATAGAAATTATTATTATAGGATTCTTCGAGAGAAATATGCAAGCGATACGTTGGAATTATATCAAGATTCTTCGCTTGCGCTACTTACTAAAAGTATAAATTCTCCCTATCCAGACTATGCTCCCGTAATGCATCCTTCTAACCAACTACTAATTTTTACTTCTCGAAGGAATGATTACAAGCCCTCCACTCTGATAGACTATAGGCAAAATGAGGACCTTTATTACACTGAATACACAGACGAAGGGTGGTCCGAAGTAGTTCCATTTCCGACTTCTATTAACACTCGTTATAACGAAGGCTCTGCCTGCCTCAATCGTGAAGGTAATATTCTTTATTTTGTTCGCTGTAATCATCCAGATGGGTTGGGTAATTGTGATATTTACAGTGCGGAATTAGTAAATAAAGAATGGAAAAACGTAACAAATTTAGGAGCCGCTGTTAATTCTTCGGCTTGGGATTCTCATCCTACTTTAAGTCCTGATGGAAAAACGCTTTACTTTGCTTCTAACCGCGCCTCAGGGTTTGGAGGAACAGACCTCTACAAAACTACTCGTCGCGAAGACGGTACTTGGACTGTGGCCAAAAACTTAGGACCTATTATCAATACTGCACAGGATGAGGTAAGTCCTTTTATACATCCGCTTAATAATACTCTTTATTTCAGTTCCAAAGGGCATATCACTAATTATGGAGGATTTGATATTTTCCGTACAAAGATGTATGCCGGCAATTGGGAACCCCCTAAAAATTTAGGTCCTCTCATTAATACTGCCAAGGACGAGTATTACTTTTCGATTGATGCTAATGCTGATACCCTTTTTTATGCTCGAACAATGGACGATCATGAGCAAAATATGGATATTTTTTCTTATCCTATGCCTATGGCGGCTCGTCCCGATGCAGTGGTTAATCTTAGCGGCTACCTCATTGATTCGGCTTCCGGGCAACCTATCGTAGGAATTATTACGCTGATTGACCTAGACGAGAACACAGAAATTGAGCCCATTTTTGTAGGACCGGATGGTTATTTTGAATTTCAACTTATTGGTAGCCGAACATATCAGTTACAAATACAAGGCCATAATGCACTGCATATTCAAGAAGAGGAAATCCTGCCCGCTGATTCTGTTTTAGCGCTTATCGATAAAGGAGTAAAAAAAAATATACCTATTGTTTTTGAATCTTTAGATTTTTTAGAAAACAAAACGGAGCTCACCTTAGGAATAGAGCTCCAGTTAGATTACATCGTAGACTATTTATCCAAGCATCCTGGGTTTCGACTAGAAATTAATGTTCATACCGACTCGGATGGGAATCCCGATTATAATCTTTCTTTATCGCGCGGACGTGCTGAAAGCATTCGGCAATATATTTTAAAACAAACCTCTTATCCTCCTAGTTATATCGTAGCTAATGGCTGGGGAGACGCTAAGCCCATTTTCCCTAATGATTCTCCCGAAAACAAAGCCAAAAATAGGAGGGTAGAATTTTTATTTATTCCTCCTAGTACTCCTGTAGAGGCTACTGCGTTAGTTCAAGAATCTCATCAAAATACAGAAGAAAAAAAATTGGCAGATGATTCTTCCAAAAATTCAGAAACAATATCTAATAAATCTGATAAAGCAGAAGAAAAAGCTAGCTTATTGAGCTCAAACGCAAATAACCTAACAAATTCTTCTTCTGGAAAAACTGAATCTTTTGTAAAAGTAGAGGGTAATGAAAAAGAACAAGAAAAAGTTATTACCATACCCATACCCTCTGATGAAGTTGTTAAGGCTGAAGACCTTAAGCTTTCTCCTAAGCCAGAAGGATGGCCATCGGCAGATTCTTTATTGGAAAAATATTCTAGGTCTAAGGGAGCAGAGGTAGAAGAGGAAATGGCGAAAGAGGAGGAACGCATTCTTGCCGAGGGAAAAAAAGCTAAAAGCAGGGCTAATGGAGAACATAACACTGAAACCAATACACTGATAGAAGACGAGTCCTTTGAAGAAGAATCTACAGAAAATGAAGAGCTGCTTAGTACTACTCAGACTGAGGAAGAGAACGATGAAAATATAGCAGAAAGTGAAATTGAGGAGATAACTAAAGAGAATTCCGAAGAGGAGGAAGCCCAAGAACTTATTGAAAGTAATTTTGCTGCTAGTTACGCTCCCCAAGAAGAAGATATGGGAGAAGAAGACGAGCAAGAACCCTTGGAAATGGAACCTGTGGAGGAAGATTTTGAAAAGGAAGAGGAATGGGAAGTGGAACTAGACGATCCGGAAGAGGAGGTGGACATTGCCGACTTAGAAGGACTAGATATAGAAGAGTTAGAGGAGGATTCTACTGTAGAAGAAAATGAAATTGAAGACATTGATGATATGGAAGCTGAAGACTTAGAGGAAGAATCGACACCCGCATGGGACGATGATTTTTAGATGATTCTAAAACTTATTTCTTGTTGGAGTTGTAGTTTGCCTAATGGACAATTCTAGATATTAAAAACAGCGTATGCTTATTATAGAAAATGTAGTAATCCCAGATGATGTATTAAATTCTGAATTTGCGTGTAAGTTATCAGCATGTAAGGGGGCATGTTGTTTAGTAGGGGAAGCGGGTGCGCCTCTTACTCCAGAAGAAGCTGATTATTTGCAACAAAATTATTCTGCAATAGCTCCTTTCCTTACCCAAAAAGGTAAAAAAACTATTAGTGAACAGGGAACTACTGTAGTAGGGGAAGATGGGGAGCTGGAAACCCCTCTGGTGAATAAAAAAGAGGAATGTGCTTACGCAGTTTTTGAAAATGGAATTATTTATTGTGGTATAGAAAAAGCTTATTATGCGGGGGCAATTGATTTTCAAAAGCCTATCTCTTGTCACCTCTATCCTGTACGTATTACCCATAAGGATGGCTTAGAATATTTACAATATCAACGATTACATATATGTGCTCCTGCCTGTGTAGCAGGTAGGGCCCAAAAAATACCCCTTTTTCGCTTCTTGAGGGACGCTTTAATTCGAAAATATGGGAATGAATTTTATGAACTTCTTGAAGAATTTTATAAGGAAAGATGTATGCTCTAGTGGACAGTGATTTCAACTATTTTTGTAATTTGCTCCAAGAAAAGCCTCCCCTTTCAGTTGAAAATTTTTCATCGATTCCGCCAATCCTATATTATTATCCATTAGCGGTAGGGAGTTTCCCCGCTTGCTTGGGGTTACTGCCAGTGGGAGCAACTTTATTGTTAGCGTGCCCTTGGAATTATTTACTATATAAAATGCTTTTCAAACTGCCCATAGAGTTAGGAGTGTATTTACCTTGTGAGAAGGAGATATTTCACTGTTCTTTACTAAATTTAGGTATATCTATTGCTTCTCAGCTAAATTTACTTAGAAAAATAAAAATTTTTACTACCCAATATGTTATCATTGGAAGAGCAGACTACATCCAAGATTTTTATCATTATTTTGAATTAATTTACCCTATAAACAATATTAAATGGTTAAGTGGAGCTGCCCGAGGCAAGCAAGTATATCAGGAGTTTAGGAAAAATCAATAAATAGGGTATGTTTACAGGAATTGTTGAGGCCTTAGGAAAAATTGAGAATATAACGGCAGAGGGTTCTAATTACCGCTTGCGTATTTCTGCTCCTTTTGCTCATGAACTTAAAGTAGATCAAAGTGTAGCACATAATGGCTGTTGTCTTACAGTAGTAAAAGTAGATCCCCCTTATTATGAAGTAGTGTTAGTAGAAGAAACTTTACGCCGTACTAATTTTTTGCTTCAAAAGTCTGGAGCAATGGTAAACTTAGAGCGCAGTCTTACCTTAACTCAGCGACTAGATGGGCATTTTGTACAAGGGCATGTTGATGCAATAAGTGAATTAATAGGTATTGAGGACCGTAGGGGCAGTTACTGGATGACTTTTTCCCTACCGCCTGGAGGAGAGCAATTGATTGTAGAAAAGGGATCTATATGTATAAATGGCATAAGCCTTACTATTGCAAGTCGGGATGTACAAGCTTTAAGTGTAGCTATTATCCCCTATACTTGGCAGCATACCAATTTACAATTCTTAAAGAGGGGTGATTGGGTAAATGTAGAATACGACATAATAGGTAAATATGTTTATCAGATACTGAAGAGAAGATGGGATAAGAATCTTTTGTAAAACTTCTTGTTTTAGCGCGCAAAAATCAGCCTACTTTAGTTTGTTTTTCCTACTTTAGTAGATAATTTTGCAAGGCTTCTGATTGATTTGTAACTAAGCAGCCTAACGTGAATGCGTGTAGCTATTGTCGGCGCTACTGGAATGGTAGGGCGAGAGCTTCTGCAAGTGCTGGAAGAAAGAAACTTTCCTGTTACAGAGCTTTCCCTATTTGCTTCAGAAAAATCTGCAGGCGAATTCCTACATTTTAGAGAAACACCTTGGAGAGTGGAAGCTCTGAGTCAAAGACTAAATGGTCATTCTGAACTAGTTTTCTTGACGGCGGGTAGTGAAATTAGCCGTAAGTATGCACAAATTTTTGTTATGGAAGGAGCTATTGTAATAGATAACTCCTCTGCTTGGCGCCTGGATCCCCATGTGCCTCTTATTGTTCCTGAGGTTAATCTAGAGCATATTTCTCATTCTCGCCTTATTGCAAATCCTAATTGTTCTACTATTCAATTAGTAGTGGTATTAGCCCCTTTGCACCAAGCTTTTGGGCTACGTCGCGTAGTAGTTTGTACTTATCAAGCAGTGACGGGCTCAGGTTATAAAGGGGTTAATCAGCTTTTAGGGGAAAGAGAAAATAAAAACTATCGAAAGTATTATCCGCATCCTATTGATTTAAATGTAATTCCGCAGTGTGACCATTTTGAAGCAAATGGCTATACAGTGGAGGAAATGAAGATCATAAGAGAAACACGTAAAATATTAAACTTACCTAACCTGAATATAACAGCTACTTGTGTGAGGGTACCTGTTCTAGGGGGGCATAGTGAGGCTGTTAATATTGAATTTGAAGATTCCTTTACTTTGGCCCAAGTATACAAAGTGCTAAGAGCCGCTCCAGGGCTAGTGATAACTGATGAAAATAAACCAGAAGCCTACCCTATCCCCCTTAAAGTTAGGGGTAAAAATGAAGTATATGTAGGTAGAATTCGAAAGGATGATTCAGTAAATAATGGAATAAACTTATGGATTGTAGCAGATAACTTGCGCAAAGGTGCTGCTACCAACGCTGTTCAAATTGCTGAAAAGGTATTATTTTCTTGATTACTCAAAAATATTTATGCAGTATATAGTATAGTATACTGTCTATCTATTTATTAGCCGGTACCCACTCTTTCTGAAATTCCTTTTCCATTGCGAGGCTCATAATCACTACTTCACAAGCTTTTGTGAGAACATTTTGCTCATAAATCATCTTTACTTTTTTGCCCTGCCAAACATATAGGGGGGAAAAGCCTTCTTGAGTACCAGGACCGTAAAAAAAATCCAAAAATAAAAGAAGATTTTGGCTATCTTTTGCATTGTCAGTTTGAAGGATGATGCTATGCAACCTGTTTTTGTAAAAAACATATTGTACATTACTTAATTTAGCCTCCCCTAAAAATAAAGGCTGCTTTTCGATGGTATACACTTCTTTTTTCATTTTCTTCCCGCGAAATTGCTTGTTAGGTAAGCTATCAAGCGGAGACTCTAGGCTAATGCCAAAAAGACCATATTGTGTATCTAAGGTCTCAATGGTTTGAGCTTGTACTTGTATTTGCAGTATGTGTATGCATACATATAATAATTGAAAAAGAAAAAAAATTACTAGCCGCAATAGGATGGAAAAAAAGGAAGAAAAAGAAGTAAAGAAATTCATTCGAAAAAATGGGAGCTATAGGGTTTCAAGTGCTTCGATAGATAAGGGTTTGGGAAGGTATTTGTATACTCCCTTTAAAGATTTGACCTGAGCCTCTTCTTTAGGATTAGGCACAGGACTCATTAGTACTATTTTGGTGTGATTTCTTATGGCTTCGGGCAATTCTTGCATCTTTTTGACAAATTCTATACCACTCATCTGAGGCATTCGAGTATTGACAAAAATAAAATCAGGGGCTAAAGACGCCGAAACTTGCGAATTAATATTTAGACCTTGCAAGTATTCTATAGCTGCTTCTCCACTGGTATATACATGTATATTTTCACTAAAATTTACTGCTTCTAATATTTTTTGTGTAATCCAATTATCCAGCTCTTGGTCATCTACGATTATTACACTGTTGTACTTTGTAGAAGGCTTTACTTTGGAAATTACAAGTTTTCGGTTAACTGGATTTGATGCCATAGCTCCTCAATGATAATTAAATATACTTTGTTTAGCAAATTTAATAATTATTATTTAAGTAAACAATTAGAACATTTAGTTAATTTCTTGAAAAAAGATACTAACTTATAGCTAATTCATAGCTTAAGCAAAGAATATTTCTTTTATTAAAATGTAACTACCAATACATAGAACGAACCACCCGAAAATTGGCTTCAGTTTAGTAGCTGGAACTTTTTGAGCTAGATTTCCACCAATAATAATTCCTAAGGCCGTAAATAAGGTGAAGCTTAGTAGAAGCATCCAATCTACCGGCATTCGACCAATATCCCCTACAAAACCTAGCCAAGAATTAAGAGTAATGATAAATAAAGAAGTACCAATAGCTTTGTAAATAGGAATCTTGGCAAATTTCACTAAGGCAGGTATAATTAAAAAGCCTCCGCCTGCTCCTACTAGGCCAGTAAGAAAACCTACTCCCATTCCCTGCATTACTAAGGGCATTAAGCGTAGTTTTGTTATCTCCCCAGTTTCCGATTTTTTATCTCGAATCATAGTAACTGAGGAAAGCAGCATTAGAAGGCTAAAAAGTATCATTAAGAGCAATCGTTTGGTAACTAAGAAGTTAGAATTTAAAGCAAGAGTAAATATAGTATCAGGAATTTGAGGAAGAAATAACTTCCTTGCTAGCAATACACCCATTACCGAGGGTATTGCAAAGCCCAGCGCTATCTCATAACTAATTAACTTTTGACGAACGTATTTAAGAACACCAATGAGCGCCGTAAAACCAACAATGAATAGGGAATAAAAGGTTGCTATTTCTGGAGGTATTCGCATAATGTATACCAAGATAGGTACTGCTAAAATTGCGCCTCCACTTCCCGTTAATCCAAGAGAAATCCCTACAAATATCGCTAGTCCTAGACCTAAATATTCCATCTGCAAATTAATTAGGTTATAATGAACGATTAATTTATGAATTTATTTTCATAATTTCATTTTATGGGCTAAATTTTTTATCTTAGAGTTCCTTTTCACAAGTACATTTTTCGAGGCAGTCTAATAGAGCAGTTATATGTTTAAGACGCAATGAATAGTATACTTTTTGTCCCTGTCGTTCGCAATCCAAAATTCCTTGGAGGCGCATATAATTCAGATTATGAGATAAGTAGGACTGTTCACAGTTAAGATATGCGCAAAGTTCCGATACACTTAGCTTATTCTTTTGAGCAAGTAATTCTATTATGCTCAAGCGAAGAGGGTGCGCAATGGCTTTTAGCAATGTAGCTATTCGTTGTATTTTGTTGGCTTCTATTTGGGGTATGCCCATAAAACTTTTATTTCAGACTTAAGGAATGATTTGCTTTAATATAAATACAAAACTTTAACTTGGCAAAAACAAAAAAGTGCTGAGAATATATTCTACGAAATGCTAGAGAGTATAGCTAGGAGGTGGATTAGGACTTAGTTGGATTTTATGACACACTATGTTATATTTGAAAGTAAGCTATTTTAAGCTTGAGCGCAAACCTCAGTGCAACCCGAACTTATTGCATAAACTTTTAACTAACTCAACATTATATTTAATTTATACTCAAGCTAATTTCCTTTTGCATAAAGAACTCATTTTGGAATGGCAATAGAAGAAAGAATACAAACACGTACTATCGAGGAAGAAATGAAAACAGCCTACATTGATTATTCAATGTCGGTAATTGTTTCAAGGGCTCTTCCGGATGTGCGTGACGGTCTAAAACCTGTGCACCGACGGGTCTTGTATGGAATGTCGGAACTAGGACTTGCAAGTAATAGGCCTTTTAAAAAATCTGCAAGAATTGTGGGCGAAGTATTAGGTAAATACCATCCCCATGGTGACAGTGCTGTTTATGAAACAATGGTTCGCTTAGCCCAACCCTGGTCCCTGCGCTATCCTTTAGTCGATGGACAGGGCAATTTTGGTTCGATTGATGGTGATGGTCCTGCTGCAATGCGCTATACCGAAGCACGCTTATTAGCAATTGCAGAAGAAATGCTTGCAGATATAGATAAAAATACTGTGGATTTTGTTCCTAATTTTGACGATTCGCTTAAAGAACCTACTGTATTACCTTCTAAGCTTCCTAATCTTCTAGTCAATGGTGCGAGCGGCATTGCAGTAGGAATGGCAACTAATATTGCACCCCATAATTTGCGCGAAGTAGTTGCCGGTATTTGTGCTTATATTGAAAATCGAGACATTAGCCTTGAGGAGCTAATGAAACATATAAAGGCTCCCGACTTTCCTACAGGAGGTATTATTTATGGTTATGAAGGAGTTCGAGAAGCTTTTGCTACTGGCAAAGGTAAGATTACTCTGCGTGCTCTAGCGCGAATAGAAACTCTTAAAAATGGTAAGCAAAGAATTATTGTAACAGAAATCCCTTATCAAGTGAATAAGGCGGCTCTAGTAGAAAAAATTGCTGCTCTAAGGGATGAGAAGAAGATAGAAGGTATGGGTGATATTCGTGACGAATCGGATAGAGAAGGCTTACGAGTGGTAATTGAGCTGAAAAAAGATGCTCAAGCTAATATAGTACTTAATAACTTATATAAACAAACTCAATTGCAAGTTAGCTTTAGTATTAATAATGTAGCTCTTGTAAAGGGTCGTCCTATGCAGCTAAGCCTTAGGGATATGATTCACCACTTTGTGAATCATCGCCATGAGGTAGTAGTGCGAAGAACTCAATATGAGTTAGACCAAGCCCTACATCGCGCTCATATATTAGAGGGCCTTATAATTGCTCTAGATAATTTAGACGCAGTAATCCAATTAATACGAAGTTCGGAAAGTCCCGAAGTGGCAAAGGTAGGTTTAATGAATAACTTTGGCTTAACCGAGATTCAAGCCAAGGCTATTTTAGATATGCGCTTACAGCGGCTTACTTCTCTAGAAATGAATAAAATTCGGCTTGAATATGAAGAGCTGCTAAAGAAAATAGAACATTATCGCAAAATTTTAGCGGAAGAGCCGCTTCGCATGCAAATTATAAAAGAAGAACTTCAGGAAATTGCCCAAAAATACGGAGACGAGAGGAGAACCCAAATAGTTTATTCCACCGAAGACTTTCGCATAGAGGATATGATAGCTAATGAGGAGGTTATTATTACCATTTCTCATAGCGGCTATATAAAGAGAACCCCCCTAAAAGACTATCGCAGCCAGGGGCGAGGTGGAATAGGCGCAAGAGCTACTGAAACAAAGGAAGAAGATTTTGTAGAGCATCTTTTTATGGCTAGTACTCATAATTATCTTCTCCTATTTACACAAAATGGTAAATGCTTTTGGATAAAAGCCTTTGAAGTACCAGAGGGGAATAGAAATGCAAGAGGAAGAGCCATTCAAAATCTTATTCAAATAGGGGCTGAGGATCGAGTAAAGGCTTATATTAATGTCAAAACTTTGGATGATGAGGCATATCTAAAGCAATATTCTATTGTAATGTGTACAGAAAAGGGGGTCATAAAAAAAACATTGCTTTCAGAATATGCTCGTCCTCGTGCTAGTGGTATTCTGGCTATTCATATTAACGACGAAGATTCTCTTTTAGGGGCTGCCCTTACTACCAATCAAGATGAAATTATTATTGCTACGCAACAGGGCTATGCTATTCGTTTTCCCGCAGACTCTATACGCGAAATGGGCAGAGGCGCTGCAGGAGTAAAGGCAATTGATTTACATCCAGAAGACCGAGTGGTAGGTATGGTTGTGATTGATAACCCGCAAAAACAGCTTTTAGTACTTTCAGAAAAGGGTTTTGGTAAAAGGAGCCGCCTTGAAGAATATCGTGTCACTAATCGGGGGGGCAAAGGTGTTCGAACTATTAATATTACGGAAAGAACAGGAGCTTTAGTAGGAATCGCGGAAGTTACAGATGCTGACGATTTGATGATTATTACCCAAGAGGGTATAGGGCTGCGCCTAAGGGTTAAAGATATTCCCCTTGCAGGAAGAAATACTCAGGGCTCTAGGCTTATTCGGTTGCGTGATAATGACAGTATTGCTGCGCTGGCTAAATTAGCTGAAAAAACAGAAGAAGATTCATCAATAGCCACAGCAAAAGTATTGTCCTTAGAAGATGGAATGCAGTCTACTTTGTTTGACTCAACCCCTGAGAATGGACAAGAAATAGAAAATAATACAGACGATGAGTGAGGGTTAATTTGCCTAAAATAAAAAAAGGCTGTGCGGGAAAAGCACAGCCTTTTTTATTCACCTAAGTAAGTGTTACCCGGCTATTATCTAAGTATTACCTTCTTGCTAGTGGCTTGGTTTAAACCATTGCTTACTTTGAGCATATATATGCCCCTGGGCAAGTTTATTACGTTCAAATGGAGAGTACTTTCAAAGGGCTGTTCTAGCACTACTTGTCCTAATTGATTAATTAAACTAGCAGTATAATTACCTGCTTTTTCTACGGTAGTTACTATTACGTCGGTAGCGGGGTTAGGATATAAGGTCACATTAGTTGTAGCTTCCAAATTTTGAGTAATGGGTGGCAAGATGGAAGACGGATTCTTTTGTAATGAAGGAAATTCTATATTAGCGGCATATTGAGGAGAAAAAGCAAGCCCCTGCAATGCTTTTCTAGCCCTTAGTGTTTTACCGCGATACTCGTATGTTTTATTTTGTCCCACTTTTCGGCGGAAAAATTCTCCATCTTTAAGCGGAACATTAGGGCATGCTTGATAGCGTGGATGATTGGTACTGCTAATTAGTACTTTAATTCTATGTCCTTTGCCCCAGGTATAGGCAATAGGCAACATGCGGAAGCGATACTTGTAAATTTTATCAGAAGCAATATTCGTAAACTTACGCTTAGGATCTTCCTGTCCATCAGCCCAAGACTCCGCATATTCTCTTGCGCGCGCATTTACAGCTCCTTCAAAAACATAAAGTTCTCTGCCATCTGGGTATACATCTAAAACTCTCACAATAAAATCACAGTTAGTAGTATCGGTAACTTCGGTATCAATAGGATTAGATTTAGCGTAAATAGTAGCTATTGGGAAGCCCGCAATACTGAAGGTATCAGTAAGTGGTGCGGAGGTAAAACTTACTAGGTCGGGAATAGAATCTCCATTAATAAATCTTTTGGGCCTATCTAAAACTAATTTGCGATATTGGGGATCTGTAAAATTCATTTGCCCTTGACTAAGCCGTTGGTTATCAGGAGTATATACTATCATATTAGGTCCACCGTGAGTAGGAACAGGGTTGTCTGGATCGGCTAAGTAAGTAAGAATTCCTTCATCAGTTGTAGGAGGGTTTAGGTCAATAGTACCATTTTTATGAAGGTACATATTTACTTTTCTTACATTAGGAAGGGGAAAAGTATCCGAAGAATACCAGTAATTTCCTACTTTTTGATTTTCTGGAATATCATCGTTTACGGGTCCTACCACGTAGAAGCGTACATTAGCTACTCCCTTAGGTTTTCTTTCGTCAAACTCTATGGAGCCAGGGGCTCGAAGTTTGGCACCAGACTTATCTCCTATAAGAGAATTACCAGTTGCTGGAATTGTAATGCGAATTACAGTGTTGGAATCTACGATGCCCAATCCTTTAATTTTAATAGGAACATTAGGTAAAGGACCAGTGCCATTAATAAAGTTAAAGAAATCCTCAAAACTTATAGAATAATCTGCTGCAGGCACTTGAATAAAAACATTCTGTCCTAAAATGTTGCCCGCGGCTTGCCACTCATTTAGGGTGGGTAAAAAGACAGTAGGGCTGCCTAGCCAAGTACGAAACCAATCAATTACTTCCGATTGGCTCAGACCCCCTAAATTATCAGGACCTAGGTTATCTAGGTTGGCTCCTATAATACTACCCACATTTTCTGGGTACCGGTAGTCTTTATCCCCTTCTTTACGCATGTCTCCCGTAGCGCGAGAGCCTATAGTTTGATGTGCCCAGGGGCCAATTACTATCTTTTGTAGTCCTTTGTGTCGAGAGCTTACGTATTTTTTTAAGAATTGCCAGGTTTGAATTTGTCCATCTATAAAAATATCCCACCACCCTGTGAGGTTGTAAACGGGCAAGTCGATATTAGTATAGCGACTAATTTTACCATTGGGATCGGGTTCGCCTTTTTCATTAATGTAAGCTCGACTTATATCCATAACTGCGCGAAAAGCTGCATCTGGATAATGGGCTTGGTTGAGGGTAGTCCAAAAATCGATACATTTTTCTGCTACGTCACGCGAGCTCTTAATTTCTTCTGGTGTACCGTAATCCCCTAGGCTGTGCTTAGCATCCCACACATTCTCATTATCCTCATGACTTCTGTAGCGGTAAGGTTCTATTTGTCCCCGAAGCCAACCATCAATAATACGCTCTCTAAAAACCCCATTATGGGTGCCAGTACTGTGGTAAAATTCTCCTGAAGCTACAATAGGGAATAAGCATTTTAAGCCTTTTTTGCTTACATCTATTTTACGAACCGCAGCAGCTTGATATTGTGTATTTCCTAGGGCTGAAGCACCAAACATTCCTATACTGCCGTTACATATAAGGCTATCTTTTGGGGTGATGATCCCATCTCCATCAGTGTCTCTACGTAAGCTGTCGGTAATATATACAATGCTATCATATCCATCTTCGTGATAATTAGCAAGATGATTACGTGTGGTATCTACAACATGTCCTATCCTTCCTAAGTAAGCAGACTTATCCCAGCTGTCACTGTACATTGGATAGTAAGTACCTTCCGAGCGGTAGCGCCCCCGCATATCTTGCATAATTCCGCAGTATCCCATTAAAGCATAAATTTGCCCTCCGGTAGGATCTTCCTTATTGTATGGCGTACGAGTAAATAACACCGGAAGCTTCAGGGGATCGCTTTGGTTAGGATAGCGCATGTATTGCACCCCTTTATTAGCCATTTTTAGGCGTGGAATAATAATATCGCTTCCTCCTGGAATGGGAGAAGGAATCCGTAGATTAGCTATTGCTAGATCGTCATTTAAAACGGGTAAAAAGACGTCTGTTGCTAGTCTTACCCCATCTTTCATGGTAAACCAGTATTCTTTGCGTGTTACTAGCTCGTCTATGCCATCAATAATCCCATTATTGGGGTCAGATTGTCCAAAAGTTTGTGTAGAAAGAGTACTCAAAAATCCTGCAAACAATAAATGTTTTAGTAGTTTCATGAGTGGTTCTTATTACTTAAGTTTAAATCCTAGGTTATGTAAATATAAATTTTTTTTTGAGACTAATTTCTAGGGTTGGAGGATTAATTTTTAGGGAATTTAGTAAGTAAGATAATCCTATAGTCTTTGAGAGGAATAGGGTAGAATAATGCAATTGATATCCTAGGCTAATTCATAGTAGAAATATTAAAGAGTACAAATAGACTCATATTATTAAAGTTAGGGTATAAGTGTAGGAAACAAAATAGTGTTTAACTTTCTTTGGAATGAAAGGGTAAGGCGGTTTTACAAAAAGTGAAGATAAGTACTAAGCTACTTCCATTTTTTAATAACCCAAAAAGCTCGATTAATTTTTCTGATAATTAAAATCTGGACATTCAATGCGTAATTCGTGGGTTGCTAGCTCGTGGTTTAATAGATGGCAAAAGTGTGTATTAGAGTTTGGCATAAATTCGTAATGAATGCAATTCATGCACATCCGCTGGATAGAGATTACTCCTAGTTCATTTAAGCTTTTTATAATTTTCAAAAGCGTAAGTAAAAGATTTTCTTTTTCTTGTTTGGATAATTTATTAACCACTTCATTAATTTGTTGGGTAAAAAGAGACATTTCCTGGGCAATTTTTTTGCCTGTGCTGGTCAAATTGACCACAAAACTTCTAGCATCTTCTATTGAAGGTTCTCTGTAAACTAAGTTTTTTTCTTCTAGCTTTTTTAATGCTTCACTAATAGTTGCTTTTGTCATATTAAATTCTTGAGCCAGGTAACTAACTTTCTTTTGATTGTTACTATGAAAAAGTAAGAATACTAAAATTTGTATCTGAATAGGACTTAACTTCGATTTTTTACTCGCACCCCACAGAATAACTCGAAATACTTCAGCTATTCTTTCTAGCGCAGCAACAATTTTACTTTCAATATTTGTGTTTTGGTAATTTAAGTCGAAGTCCGAAAATTCCATTCTAATTTTTTCAGAGGTTTTATAATAGTTTCAAAAATAGTTTTTTAAAGTTTGCTTACCAAAAGTAAAAAGGGTACCCTTTAAGGGTACCCTATGTTATTATTAGCCTCTTGGCTAAAAATAGCTAAGAAATTTAAAATTAAAATTCCTCAGACTTTATGTAGGGGTAGCACCACAAGACTGCTGTGAGTACCACAGCCTTGAACCATGCATTGTACATTCCTTCAATTTCTGTTTGGCTATAGTTACTTTTAGCAAGAAAGGATTTTATTGTAGCGGTAATGGGGTATATAAATGCTATTAGATAGCGGCAGTGCACTATAGCAGGAGCTTCTACCCCATCAGTTTGATTTTTTTTGGTACTATGGTGACGAAGTGCAATTTCATATTGGTAATTCAACCAATTTTGGTCATAATCTTTCTGGCAAAGATCTAAAATCCATTGTTTAAACCTTGCTCTTACAGCCGATAGGTAATCTGAAATTGGCTGATTATCTTTTGAAAAATAATAAACTAAGTGCTCGTTACTGCCTACATAATTATACCACAAGTCTAGTATATCTTCGAGCTGCTGACTAAGCACTTCCCCCGCCATTTTTAAATATTTATCATCTTCCTCTTGCCATAGTAAAGTTTTCTTTAGCAGAGCCAAGTCTTGAAGTGTGATTGGAGAAGTTACTAGAGTTGCTTTTCCGTAGTCGTATCCTTTTACTTCTTGCATAGGCTTACATAAATTTTGTACAAAAATAGTTAGTATTCCTAACTATTTAAAATTTAGCCATAAAATTATATCAACAAACTATGAATAAAATATAACGGTAATAGGTGAGTTAGTTTAGCTAATAAAAATAAACATCTTGGATAGCATTAGGATAGTGGATGATTTCTGGTAATTCTTTAGGTTGCCAAATAATGGCGATTACATCAAAGCGAGCGGGCATATGTTGTTTGTCATTTTCTAGTAGCCATTGCTGGGCAGTTGCAGTCAGCTTCTTACACTTTGCTTTTGTAATAGCTTCTTCTGGTTGGGTAAGACTTGTTTTCTTTCGGGTTTTTACTTCTATGAATATAATTTCATTTTTATTTTCAGCTATGATATCAATTTCTCCCGAGTGAGTGCGATAGTTTTGCCCTAGAATTTTATAATTTTGATTTTGTAAATATTCTATAGCCCAATTTTCTCCCCATTTTCCTATTAGTTGGTTTTTTTTCATAGATATTATTTTTAGAAAATTTACAAAAATTATAATCCAGTTACACAAATTAAAATTTTATTTAGGAAACGATATTTGAATTCTAATAAAAATAATGATTAATGCTTAAGGTATATTTATTAGTTAGCTTTTTTTGGGTAAGTGGAATTATAGTAGCGTGTGGAGGAAAAAGCTCGCCTGCAGAAGTTTTTATGGAAGAATATTTTGAGGCATGGAAACAAAAAGATTGGAAGAAAGTAGCTAGTTTATATGATGCGCAATTTTATGAGGCAAAAAAAATAAGTGCTGAAGCTTGGTCCCAGCAAATACAAAAAAGTAGTTCTATTTTAGGAGAACTTGAAAAATGGCAATTACTTTCTTGGACAGACCACCTACAACAAGGTAGCGGCACAGAAGGAAAGTATTATATTCTAAACTATGCAGTACACTATGCTAATGATGAGGTGCAGGAAAGTTTTGTAATTTATCAAAGTCAAGATGGAAAATCTATTAAAATACTGAATTGGAATCCCAATCCTAAAAAACTTACCTTGCCTTAACTTCAAGTTTTAGGGCACTATGTGCTATAAATCATTTAGCAGTTTTTGTAGTTCTTGATTGGCGGGTCGAATATTAAGACTCTTTTTCCACGCCCATTTTGCTGAATCTATTTGCCTGGAGGTATAGTAAGCGCCTCCTAAATGATACCAATAATCTGCATGGTTCGCATTCATTTCGGTGGCTTTTTTTAGATAATAAATAGCTTCCTTTATTTGTTGGGTAGTACCCAAAAATAAGCCCAGTTTATAGTAATGATCAGCATTTAAGGGGTTAATTGCTAGTGCTTTTTGCATGTAGTAAATGGCTTGGGTATAGTTTTTATTTTGAAAAGCTTGGTGGGCTTGATATACCATTTGCTCTTCTAATATTTTTAAGTTTTGCTTCAAAATAGGATGTTGTGGAACTTTTTCTTTTGCCAAAAGCCAATATTTTTCTGCTTCTTCGTAATTTTCTAATAGGTAATGTGCTGTACCTTTATCTAAAAGAGCATCGGCATATTCCGGGTAAAGCTCTAGTGAACGCTCTAAGTAAAAAATAGCTTTTTGAGCTAACTTTTGAAGCTCATTTTTATTTTGTGCCTCTTTAGCTAAAGCAATATAAGATTCTCCCGCCGCTTTATTGGTTTTGCAGCTATAGGGGCAGGCTTCAACGTCGCGTATATATAAAGTCCTATTGTTTTGCCAATCTTGGTTACGCTGCCAAGTTTGGGCAGCGTAAAGAATTAGCAGTGGTAATAGAGAAACAAAAGTCAAGCGCCTAAGGTAAAAGTTTTGAGATTCCCATGTGTATAGAATGCTATAAGCTAAAAATATGCAAAACCCCAGCGAAGCTTGAAAAAGTAAACGTTCGCCCAAAAAGGCTCCTAGGTTAATTAATAAGTTGGAGACTAAAATTAGAGAAAGAAAATAGTAAAATATCCAAAAACCCAATATGCTTTGCTTTTTATATAAATAAAAGCCGTAATACAGCAGTGCAATGTGTAATAATAAGCTTAACCATGGCAAAATTTCATAAAAAGTGTGGTAAGAAATTTGAGGATAAGAATAGTCAAAACAGAGAGGATAAGGAAAAAGTAAAAGCTTCAAATAGTGTAAAAAGATTACGCTAATAGTTGCCCACTTAGAAAATAAAGAAACATTGTAAAATGGATTATTTAAAATGTCTGTACTGCCACCTGTAGTGGGCAAGCCTACAGCATGGATTCTTAAACCAATATATAACCCCGTGGCCACTCCCATCGCAGCAAGTAGGGGCAACCAACTTTTAATAGAATTTTTGCTAAATACTAATTTCCATGAAAGAGGAAAAATCAAAAGTGCTGTTAGTCCGTTTTCTTTAGAAAGTAAAGCCAAAAATAAACTCATCCCGCATCCAAGAAGCCATTTTGTTTTGTTTTCCCTTAAGTAATATAAACTTGATAGCCAACTGAATACAAGAAAAAGCCAGGAAAAAAGTTCGTCTCTTCCTTTGATATTAGCCACAGCTTCTGTGTGGATAGGATGTAAAGTAAAAATAAGAGTAGCTAAAAAGGGTAGCAAAGGATGTAAGTTTGAAATTAAAATTGAAAGAAGGAAATAAGTGCCAAAACTGCCCAGTACGTAAAAAATAATGTTGAAAAAATGACTTATAGATGGGTTAAGGCCCCATATGCTATGTTCGATAGCAAAAGAAATTAATGAGAGCGGACGGTACCTACCGCCTGCTAGTATTGGCGTTTTTTCATCTAAAAATCCCGCAAAACTATCTAGTGTAAGTAAAAAGGGTATTCCTTTGATGCCTTGCTTAGTATAACGATTTTCTAGTATAACAATACCATCATCTAAAGCATATTCGTTCCAAAGGGTATTGCTATAAACAAAAAAGCCAATAATTGATAGCGCAACAAGGTGAAACCATTTTTGAAATAAAAAAGAAAAGAGGTTGGGTAGTAATACTTTTTGCTTCATATTACAAATTTAATTCGATTTGGAAAATCGATTCTTTGCGAGTCTCCGAATTGGGCTTGCTTTCCTAATCGGTTTATTTCAAAGTTTTTGATTAACTTTGAGTAGGCGAAAAATGTTTTATTAATAAGCGCTAAATTTAAGAACTGCTTCGTGTTTACTGTCATTAAAACCATGAGATACATAAATAATATACAGCCCCAAGAAGTAAAAGGAATTATGACAAGCCATATTTTGAAAGATGGCTACGAAATGGTAATGGATTTAAAAAGGAGCCAAGGTGCTTACGTATATGATTCTTTGAGAGGGCGCCAAATACTAGATTTCTTTTCTTGTTTTGCTACTATTCCTTTAGGATATAATCACCCTAAGATGCTTGAGGACCAGGAGTTTATAGATAATTTATTACAAGCAGCGATTATTAACCCCTCAAATTCAGACCTATATACGACGCAATATGCTCATTTTTTGCAAACTTTTGATAGGGTAGGAATTCCGGAATATTTGCCGCATGCTTTTTTTATAGCGGGGGGGGCTCTGGCAGTAGAAAATGCCCTTAAGGTAGCCATGGATTGGAAAGTACAGAAGAACTTTGAAAAAGGCTATACTTATGAAAAAGGAACACAAGTACTACATTTCCAAGAGGCTTTTCATGGGCGCTCAGGCTATACTCTTTCTCTAACCAACACTGACATTAATAAAATCAAATATTTTGCAAAATTTGAGCAATGGCCCCGAGTGCTGAATCCAAAAATCTATTTTCCATTAGATGAAAAAAGCTTAAAAGATGTGCAACGGCGTGAAGCTTTAGCTTTGAACCAAATAAAAATGGCTTTTCAAACTCACCGAGATGATATTTGTGCTATTATTATTGAGCCTATTCAATGCGAAGGAGGGGATAATCATTTTCGTACTGAATTTATGGAAGCTTTGCGTCAGTTGTGTGATGAAAACGAGTGTTTATTAATATACGACGAGGTGCAGGTGGGTATGTGTGCCACAGGTAAATTTTGGGCGCACGAGCATTTTGGTCCTAAAGCCAGGCCGGATATAATTGCCTTTGGTAAAAAAATGCAAATTTGTGGTATATTAGCTGGACCAAAAGTAGATGAGGTAGAAAATAATTGTTTTCGTGTTTCTTCGCGTATTAATTCTACTTGGGGAGGAAATTTAGTGGACATGGTACGTGCTGATAAAATATTGCAAATTATCGAGGAGGATAATATTTTGGAAAATGTACAGCAAAGTGGTAATTATTTACTAGAAGGACTTCATAATTTGGCGCATAAGTATCCACAAGTGACTAATGTCCGAGGCAAAGGCCTTATATGTGCTTTTGATTTACCTACCAAAGCTATACGGGATGCTTTTATAAAAGTGGGTTTAGAAAATGATGCAATGTTTTTAGGGTGTGCTGAAAAATCCATTCGTTTTCGCCCTACTCTCACTATTACTAAGCAAGAAATTGACACCGGCTTAGCAATAATGGATAAAGTGCTTTCAGAAATATTGAAATAGTAATTGACGAATAATTTGAAAAAAATATTGATAAAAACGTATAATTTTACACCTTGCTATTTCTAAAAAGTTATATGTTAAAAGACTTAACACCTGCTAAAATAGTAGAGGAGCTAGACAAGTATATTATTGGTCAACAGGAAGCTAAAAAAGCTGTAGCAATTGCCCTTAGAAATCGTTGGCGTCGTTTAAACGTACCAACGCCTATGCGTGCAGAAATTATGCCCAACAATATTTTAATGATAGGGGCAACAGGCGTAGGAAAAACAGAAATAGCACGTCGGCTAGCTCAACTAGCTGGGGCTCCTTTTATTAAAGTAGAAGCTTCTAAATTCACAGAAGTAGGTTATGTGGGGCGGGATGTTGAAAGTATGGTACGTGATTTGGTAGAGCACGGTGTAAATATGGTCAAGGCCGCTAGTAAGCAACAGATTTTAGAGAAAGCCAAAGAAAATGTAGAAGAAGCTATTTTGGATTATCTATTTCGACCCTCTTCAAAAAGTTCTTCTGACTCTCCTTTAAGTGAGGAGGAAGAAAGTGTAGAAGAAAAAGTAAGGGAAAAGCTCCGCACTTTATTGCGAGAGGGTAAGCTCGAAGACAAAAAAATTGAAATTGATACAACAGTACCTGCGCATAGTATTCAAGTTTTTGGACCTGCAGGCTTCGATAATCTCGATGGTCTCCAAGACATTTTAAGTACAATGGTGCCTAAAAAAAGGAAAAAGCGCACTCTTACTGTTGCAGAAGCTCGAGAATATCTACTCGAGGAAGAAGCACAAAAACTTATTGATATGGATCAGGTTACCAAAGAGGCAATTGCGCGATGTGAAAGTAGTGGAATTATTTTTATTGATGAAATTGATAAAATTGCTAGCTCAGGAAATAATAAAGGGGGACCCGATGTTTCAAGGGAAGGGGTACAAAGAGACTTACTACCAATTATAGAGGGAACAGTGGTAAATACAAAATACGGAAGTGTAAGAACAGACCATATTCTATTTATTGCAGCAGGCGCTTTTCATGTTTCTAAGCCTTCCGATCTTATTCCAGAGCTACAGGGACGTTTACCTATTCGAGTAGAGTTACATCCTTTAACTCGAGAAGATTTTGTACGTATTCTTACTGAGCCTCGTAATGCCCTTACTAAGCAGTATCAAGCGTTACTAGAAAG